>NZ_QWDE01000001.1:0-336930 GCF_003432065.1 Mucilaginibacter terrenus | reverse complement strand
ATACATAGCTTGGAAACAATATTAAATATATCGGCCGTAAGTAAAACTTATAAGAGTGCTGGGCGCAGTTTAACTGTTCTCGATAATGTAAATTTCGCTATTGCTACAGGTTCTACCAACGCTATCGTAGGCCCGTCAGGTAGTGGCAAAACAACTCTGCTTGGCCTTTGCGCCGGGTTAGATAGTGCAAGCAGTGGAATAGTAGAACTAAGCGGTGTAAATCTTACCGGTTTAAGTGAAGACAAGCGTGCACAGGTGCGCAATCAGCACGTTGGCTTCATCTTTCAAAACTTTCAGCTACTACCTACCCTGACTGCTTTAGAAAACGTAATGGTTCCCCTTGAGCTTCGTGGAGAACGAAACATTAAAGCACGATCTTTAGAGCTGCTGGACAAAGTAGGCCTTGCTGATCGGGGACACCACTACCCTGCCCAACTATCCGGAGGTGAGCAACAGAGGGTTTCGTTAGCCAGGGCTTTCTCAAATTCGCCGAAAATTTTGTTTGCTGATGAACCTACTGGCAACCTTGATGCTGAGACCAGCGAAAGGGTTGTAAAGCTGATATTCGACCTGAACCGGGAAGCCGGTACTACACTGGTGCTGGTAACACATGACCCCGAACTGGCTGCTAAAACCCAACGAATTTTGCGGATAAAAGGCGGAAAGCTGGTGTCTGACGATAAAACAGGTAACTAAGTCGATGGAAAACTTAAACTATAATCGTGGGATTAACTTCGGCTGGCTGTTTAAAATGGCATGGCGGGACAGCCGGCGTAATCGCGCGCGATTACTGCTGTTTATCTCTTCTATAATATTTGGTATAGCTGCGTTAGTGGCTATATACTCGTTTAAATACAACATTCAAAATGATGTAGATGAGCAAGCCGCTACCTTAATTGGTGCCGATCTTACGGTAAACGGCAACAAGCAACCAGACAAAACACTCCAGAAGTTTTTAGACTCGTTAAGCGGCGACCGTTCTGAGGAACGTGCCTTTGTATCCATGGTCTACTTTCCACGCACTAATGGCACCAGGCTTACACAGGTTAAAGCTCTGCAAGGCAATTTTCCTTATTATGGCTCACTGGAGACCATGCCGGTAAGTGCCGGTAAGTCCTTCAAAACAGGACAATATGCGCTTGTGGATAAGACGCTTATGCTGCAGTTTAACGTAAAAGTGAATGATACGGTACGTATTGGCAATGCTGCGTTTGTAATTGCAGGTGCACTGGACAAAGCACCCGGACAAACTGGTATCTCATCGGGTGTGGCTCCGGTGGTTTACATACCCATGCAATATATGCAGCAGACCGGATTGATGCAAAAAGGAAGCCGTATAAACTACAGCTACTACTTTAAGGTACCAGCCGGTACTAATATGGACAAGCTTAGCAAGCGCATAGAGGCTGTAACTGAAAAAGCAGACTTTAACTACGACACTATAGCCACTCGGAAAGAAAATACGGGGAGATCCTTTGGTGACCTGTCCCGCTTTCTTTCACTTGTTGGATTCATAGCCTTGCTTTTGGGCTGTGTTGGGGTAGCGAGCGCTATAAACATTTATATCCGCGAGAAGATTGCCTCAATCGCTATCATGCGCTGCATGGGAGTAAAATCGTCAGAAGCATTCCTAATCTACCTTATCCAAATATTAGGTATTGGGCTAATTGGTTCGATAGCCGGTGCTTTACTTGGATCTGCGATCCAGCGTTTATTGCCAATGGTATTAAAGGACTTTTTACCTGTTGAAATTTCAACCAACATATCCTGGTTGGCTGTTGGGGAGGGAATTGGTTTGGGAGTAGTAATATCAATACTATTTGCTTTATTACCGCTCATCAATATCCGTAACATCTCGCCGTTGAATACGCTCAGGATGTCTTTTGATGAGGTAATAACCCGGCGCGATCCCTTGCGCTGGCTGGTGTATCTGTTGGTATTGCTTTTTGTCGTAGCATTCTCCTACTTGCAACTGAACGACTGGATGGGTGCGGTTGTGTTCACCATTAGCATAGTCATCGCCTTTCTCATTCTTAATGCAATTGCATGGCTGCTTATCCGTTTTACCAGGCTACTGGTAATGAATTCATGGAGCTACATTTGGCGGCAAGGTTTTGCAAACCTTTACAGGCCTAACAATCAAACCATCATCCTTACGGTTTCTATCGGTTTAAGTACAGCTTTTATATGCACGTTGTTCCTTATCCAGCAGTTGCTTATCAGCCAGGTTTCGCTGTCTTCAAGCGGCAATCAAAGCAATATGATCTTGTTTGATATCCAAACCAGCCAGAAAGAAGCAATAGCTGAGCTTACAAAAAAAGAAGGTCTACCTGTATTGTCGCAGGTACCGATTATAACGATGCGGCTGGATAAAGTAAATGGGCATACAGTTGCGGAAGCTAAAAAAGACAGCAATCTGCATATATCACCGCGCGCATTTTCTTACGAGTATCGCGTCACCTATCGCGATTCGTTAACATCATCTGAACAGGTGACCAGCGGCGAGTTTATAGGAAAGGCCGAGCGGGGAAAAGACATTCCGGTATCCGCTGAAGAACGTTTTGCTAAGCGCATCAACGTAAAAGTAGGCGACAAACTAGTGTTTAATGTACAAGGTGTACAGATGCCTGCATATGTAAGCAGCATACGTAAAGTAAACTGGAATAAGATATCCACCAATTTCCAGGTAGTGTTTCCTGCCGGTGCCCTGGAAGATGCGCCTCAATTTAATGTGTTGCTTACCCATGTTCCGTCTGAAAAAGTTTCTGCGAAATATCAGCAAGCAGTGGTTCAGCGCTTTCCAAACATCTCCATGATTGATCTCGGCTTGGTGCTTACTGTTCTGGACGAGTTGCTGGACAAAATAGGCTATGTAATTAAGTTTATGAGCGGGTTCAGCATCATTACGGGCATCATCGTGCTAATATCATCTGTTCGCATCAGTAAGTACCAACGCATACAGGAAAGCGTTTTGTTGAGAACGCTGGGTGCAAGTCGAAGACAGATATTCTCTATAACCGCATTGGAGTATTTATTTTTGGGTGCTTTATCAGCATTGACAGGAGTAATTATCGCAATAGCATCAAGTTGGCTGTTAGCAAGGTATAGTTTTGATATGCCGTATAAAGTTAATTTCATGCCCGTGGCAATCATATTCTCCGCAATAACGTTATTAACGGTAATCATCGGGCTGCTTAATAGTCGTGGTATATTAAACAAGCCACCTTTAGAAATACTGCGTGCAAACGCCTAATACGTAAACATGAAATCCAGCCTTAAAATAGGGATACTTACCTGCTTAACCGTTGTTCTTGCTGCGTGCAATAGTAACACAAAGTCCTCCGAATCGGACACCACTAAGACCACCTCAGCCGTGTCGGCTCCTAAGAAAACTATACTAGTATTCGGCGATAGTCTTACTGCCGGTTACGGGCTTGATGATGTATCTGAAGCTTACCCGGGGGTTCTTCAAACCAAACTTGATTCTGCAAAGCTGCCCTATCATATAGTAAACAGCGGAGTAAGCGGAGAAACATCTGCAGGAGGGCTGGGAAGAATAGATTGGATATTGAAGCAGCCGGTAGACATATTTGTGCTAGAACTTGGCGCTAATGATGGCTTGCGTGGTTTACCTGTAAGCAGTACACAGTCCAATCTGCAAACCATTATCGACAAAGTAAAAACCAAGTATCCAAAAGCCAAGTTAATGCTGTTGGGCATGCAGGTACCACCAAACATGGGCGGTACTTACGTTAACGACTTTAAGGATATGTTCCCAAATCTTGCCAAAAAGAACAACATAACACTTGTACCATTTCTGTTGCAAGGCGTAGGTGGTGTAAAGAGTTTAAACCAAGCAGATGGCATACACCCTACTGCTGAAGGCGCTAAAATACTCGCCAATAACGTTTGGGCGGAGCTCAAAGGATTGTTATAGCGGAACGGCTTACAACGTTGTTCCTTAAACAAAACGCGCAAATTACTTCTTGCGCATTTTGTATGTAATCATTTTTGATCTTGTTTAGTTCTCCATTAGTGTCCGGCAACTACATTAACCTTCTTAACTTTAAGGTTGTTTAGTGCAAACAACAGGATAGCCGCAAAGCTTATACCGGGAACCAGGTAAGCAACCTGGATGTTGAACATGTCGGACACCCGGCCCATTATTGGCGGTAGTATAGCGCCACCCACAATACCCATTATTACCAGCGACGAACCCAGCTTTGTTTTATTGCCAAGGTTACGGATGCTCAACGAGAAAATTGTTGGGAACATGATAGACATAAAGAACCATACCGCCATTAACGTATATACAGCCTCCCTGCCATGCAGGTTTACGGCAAGCAGAATCAGGATAACATTTATTACCGCGTAAGTAAGCAGCAACTTTACAGGATTGAAAAACCGCATAAGGAACGTACCCACAAAGCGCCCGATCATGAAGCCTAAAAATGCCAGCGGAAGATAAATGGTAGAGGCATCTTTCTCGGGTATTAAAGCTACTTTTTCGCTAAAACGTATAAAAAAGCTGCTTACACAAGCCTGGCCACCTACATAAAAGAATTCGGCCAATACGCCTGTCATTAATTGCTTGTTCTTTAACAACTCTGCTATCCGGCTACCAAGCGGCCGACGTTCGTCGCCAAGTTCGTCTGCATTTTCGTCTGTCACCGCAGGAAAAGCGGTACGCCAAACAAGCACAGCAACAATAAACACCACTATACTTATTACAATGAAGGGTATTTGTACCGATGACGCTTCCTTATCCAGGTAAGCACCCAATTCCTGTGATGACATGGCCTTTTCTTCGGCCGCGGTAAGTGTTTTACCTGACAAAATAAACAGACCACCTAAGAGCGGACTTACCGTAGCTGCAAGGCCGTTAAAAGATTGAGCAAAGTTTATGCGTTGGGTGGCGCTTGCCGGGTCGCCAATAAGGGTAATCAACGGATTCGCGGCAGTCTCCAGGAAAGCCATTCCGGAGAATACCACAAATAATGCCCCAAGAAAAAAACTATACTCCCTTACAGCTGCTGCCGGGTAAAACAACAAGGCCCCAACCGAAAACAGCAAGAGCCCTAACACAATTCCCCCTTTATAGCTGTACTTTTTCATGAACAACGCTGCTGGAATAGGCATCAGGAAATAAGCAATATAGGATGCAGAATCAATTAATGAAGATTGAAAATCGGTAAGCTGACAAGCCTTTTTTAAATGCGGTATCAGTATAGGGTTAAGGTTCAACGCAAAGCCCCATAAAAAGAATAGCGAAGTGATAAGCGCAACTGCAGCAAGGTTGTTATTTTTAGACATAATCAGATCTAATCGGTAATTTGGTGGGGTCAATATAATACTAATTCACTTCCAATTCATCCTTAGCCGGCAATTTTGGAAACGGGCCATGCTGCCCCGTTTGGTACCAAAACACAACGGAAGCTATGTCGTCCTGTAAAGGCAAATACCTGCCTCCGCTGCGCCATCCTAACGCCTGTAAGGTAACTTTAAGGTTCTTTTCAAATCGTATCGGATCAGCAATATGCCAGCGGTACATGCCAAAGCGCTGGCCAACATTGTAATGCCCATCTCCACGTATTACCTGGTGCAATCCAGTATACGGTCCGCTAAACTCGGTATAGTCGGTGTATTCACTTCCATCAGGCCGCTTCTTTCGTGAATCGAAATTGTATGAACCACAGAAGTAGTCCTCGGTGCCGGTGCCTATTATGGTAGGGTATTTAGTATCGCCATCCATAAAAAATTTTATTTCGCCTTCTCCCCACCAGCCGTTTTTGTTTGATCCATAAGCTAGGTAAGTGCCTACATACTGGCCCTTGCCCCTGATGCTGTCTACTAAAACATAGTCTTTTTTGTAAGGCAACGGGTTTATACGCCTGAATTGCGCATGAAAATAACCTGCGTCATCGGGCACCTTGGTCAACGTATAATCTACCTGGTAGTATAGCACCATATCTTCATCATCAATATTCTCCATTGTTATCCGGCACTTTTTCCTAAATGGCATCGGCCAGTAACAGTTGAAAGCACTGCCGGGATTTACCACTACCGCCAACGAGGTAAGCGGCGAATACTTTCCCCAGCCCATACAAAAGAAATCGCCCACAGGTGCTTCTACTGATGGCGTTGTTTCATCATCCCAGTAAAAGCGAATTATCGAATAACGCCAGTTACCTGTAGGTGTCATCCAGATGTGTTGTATAGCGCCTGAGCCATCAATTTCTGCAACGGTGTAAGTAGTGTGTTTTTTGATGATTACGGAAGGGCTCACTTTCCATGTCTGCCCCAGATCACGGGAGGCGGCTGCACCTGTGCCGGTGGTTGCCATGCCGCCCTTTCCTTTTTCGCCTTTGAAGTTTTCGGGGCTGATGGATCTGCTCACCGCATCAGATGTCCGGAAGATGTTGCCCATGCTGCTGCTCAAACCATCGTATTGCTGTGCTGCAGCCCCCAAGCCCAGCAATGCAAAAATTGCTGTAAAAAGGTGTTTTTTCATAATGTAGGTATAATGGTTTATAAAGTTAAAAGTAAACATTTTACATGCTAACGTATGTCGACAAAGCTCATTTCGGGGCAGGTAACTAAATGTGTATCTTTGCCGCCTTATATTTTAAGTATGGTGTGGTCAGATAAGCTACGGCTGAACAAGCAATTAATTCGATCTGTTAAGGAAGTTGGCTACACCAGCCCTACCGAACTACAGTTAAAAACAATTAACCGCATCATAGGCGGCCAAGACTTAATTGCCATAGCACCGGAAGGATGCGGCAAGACGACTACTATTGTGCTTGGCGCGTTAAACCGCTTTAGTTATAAACCCGATGGTGTGCCGCAAGTGCTGATACTGGTGCCAGATCAGGAGGCGGTTTTCGCAATGATCGCCCATTTTGATCTGCTTAATAAGAACTCCGCCATACGTATAGTCGGCCTTCACACAGGAGGGGGTGTAGACCAACAAATGGACGACCTTGCTGAAGGTGCAGATATTGTAATTGCCTCACCTGAAAGGGCCAGAGCTATTTATTTAAAGTTAGGATTGAACCTGAACAAGGTCACTCTATTTATTATAGATGATGCGCATGAGATAGTAAAACTTGGCTTACAGCTGCCCGTTACAGAGCTATCTAACAGCATTGATAAGTGCCAGCGCCTTGTGTTCAGCGAAGTGATGCATGACAAGCTGGAACGAATGATAATGCCGTTTATGAATACTCCGGCAGAGATTGAAGTGGATGGATCATTTGACCAGAAAATACCAACTTATCAGCAGCTGTTGTATCATGTACCTAACTTCGGCACAAAGTTAAACCTGCTTACATTGTTTATGCAAGACGATGAACTGTTTACTAAAACAGTGGTATTTGCCAATACAAAACAAACTGCTGAAAAGATTTACCAGCAACTACAAAACCGGCAACGTACAACAGTGATGCTGCTTGCTCCGGCCGCGTTCGAACTAAAACAAGTAAGCGCAATAAGCGAGTTTACAGAGGATGAAAGCGCCCGTGTACTCATAATTGCGAATGAAAACGAACAGGAAACTGACCTGACCAACATACCTTTCATCATCCATTTTGACCTACCTGCAGACAAAGACACGTTTATCAAACATGTAACTAAGGCAACCGACAGCAACGACGATGATACTGTAGCAATAACTTTTGCTACTGACATTGAATTGAACCAGGTTCGTAAGATTGAGCAGGCAACAGGGCAGAAAATGGAAGCCGGTGAGCTGCCCGAAGATTTGGTAATAGAGAAGGACCACAAGCAAAAAGAAGCTGAAAAGGAAAAGAAACCTGTGCGTGTAGACCCCAATAAACACGTTCCCGGAGAAGCCTTTCACACAAAGAAGCCTGAGAACGCCAAAACATTCAATTTCAGTTCAGGGGAAAAAGCTAAGATGAACAAGAAGCGTAAGCACTAGGCTTTATCGGCAGGCATTTTTTGGTGGAACTCTATATAAAGCTCTTCCACTTTCTTGCGTGCCCAAGGCGTTTTGCGCAGGAACTTGAGGCTGGAGTTTATACTTGGATTATCCAGAAAACAGTTTATCCGGATACGATAACCAAGCTCCGGCCAATCAAAATAGTTCACCAAAGCCGTTAATATAGCTTCCAGGGTTTTACCGTGGAGTGGGTCTTTTGAGGTTTGCTGCATTGTCTTTATTTACTTAGCTGTACCAGTTCCAGCGCTTTGGTTGTATCAGCATATAACTTGTCGTAAAGTCGCTCATCCAAAACCTTTTTACTAATAAGTTTACTTCCCAACCCTACAGCGCACACACCAGAACGGAACCATGCCGATATGTTATCTGCCTCCAGTTCTACCCCGCCGGTAGGTACAAACAGCTGCCCTGGAAACAACTCCCGTATAGAAGAGACAAATGCCGGCCCCAGGATATTAGCAGGGAAAAGCTTTATCAGCATGGCCTTATACTGCTGCGCCACATGTATTTCCGACGGTGTCATACAACCAGGAATATACAACAGCTTGTAGCTTGAAGCCACCTGAGCAACCTCGCTATCAATAATAGGTGATACTATGAAATCTGCTCCTGCATCAACAAACGCCTCTGCTTCCAGTCCGGTTTTAATGGTACCAATGCCCAGGTACATACCTGGCATATCTGCAGCAACAGCTTGTTTGATGATACGAAAGTTAGCTAATGCCTCTTTGCCCCTGTTTGTGTATTCCAGCGCCCTCACCCCGGCTTTATACAGTGTACGGGTGATTTCGAGGCTCACAGAAGCATCTTCGTAGAAAAACAGCGGTAAGATACCCTGCGAAAGTATAGTGTCTAATACAGCTTCTTTATCAACCATTTGAGCAATTGTTATTTTTTGTCAAAATCAAAGTAGTTCTTGGCATTGTAGTAGCAAATGTCTTGTACAATTTTGCCGGTCCATTCGAGGTCATTAGGCAACTCGCCATTCTCAATGTCGTCACCAAATAAGTTGCAAAGTATCCTGCGGAAATATTCGTGCCGGGGGAAAGACATAAAACTGCGCGAATCTGTTAGCATACCCACCAGACGGCTAAGTAGCCCCATATTAGACAAGGCATTCATCTGCCTGATCATGCCATCTTTCTGATCAAGGAACCACCAAGCCGAACCCCACTGTATCTTACCAGCAACCGAGCCATCATTAAAGTTGCCGGCCATTGTGGCCATCAGCTCATTATCAGCAGGGTTAAGATTATAGAGAATGGTTTTAGCCAGTTTATCTTCACTGTCAAGCTTATCCAGAAACTTTGACAGGCTTTTTCCCTGATGAAAATCACCTATAGAGTCGCGACCCGTGTCAGGACCAGACTGCCTGAAGCCGCGCGAGCTATTGTTGCGTAAAGCGCCAATATGGTACTGCTGCACCCACCCTTTCTCATGGTCCCAAACGGCAAACTGGTACAGCATGGCCGATTTAAATTTCACACTCTCCTGTACTGTTATTGGCTGATTGGAGCGTATCTTACCAAAAATCTCCGACACTTCCTTCTCTGTGTAATCCTCAGCATATATCTGATCTATGCCATGATCAGACACACAGCAGCCCTGTCCTGCAAAGTAGGTGTGGCGTTTTTTTAGAGCAGACAGGTAGCTATACCAGTCAGGTATCTCACTATCAACTACTTTCTCTACTTGATTGATGTAATTGTTCAATGCAGAAAGGCTATCGGTGTTCATGGCCTTATCAGGCCGGAATGCTGGCAACACCTTAACGCCAAAGTTGTCCTGACGTATTTTCTGGTGATATTCAAGGCTGTCCAATGGGTCATCAGTGGTGCAGATAACCTCGACATTGTTCCTGACTATCAGGCTTCTAACTCTATATTCTTTACTGCGGAGCTTCTCGGTACAATCGTTATAAATATCATCAGCAGTAGCAGGCATCAACCTTGATTTTATGCCGAAATACCGCTGTAATTCCAGATGTGTCCAGTGATATAATGGATTACGAAGGGTGTAAGGTACCGTTGCCGCCCATTGATCAAACTTCTCTTTATCGCTTTTACCACCAGTTATATAGCTCTCATCCACGCCGTTAGCCCGCATTGCCCGCCATTTGTAATGATCTCCGTGCAACCATATAGCAGTTAAATTATCGAAATTGATATCTCCGGCTATCTCATTTGGGGGCAGATGGCAGTGATAATCAATAATAGGCAGATGGGACGCATAGTCGTGATAAAGACGCTTTGCAGTCTCTGTTTGCAGTAAAAAATCCTCGTCGAGAAAGGTTTTCATGGTAGTAATATCCGGAGTTTTCAATTATAGGTTTATTCTGCCAAATAGCCTAAAACTTTTAACGAAAACGTTTCCGTTGATTTCGCCACTCTCTGCACCGAGGCCGGAGGTGCAGAACCCGTTAAAAACTTCCATAACTGGTATGTTTCCATGAACCAAAATCTGCAGAAACCGCATTTTTTACTACAGCAATTTTAAAATAAAAAAAGCTGCTCCAAAATCCGGAACAGCTTTTAAAAAATTCTTTTTAGGGCTATTATTTTACCACAAGAACACCGTCTGCCATAATGGAAATGTCCTTCTTAGGCTCGGTGATCTGAGCAATCTCGGCCTGGCTTTTACCGGCGTCTTTAGCGTAGTGCACCAGGCGCTCCACTGATGTCTCCTTAACTTTGGCTTTACCTTCAACTACTACCGTTTTTCCAACAATGTTCTGTGGCATAAAGTAGGCGTAGTCTGTAAACTGCACCATTATGGTTTTACCATTATCCTGGGCGAGTTTCATAAAGCAACCTTTCTTTTTACAAACTTCAACTACTGTTCCTGTCACTTTGCCGTTGTATACAGAGTCAGTACTCAGGCTCGTTTTCAGGCTTTCGGTGCTGATAGCGTTATCGGCAGTTACAGTTTTGCCGTAGGTTACACCTTCGGCAGCAGGGGTGATAGCTGTTTGTGCAAAGGCGATAGCTGAAAAGCACAGTGTCAAAATAAGCAGGGTTAAGCGTTTCATCTCTGAATTAAATAGGTTTACAAATTGGGGCTTACACAAAAGTAATATTAATAGTCTAAAAACATTAATTCTTGAGCGCTTCTTTATAAGCCTGCTGCAGCAAGTAGTCCTCAGCTGAACAGATCTTCGCCGGGGTAAGTTTTACCTCCCTGTCCAGCTTTACGCCTTTTCCTTCTTCAAAGCTTCTGTTAAGTCCAACCACTTTAACTGCTGTGTACGAGCCCTGTATACCTCCGGGCATATCTATCCTGATCATGTTACCAGTTGTACCTGCGGTTTGCCTGCCCATGATAATTGTATTAGGCCGCATGCGCAGTTCCAGCGCGACACTTTCTGCCAGGCTTTGCGTATGCTCGTTCACCAGCACCACCAGCTTGCCTTTGTATAAAGGCAGATTTAGCGTATCGGGCTCAGCAGGTAGTTGCTGCATATTGGCTTTGAATACCCCCGGATACTCCAGCACACCCTCATAGTCGATCTCTGCCCTGCCCCTGTTTGCCATAATGCCAGGGAACATAGCTTGTACGATCTTGAATGACGGATAGTCGCGCATTTCCCAAATTACTCCTCTAGCATCCTTTATAGCCTCGTACATGTTTTTAAGGTTCTTTGTATCGGCTATTTCACATATCCGCACGTAAAATATACCATTCCCCATATCCTCCCACAACTTCGCGCGATGGCGTAAACGGTATTGGTACAATTCTCCATAGCTGTACATTTTGGCCTTACTTTCAATCACTTGCCCATTCCTGCTTAAAGTAACATTTACAGTCCTGGATGAATCGAACCGGAACAGGTTACGGCCAAGGTCACGATGGAAAACAGCGTTATTGGTTCCAGTGGTATAAGATTTTATTTGCCGCTCGCGCTCTGCCACTGGTGTACCATTTACGGCAAGTATCTCATCGCCTATTTTGAAATTGTTAGCCTTCATCAGCGAATCGTACCTGCTGTAGCCAATTATATATTTCCCGCCAGCATAGTAGGTATCAAACGGCATGTTCAAGAAGTCGCCATGTTTGGCGTTCCATTCTTTATTCAAAAACCAACTGTGGCTGTCACGAATGCGGCAGGTAAGTTTCAGGAACGCTTCCCGGTATTGGTCAGCATCGGCAGCATTCACGAACTGCGGTACAAAATCAGCCAGCACCTTATCCCAATCAGGGGTATTAACTGCTTTGTGCGGATAAAAGTAATTCACAATATTCCAAAAACGTGCTAACGCCAAAAAGCGATGCGCCTCATCCGGGTAGTCGGGTTTCTCCATCATGTCCTCATTATGGAAGATATGATCATAGGTATAGCCACCCTCTTTATTGTTAATGTATTTGCTGGAATCAGGCAGGTGGTAACGGTATAAATTCAACAACTCTCTCTTTAAATCTTTGGCAATATTAAGCTTGTTGATGTCATGTTCGGAAAACACCCTGATAATTGAATCACCTTTTGGCTGAGTCTCACTGGTACTAACTTTTGCTTTAGGTAAACCCTTGTACCAGCTGATTAATAATTTGTTAAATTCTTCATCAGACTTTAGTTTCGTTATAGTTAAATAGCGTTTTGTGAGTTCCACGTCCCAATCCGGGTGTCCTTTGGCTGCTTCCGGGTGATAATATTTCAAAAATCCCCAAACACGGGCGAAGGTGGCCAACCTGCTGGTTTGTTCCCTGGTTTGAGCCACTGCATTCAAAGCAATAAGACTCATTAAGACGATAGTGGTAACGGTGCGCATTTTCATGCAGCAAACTTCCGTCATCTCCCCTACTCACAGGAATTTAATTAGATGAACATGCCTTGTGGACTGCCGAACCAAGGATATTGAAATTCACCGTGCAAAAACGGGTGTTCGTCTAAAAACAACTACCTTCAAAACCTGCAAACCTTACATTTGGCTATGCGCTTTTCTTTTTCATCGCTCAACTATAAACAAAAAAGCCTGGTTGCCGAGGCATGTTACCTGTTCTTCCTTGGAGTGCTTAGTCCGTTTGCTGTTGGCAGCCAAATATTCACCCAGGCATCTTACACCTGGAGCCTGGTGCTGCTCAACATCTTTAGCCTTGCAGCTGTTATATTGTTCTACCGCGTGTATCTGCCGCAAACCATGGGCAAACGCCGTTATGTACTGTTGGTGGTATTATTCCCGGTTTACATTGTGGTGTATGAACTAATTGCCCGCCTTTCCGCCGTAATCCTTCTCAGGCTACCTTTTGTACCTGAGGGATATAAGAACAACGTACGTATGGGCCGTCCGGAGGACTTCTCCAGCATCTTTGCCTATCAAACGTTTGGCTATACCTGCCTGGTGCTCGCAGCTGCAACCTCCATTTATATGATAAGGATGTTATTTAAACAGCAGCATAGCTTGTATGAGGCCCAAACAGACAAGTTAAGACTGGAGCTGGACCACCTTAAATCGCAGGTGCAGCCGCATTTCTTTTTTAATACCCTGAATAACCTATATGCGTTGAGCGTGCAGAACTCACCTAAAACGCCCGGCATCATCGCCGATCTGAGCAGCATCATGCGTTATGTACTTTACAACAGCCAGCAGGAGAAAGTACATCTGCAGCAGGAGATCGGTTTTATACAAAGCTACATTCAACTGGAGAATGTGCGTCACGATAACCCCGAAGCCATTGAGTTTTTGGTACAGGGCAATACCGGCGCTACCGAGATAGAGCCACTGCTGTTTTTACCACTTATTGAGAACGCCTTTAAGCATTCACTGCAGAAAAATCTCACAAGTAAATGGGTGAAACTAGCGCTGGTGGTTGATGATGATGAGTTAACTTTCCAAACCAGCAACCCTGTACCGGAAAATACCTTAAGCTCCGTGCCTGAAGGGGGTATCGGCTTAAAGAATGTTAGCAAGCGGCTGGAGCTGCTTTATCCCGGCAAGCACCAGCTCATTGTGCACGATGCGGATTGCGTTTTTACCGTAACTTTAACCATTCAACTAAAATAATTCATGACCAACTGTATTGTTGTTGATGACGAGCCCCTGGCCAGGCAGTTGCTGGAAGGCTACATAAACCAAACACCTGGCTTAAACTGCATCGCCGTTTGCCAAAGCGCGGTGGAGGCATTCGCGGTATTGCATCAACAAAAAGTAGACCTCATGTTCCTGGATATTCAAATGCCCGGGATAACCGGCGTGAGCTTTTTACGGTCGCTAAAAAATGCCCCGCGGGTAATTTTCACCACCGCTTATACCGTCTATGCTGTTGAAGCATTCGAGTTAGAAGCAACAGATTACCTGCAAAAACCCATCACCTTTGAACGTTTTATGAAAGCGGTACAAAAAGTTTGGGCCATAAAAGATGATAGCAGCGCATCCTCTGTTACCGTTAGTGAGGAAAATCCTTTTATTTTTTTGAAGGTAGACCGCCGCCTGGTTAAAGTAGACCATGCAGACATTGTTTATGTAGAGGGATATGGCGATTACCTGAAGGTTCATACCAAAAGCCAAACCCACATCACCTACATGACTTTTGGTAAGCTGGAGCAACTGCTGCCTGGCACAAAATTCATCCGTATACACCGCAGCGTAATGGTAAACGCGGCATACATAGAATTTGCCGAAGGTAATTACCTGCGCGTGAACGGGCACGATTTGCCAATTGGCAGCTCATACCGCGACAAGGTTTTTCAGAAGCTGAACTTAGAATAGTACGTACTCTCTAACCTATAACTCTAAACGTAAGGTTTATTCGCTCCTTTAAGGCCTTGGTTGATTTGGGTACCTGGTGCTGCCAATTGTGCTGCAGGTCGCCTTTCATGATCAGCAGCGAGCCATTCTCCAGGTCTATAGAGTACTTTTCTTTATGATTGAGCTTGTGCCGCACCTCAAACCTGCGTATTTGGCCAAAGCTTACAGAAGCGATAACCGGGTTTATACCCAGTTCAGGTTCATCATCAGCATGCCAGGCAACCGAGTCGTTACCGTTGCGGTAGAGGTTTAGTAAAACGCTGTTGAATGTAATTCCACAAGCGGCATCTACACGATCCTTTATCAGCAGCAGTTCCGGTGTCCATGGGTGCGGGTCGAACCGCTTGCCCGAAAACGCGTAAGTTTTGTTATTGTCGCCATACCAAGCGGTAAGCCTCGGGGTGTTCAATAACTTGCCATACATTTGGATGGTTTCCTGCTTCCAATTGATGTTGCTGTGGAACGCAGTTATATACCCGGCGCTTTCTTCCCTACTGAAGAAACTAGGACGGTAATCCATCAGGTCAGTTGGCAGCTTGGGGCTTTGTCCGCCACCATCAAAAAAGCTCAGTTGTTCCATTGTGGTAATAACGGCATTTACGAAAAAAGTGTTCTGACCAGCATAGTTGTCTGAACTCGAATTAAGAGAATTGGTAGATTTTAAGAATTCTGATCATTTTTCACTTCTATTTCAGCAATCAACAACCTACATACCTCTTGTTAAATAATGTTAATACAATTCGATAGTCTTGCCACTAGTTTATAAAAGTTGTTAATTGCAGAGCCAAACCCATCGTTATGAAGAAATTCCACATCCTGCCAATTATAGTAGCTGTCGGCATTACAGCGGCATGCAATCAGCCAAAATCAACACACCAGAGTGCCAATGCTACCAAAGTTGATGTAAAGAACAACAACGTTGAAATTGCTTATACAGATACAGGCACCGGTGATACCACGCTGCTATTTGTACATGGCTGGGCAATAAACAAGGGCTACTTCACCGATCAGGTCAAGCACTTTGCAGGGCGTTACCGGGTTGTTACCATGGATATGCCAGGCTTTGGCAAATCGGGCAAGAACAGGGATAAATGGAATACCAAAACTTACGCTACAGATGTTAATGCGCTGATAGATCAGCTTAAGCTAAAGAACGTAGTGCTGGCGGGCCACTCCATGGCAGGCGACATTGTTTTACAGGCCGCGATCAACCAGCCGGACAAAGTAATTGCTATTATAGGGATAGATAACTTTAAAGGTATTGGATGGGTACTAACTGAAAAAGACAGGAAAGAAGTTGCCGATGCAGTTGCAGAAATGAGCAAACACTACACATCATTTGCTACTATGTACTTTAACGATTACCTGTTTTCTAAAACGACAAGTAGAGCTATAAAGGACCGTATATTGTACGATGTAGCCCACACCGATTCTGTTATTGCAACAAAAGCCATGGCAGAAGGCAACGGCGAAAACCACGAGGTTGAAAATCTGCGGAAGTATAACAAGAAGCTTTACCTTATTAACAGCGATTACCAACCTACAGATACCACTACTATAATAGCTAAAAAGATACCTTACAAATTAATGAACATACATGGCGCCGGGCATTTCCCGATGGTAGAAGCGCCGGAGGATTTTAATAAAGCAATGGATGTTATTTTAAAGGAGATCTAGTAATATCCTTCGTCATCAAGTTCCACATTCTTTTTAACGGTAAACTCAAAAGTAGTACCCGAGCCAATTCTTGACTCTACGCGAATGGTGCCCTTCATCTTTTCTATGAGCGCCTTTACATTGTAAAGGCCAATGCCGGTCCCACGCTTATTAAAGCGGTCGATAACGTTTAGCGTAACTTCCTTGTGAAAGATACGCTCCAGGTTCTTTTCTGCTATACCCATGCCATTGTCACTAACCTTAAAATGGTAGTAATCGCCATCTTCCCTAAACTGGATATTAATCAATCCTTCTTCCTTATCATTATACCTAATGGCATTGCTGATAAGGTTCATAAATATCTGCTCCAGTGCTATTGCCGAACAGGTTAATACGTGGTCGTTGGTAGGCAGGTTAATCTTCATCCCGTAAGGAATCTCTACCATGGCTATCACCGTTTTCAACAACGGATTAAGTTCTACTACAACACGGTTCGTAAGCAAGGTAGATGGAGCGGATGAATAGGTCAGGATTTCATCTACCAATGTAAGTAGTCTTTTAGTAGAAGATATATTAAGCTCAGTAAGGTTTTTGCTTTTATCGTCGCTGCTCTTACTTAAACGCATTTGCAACGCCTGCGACGTGAGCAAGATGCTGCTCAGCGGGCTTTTAAGATCGTGAGCTGCCGAGCTGGCAAATTTCTGTATAAAAGAATTACTCTCAACAAGCGTTTGATTGGCGCGCTCCAGGCGGGCCAGCTTACGCCTCAACTCCATCTGGGTTATTACCTGCTTGGCCAGTATTTTCAGTGACTTTATCTGCCTTGGGGTTAAATCTTTTCGTTGCTTATCTATAACACATAACGATCCAAGTGCATATCCATCCTCATTCACCAGCGGCACACCTGCATAGAATACGATGCTCGGATCACCGGTAACCAGCGGGTTAGATGAAAAACGCTCATCCTCGCGGGCGTCAGGCACCACCATTATCTCGCTTGCACCCGCAATAGTGTGCGAACAAAAGGCGTATTCTCTCGGTGTTTCACGTGCGGTAAGCCCTATCATCGATTTAAACCATTGGCGTTTATCGTCAATCAGGCTGATGAGCGCTATGGGAGTTTGGCAAATTTCTGAGGCGAGATGCGTAAGCTCATCAAAATCGTTCTCAGGCATGGTGTCGAGTACGTCGTAGCTATCCAGCGCATCCAAACGCGCATCTTCGTCCTCAGGTATTGGGTAGGGTAATTTATGCAAGTCAATTCTAAAATTAAATAAAGGTAAGGCTTTTATGGAAGTAAATGCCACAATGGTGAACTATGGCGCTATTTTGATTCGTTATTCTTATTTAAAATAAATCTAAATAAACATTGCCATTTTAAAACCCATTGTTATTTTTGCCCTAAATTAGAATTAATCTAAATAACATTATGACATCTAACCCCTACTCACCTCTTTTAAAATTCCTGTCTGCATTGTGCATTGTTCTGTTTACAGCACTTAGCGTGAAAGCCATTGATACTGATGACAGCAACAATGGCAGAATAAACGGTAAGGTTTTTACCAGCGACGGAAAACCTGCTGCGTTTGTAACCGTAACCCTTAAAGGTGTAAACAAAACCACCATGACGGTTGATGACGGCTCTTTCATCTTCAAGAACATCAAACCTGGCAATTACGTAGTAAAAGTTTCTTTCACCGGCGCTCAAAGCGAGGAAAAAACTGTTACTGTTGCAGCAGATAAGACAACAACCATCGACTTTACACTTGTTGAAAGCGCCAATAAGCTTAATGAAGTAAGCATATCTTCTACAAAAACCATCAATCGTAAAAAGATCTCTATCGGCAAGATGAACGTTGCGCCAATTGATCTTCCGCAAAGCATTTCCGTAATCGGTCGTGATGTGCTTGATCAGCAGCAATCACTACGCCTCAGCGATGTTATAAAAAATGTGAATGGTGTATACTTATACAGCGCTCGCGGCAATACGCAGGAAACCTTTGCAGCACGCGGCTACAACTTCTCGAGCACCAACATGTTTAAAAACGGTTTTAGAGTGAACTCCGGCGCAATGCCTGAGATCAGCTCACTGGAACGTGTTGAGGTACTAAAAGGCAGCGCTGCGCTACTATATGGCAACGTTGCTCCAGGCGGCGTATTGAACATGATCACCAAAAAACCAAAGTTTGAGCAGGGCGGCCAGGTATCTATGACTTACGGCAGCTATGATTTGTACAAACCTGCATTTGATGTTTACGGCCCTATATCTTCCAAACTGGCTTACCGTGTAGACGGGACTTACGAGAACTCCAAGAGCTACCGCGATGTTGTAAAAAATGAACGCTTTTATGTAAATCCTTCATTATTATACAAGATAAGCGACAAAACCAACATTGTACTCGAGGCAGATTACCTTAACTATGATTTCACCCCCGACTTTGGTACCGGCCAGGTAAACAACGTTATTGCCGATGTACCCCGCAACAGGTACCTAAGCCCGCTATGGTCTACAGGTAAAACCAGGCAATCTACAGTTACGGCTACTGTAAACCACCAAATAAACAGCCTTTGGCAGGTAAGCGGTGGTGTATCTTACCAATATTTCGACAGGCGCTACCAAACTACAGAACGTGTGCAGCCCGATGCGGCGGGAGATTGGTCGCGGCCTTTAAACCGTGCTAAAACATTGGAGGATTATGTAACTGGCCAGCTTAACATCACCGGACAATTCAACACGGGTGTTATTAAGCACAACATTTTAGCAGGTATAGACGCGGACAGGTATAGAAACGATAACTACACCTTTGTAGCCAATATCGATCCTACAAAGAAAACAGTAGTGTCATCGGGCGGCGTATCCAGCTACCTTGATAATGATGGCACAATAAAAAGCTCTACCTACGACAAGATCAACATCTTTGATCTGAACAAGTATACGGCACGTACCGACATGCCTAACATGAACCCTTTTTATGATGTAGAGACCATTACTAACCGCTTTGGTGCTTATGTTAATGACCTGATCAGCATATCTGACAAGCTGAAGGTACTTGCCGGTGTTCGCTGGTCGTACCAGTACATTGCCCCTACTACGGTAAATGCCCTGTCCTCTTACGGTGCTGTGGCATCCGCAAAAAGCAAAACTGACAAAGCTTTTTCCCCGCGTGTAGGCGTAGTATATAAGCCAATAGCTAATACAGCATTATTCGCCAGCTATTCTAATTCGTTCGTAACCAACACGGGTACCGATATCAACAACAATCCAATTGATCCGTCTATCATCGATCAATACGAACTTGGCGTTAAAAACGACTTCCTGAACGGCAACCTATCTGTGAATGTAACTGCCTACCGTATCCAGAACAGTAACCTGGCACAAACGGCACCTTTTCAGGCAGATGGCATCACACCCAACACCAATACCAACATTAAGGTACTAAGCGGACAAACTAAAAGCGACGGTGTGGAACTGGATATAGCTGGCCACCCTGTAAAGGGATTGGATGTGTTGGCTGGCTATAGTTATACTAATGCCCGTTATACCAAAACATCAACAGTTCCGGGCAGCAATATAGCGGGGCAACCCTTGTTAAACGTACCTAAGCATACCGCAAATGCAAGTATATTCTACAACTTCCTGGATGGCAGTTTGAGGGGCTTTAAAGTAGGTACCAGTGTGTATTACCTTGGTAACCGCGAAGCTGGCTTTGCAAATGTTGTACCGCCGGTTGGCCAGCCACAGGCAGCGTCAAGATTAGTGCATGTTCCCCACTTTACCACTGTTGATGCGTCGTTGGGTTACACTTACAAAAAGCTGTCTATCATTGGTAAAATATCCAACATAGGCGATGTACTTAACTGGAACGTTCACGAGAACTACAGTGTAAACCCGATCGCGCCACGTCAATTTTTAACTACCCTTACTTATAAATTTTAATACAAACAGGGCATGCAATGCATGCCCTACTTTTTGAATCCGTTATGAAGGTTTTCTTTCGCAACATACACCTTTACCTAAGCCTGGCAGCCGGCATTGTTATATTTTGCTCGTGCCTAACCGGCACCATTCTAGTTTTTGAGAGAGAAATAAACCACACGCTTCATCCGCAACGATACTTTGTAGAGGCTTCTGGTCATCGCATGCCGCTGTCACAGCTTACCAAAGCAGCACTTAAGCAGGTACCTAAAGCAAAACTGGCATCAGTAATGGTGTTTAATGATCCTTTAAGAACTGTTGAAATTGGTGTAATAATGCCTGAAAAAGGAAAGCCTGAAAAGGGCATTAACAAAAAATCTACTGAAGAAAAAAGCCACAAAGCAGGTGACAATAAAGGAAAGGATGTAAAAAAAGGCGGCGAGAACAAAAAACCAAACACCACTTTATACGTAAACCCTTATACCGGAAAGGTAATAGAGCAATTCGGCAAAAAGGGGTCCTTCCTGTTTTCTGTAGAAATGTTCCACCGCTTTTTGCTGGCAGGTAAAGACAGTGCCGGCGACATGATTGTAGGGATATCTAGCTTGCTGTTCTTGTTTATTCTGATCACCGGTGTTGTTTTATGGTGGCCAAAAACAAAAGCAGTATTCATCAAGCGCATTAAAGTAAAATGGGACGGGAACACCAAGCGACTTGTGCATGACCTTCATTTAGTTACCGGCTTTTACACATCAGTATTCCTAATCGTGATTGTGTTAACAGGATTAGTTATGTCGTTTACATGGGCAAACAAAGCGCTGTTTGCTTTAACGGGCTCTAAATTAAAGGAAAAAGATGCCAAACAACCCGCCTCCACATACTCGGCCGGGTTAAAGAAGCTTTCGGCTGATGAAGCATTGGAAGGCTTAAATCTGCAGATAAAGAATGCGGAATACTTTACAATAAGAACACCTAAAGACTCTGTTGGCACTTACAGTATAAGCGTGTTGCCAAAGGGCGCATTTGAAAATACATCAGACACCTACTTTATAGATCAATATAACGGCAGAATTGTTAGTACAGAAAAGTTCGTAGACAAGAGTACCGGTCAACGCGTACGTTCTTTTATTAAACCTGTACACACAGGGTCTGTATACGGTTTACCAACCAAGATAATCAGCTTTATCGTTTGCCTGCTATCACTCATTTTCCCGGTGACGGGTGTTATTATGTGGCTGAACAGAATCAAGAAAAAAGATAGAAAGAAGTCGGTGATAAGACGCCCCAAAGCTGCTAAGGAAGCACTTGCGGTATGACGTTAGCAATCCAGGAGCCTTCTATGATAGTTTACTTGTCCCAGATGGTAGCTTAAATGCATGGCGAGATGAACCAGGAAAAACTCAGTTGTCAACGTTCTTTCAAAGACAATCTGCGGGTAATCTTTTCTTAATTGATCTTCGGAAAGAGACTCCAATACGGTATCAACAACGTCGATAGTCTGCTCTAGCTTGAAAATCAATTCACTTCTGGGGACATCTTTTAACGAAAACTCCTCAGGTCTATTCCTTATATAGCCCGTACCACCCAGTTCGGCACCTAAATAGGTGTTCAGATTGCCTATTAAGTGCAGGCAAAGGTTTCCTGTGGAATTTAAGATATTTTTATCCACGCGCCAGATATTTTCCTCGTCGTTATATAATTCAAGCTCCTGTTTTAATTTAACTAGCTCTCTATTAAAAAGTTCTTTTAGTGTGTTTGTAAGCATCGTAGTGTTTTGTGTGGTAAGATAAATAAACACATTATAAATAAAAAAGCGGATGATCCCTCATCCGCTTTTCTCAGCACAAGCAATGGCCGGATTAAGCTTCTACTTCAAAATTGGTAGATGTCGCCTGTTTACGCCAGGCCTCCATATCCGCTTTTACGGCTTCCATTTTCTGGTCGGCAAGCTGATAGGCATCAGGGCCTAAGAACAAGTGCAATGGTGCCTCTTCTGCTTCTGCAACTTCTATCATAACAGCTACTCCTTTTTCAGGATCTCCGGCCTGCTGACCATTAATCTCATTTTGATGAGCGCTTTGCACAGCACGTACTTCCTTGTACTCAGCGATCTCGTTTTTAGGCGTACTTAACGAATCGGGGTTTAGGAAATTGGTGCGGAAGTATCCCGGAGATACGATCGTTGCCTTTATTCCAAATGCTTTGGCTTCGGCAGCAAGTGATTCGGTAAAGCCTTCTACTGCAAACTTGGTTGCACAGTAAATACCGAATCCAGGGAAATTGCCGGTAAACCCTCCTATTGATGAGAGATTAAAGATATGGCCTGAACCCTGCGCACGCAGTTGAGGCATAACCTGGCGTATAACGTTTAATGAACCAAATACATTAACATCAAAGTTATCACGCGCTTCCTGGTCGGTAAGTTCTTCCAGGCTGCCTGTTAGGCCGTAACCGGCATTATTCACCACCACATCAATTTTACCAAAGCGTGATATTGATTGGCTGATAGCGTCAGCAACGCTTTCTTCTGATTTAAGGTTAACGGCAAGCGCCAAAAAGTTTTCGTGATCGCCTACTGCTTTAGTAAGATCGGCTATGTTGCGTGATGTTGCCGCAACGTTATAACCTTTATTTAATAGTTGTTTTGCGAGGCTAAGGCCTAAACCTTTAGACGCGCCGGTTACAAACCATGTTTTTTGATTTTCCATTTTGTTTTGTTTTTATATGTTGATGTTGTGAGTTAAGCATTGAATGCCATTGATTTGGCTATCTCTTCGTTCAGCTGAAATTCCTTCTGTAGTTTTTCTAGCTTGGTCATAGCACGGGTATAAGCATCTTCGCCAAGCAAAAGGTATAGTGGCGGGTTTTCCATTTGACCAACCTCAATGATTGCTGCGGCAGCTTTCTCGGGGTCACCGGCTTGCTGTCCGTTCATTTGAGTAAACCTGGTCTGGATGTTCCTTACAGCTGCGTAATCAGCTATTTCGTTTTGAGGATAAGCGATAGAATCTGCTTCCAAAAAGCTGGTGCGGAAAGCACCTGGTGCAACAACGGTAACCTTCACACCAAACTCTTTAACATCTTCGGCCAGTACTTCGGTAAGGCCAACAACGGAGAACTTGGTAGCGGCATATACCGCAAAACCTGTACCCGGTGCAATGCCCGCTATAGAAGATATATTAATAATGTGGCCAGATTGCTGATGGCGCATATAAGGCATTACGCACCTGATAACGTTAAGCGTACCAAATACATTCACCTCAAAGTTGTCGCGGGTTTCACGATCGGTAAGTTCTTCAATACTCCCTCCAACACCATAGCCTGCATTGTTGATAACAACGTCAATCCTACCGAAAGCCTGTTTAACCTTGTGAATGGCGCAGCCCACGCTGTCCTCGTTGCCCAGTTCTGCTTCTAATGGTAGAAAGTTTTCACCTGTATAATTTACAGCTTTTGTGAGCCCATCAAGGCTACGCGACGTTGCCGCAACGTTATGCCCTGCATTAAGTAATTGTTTTACCAGGCTAAGTCCAAAACCTTTGGATGCACCTGTAATAAACCATGTTTTTTTGTTTTCCATAATCTTGCTTGTTTTGATAAGACAAAATTATGGCGGAAAAAACCCGACCGTTTACAGGATTCAAACCAAAAGTTGCAAAATTCAAACAACCCTGAACGCAGATGGCGTGACACTTGTTTGTTTCTTGAAAAAGTTGTTGAAATGCGCCGGCTCTTCAAAGCCTAAACTGTAGCTGATCTCCGACACGTTCCAGTTGGTGTGGCGCAGCAGGGCCTTTGCTTCACTGGCAAGGCGTTCCATAATGTGGTCTGTTGTGGTTTTTCCGGTGGTTTGGCGAATGGCCCTGTTCAGGTGGTTTACGTGTACGGATAACTGTTCCGCGAAATCTTTTGCGGAACGCAGCCTGAAACGCTGAGACGGCGTTTCTATAGGGAACTGCCTTTCCAGCAGTTCGGTGAAGATGCTGGTTATACGCGAGTTGGCATCAGGGTGCGGGTATATGGTTTCGGTGGGTTGTATCTTGAGGGCGTAGTGGATCAGTTCGGTAACGTAATTGCGCAGGAGGTCGTATTTAAAGCGGTACTCCGATCCTATCTCGCCCTGCATCTTTTCAAACACCTGCGTAGCGTAGCTATGTTGCTCATCATTAAGTGCATACACCGGGTTACCGCCGGGCATAAACATAGGCAACTCATTTATATTATTGCGAAGCATCTCCGTAAAGAAAGACTCTTTAAAGATGCAGAAGTACCCCGACCGAATATCACTGGTATATTCAAATGTATAAGGCACAACCGGGTTAAAAAATATAAGCGTTGGGCCTGTAAGCTCTATACTCTTATCGGCATAATGCACTATACCCCCGCCCCTGCTCAGGCTGATTTTATAGAAGTCCCGACGACTGTACTGCACTGGTTTTGCATCAGGTAAAAAGCAGTCCTCCGTTTTAAACACATTGAAATGGCCGATGTCCTGGCTCAGGTTAGCGGGCATCCAATTGAACTTATGCTGGTAGAATTCTTCGATGGTTTCTGTACGTGCCATATCCAAAGTTACACAATTCAAACATCAACATCCAAATACATAAGCAAAAACCTTCAAAAACCACATTTTTTCATAGGCGCATAGCTGCCCTTTTGAAATCCGTTTGGGCAATCTTCAGCAGCCACGTTATTTCGCAGAGAGGTAAAACTTACGTGTGTGATAGCGAACTGATTCCGGGTGGACTTCTCTCCATCCATACCCTTCTACTAATGGCCTAAAATGACACCGCAATTATTCTTAGCTGCTAAGAGTAAGCACTTCGAAATCTTGACTTTCAGAAAACCTGTTAAACAATTTGCGCTATCTACTTTTTTATAGCCCATTTTTTGCGGTCGCACATGTAGCACTTATAGGTTCTCACCGGCACCCAAAAAAACAAGGTTTTCAGGTACCAGGGGCGCGGTGTGCGTACCCAGTTAGCTTGCCCGCAAACGCAGGTGCCAATTGTTTGGTTTTTCTTAACAGGGGGGTTACTAACCATCACAAAAAGATTTATTTAATCTTCTGATAACTTTGGCTTTATTGGTAGTCAAATATATTCATTATCATCCGAAATAAATTTATTAATTAGGAAAATAACGTTCAAATAATGAAATTTTAATCTCATTTTAATGTTGTCCTAAATAATTGGCAGTAAATTGCTCATTATTGAGCTTTAAAATGGCTTATCAGCCAACAATACCCATAAAAACACAATTAAGTGTACTGCTAACGCAGCTTCATCTTCCTTTTTTATACTTGTATTTAACACATATGAAACATTTGTTCTTCCTACTCACCATAACCATGCTAACTATACTTACTTCTAAAGAGGCCAGAGCACAAACTGACGAACGTATGGTACGTGTGGCCAAAATTGAGGTGGACCCATTACAGTTAACGGCCTATAATGCTGCCTTAAAAGAACAAATGACAACTGCGGTAAAGTTAGAACCCGGCGTGCTCACCTATTATGCAGTAGCCAATAAAAAACACCCTTCGCACATCACCATTCTGGAGATCTATGCCGACACTGCTGCTTACCAGTTACATATACAAACGCCACACTTTAAAAAGTATAAAGCTACCGTACAAAACATGGTAAAAAACCTTGAGCTGATTGATGTTGATGTGATTGGAATTGCTAAAAAACCCGGACTATAACATACGCCGGGCAGAAAGACATGCCATTATTACTATTTTTTAGCCTGATGTAACGAACTTTAAGCTTCTTACGTCTATACCACCGATAAATACCTAAACATTTATCGGTCAATATTCATGAAACTTTCGTTACTAACTACATTACTATTAACTGCATTTTTTTGCATGATCATCAGCCTGGCACATGGGCAGGCCCGCAGTTCTATTGGCCTTTCAGGTGGCTTTAACCAAAGTTTTCATAAATGGGACAAGGAACATCATTACGGGTTTGGATTGATTGGCAATGTGCGTATCTCACCTAAGTTTGCCATAGAGCCTGCAATAGCAACCCGGGAAGTAAAGGACTATGCTACAGCCCGCCTGTCGGCAAAGTATTATCCTACTAATAACTTTTTTGTTGCTGCCGGCCCGTTCTTCTGGGTAGGGAGCGATTTGTACAATAATTTTGGATTTACCAGCAGTGTAGGCTACCGGGTGCTAAATATGCCTTACAGCAATTTGGAGTTATCTGTCCACGGCAACTTTGCAAGATATAAGTATGATGGAGTGCCGGTTGTTGGCGCAAGAGCTGCCTTTAATTTCAACTTTAAAAAATAGCTGCTGTTGATTGATCGGCTCTTGAACAGAATGCAGTGTTGTGAATAATAAACGCCGTCTACCCGGGAAGAACGGCGTTTATCATCGAAGTATATATTTGTCAGAAGCGGTTTTAGCTTCAACAATATCAGACCGGCTCACAACAAAGTTAATACGTCTAACCCTGCTTTTTATTTTATTGATATAACAAATTACAACCCGGGATTGTGCGGCACTGGGAATAATTGATACTGATCATTTATAAAGGCAAAGTAAACCAGAAAGTAGTGCCTTTGCCTAATTCGCTGTCTGCATGTATAGTACCGCCATGGCGTTTTACAATTTCAGAACTGATATAAAGCCCCAGGCCCAAACCAGATACCTGGTAACCCGCTGAGTCTACACGGTAATACCTGTCAAACAAATGTGGTATCTTTTCTTTAGGTATACCCGGGCCTGTATCTGTAACAGACACCTTTACCATACCATCTATCAAATCAATAGAAAGGCTTATCACCTCTGAATCGGGCGCGTACTTTACCGCGTTATTTAGCAGGTTGGTAATCACCTGGTCAATCCGGTGTTCATCGGCATTTACCTCCAACTCCAGTTCACCGCTTATACTAATCTTGTGTTTGCCCATAATAGCTATGGGGTTACAGGCTGCATTCAGCAGTTGTGACAGCACAAAGGGAGTTTTGTTCAGGTTCAGCTCACCATGCTGCAGCTTGGCAACGTTAAGCAACTCATCTACCAGGATGCTTACCCGCTCTACACTTTTGCGCGATTGCATGATAAGCTTAGGCGTCATAGCCTGTCCCGGTACGTTTTTTATCTTGTCCATCAGCTGTAGCGAAGCTTTCAGGGTAGTTATGGGTGTTTTAAGTTCGTGGCTGGCAATACTTATAAAGTCGTCCTTACGCTGTTCCTCAAGTTTTTCCACCGTAACATCCTGCAGTATACCGCTAAAACGTGTAGGTTGTTTATTTGCGTTAAACTCAGCCTTGCCTTTTGCACGCACATAGCGTGTTTTGCTATCCACGGGGTTTATAATAGCATATTCTACATCATAGTTCCCTCCAGATTCGTAGCGCAAGGCCTCGGCTATAGCTGCATCAACCTTTTTACGGTCTGCTACAGGTATTTGGTTAGTTGCGCGTTCAAGCTCTATTTCGTCATCAGCAGCAAGGCCAAACCAGCTTTTAAGCCGGTCGTTACCGGTAAACCTAAAGGTGTTCGGATCCAAGTCCCAAGTAGCCAGTTCGGCGGCATCAATGGTAAATTGCAGCTGCCTTTCGCTGGTGGTGAGGTTATCATTCACCGTGCTCAGCAGTTCGTTAGACTGCATCAGTTCGCTGGTAAGCGCCGCAAGCTCCTGGTTGGTGTTCATCAGGTCTGCATTGGATGCAGATAACGCGGCAGAAAGATTTTGCTCCCGGAGAAGACCAAAGTACTGGCTGGTTACATCCCGCGCGGTGTGCAGCAGGCAATAGGTTTTACCCTGTTCGTCAAGTATGGCCCTGTATTCAAAATCAAAGTAAAATGTTTGCAGCTCTCCGTTTACCACCAAATTGGCCGGGGTGTTTTCTGCAACGTAGGTTTGCCCTGTGCGCCATACGTTTTTCAGCAGATCTATAAAGGGCTGGCCTTCCAATTCGGGCACGGCATCTTCAAGCGTTTTGCCTATCACGCTGCGGTCTTTGCCCCAAAAATTGATCATGGCATCATTGGCAAACCGTATGTATATATCTTCGCTAACATAAACCGCGGTAGCATCTTTAGATAATGCTAAAACCTGTAAAAGGGTATCGTTGCTTAAAGGTTGTACCGGCTGATCCATCTAAAAAGAAATTCTGCTTTAATATAAGCAGCGCAAAGTTATAAATACTCGCTAAACATGAGCTATAGCTAAATTGTTCGTACGAAATTGTCTGCATAAACCAATTATCAGCAGAATAGGCAAATTTCACTTAGATTTGGCGCTTACATACCTGAAACAGTGTTCGACGTATTTAAAACATACCTGCTAGACAAGATCTCCCTTACCGACGAAGAGCTGGAACGCATCCGCACAGTAAGCATTATTAAAAAGCTGCGTAAAAAACAGTACCTGCTGCAGGAAGGAGACGTTTGGAAGTACGATGCTTTTGTAGCATCAGGCTGCCTGCGTACCTATTCGGTAGATGAAAAAGGTAATGAGCACATTATTGGCTTCGCGGTTGAGAACTGGTGGACAGGCGATAGGGAAAGCCTTCTAACCGGGCAGCCATCAAGGTTTAATGTTGATGCTGTAGAAGACAGCGTGGTTATCCTTTTTATACACACTAATTTCGAGCAGCTTTGTAAGGACATACCGGCGTTTAACAATATGGTGAACGCAATACTTCAGCGCAGCTTTGTAACGGCTCAAAACCGTATACAGGCAGCACTGAGCTACACCGCCGAAGAAAAGTACCTTAATTTCGTAGCTAAATATCCGGGGTTTGCAAACCGTATCCCGCAAAGTATGATAGCATCTTACCTGGGCATGACCCCCGAAACGCTTAGCCGCGTGCGCAGCGCTACTGCTAAAAAGTAAGCTGCGGTAAGCTACCCGGCTTTTTGGTTGATCTATATCAATTTCTTTCTTACCATACATCAATGTGCAGGTTGGCATGGTAGCGCACCTTTGTAGTGTTCACAACAACAAAGAACATTAATATTAAATACCATGTCAAAAACAATTTTCATCACAGGAACAAGCACCGGTTTCGGAAAATTAACCGCTACAACCCTTGCACAGGCAGGCCACTCGGTAATAGCCGGGATGCGTAATATAAACGGTAAAAATCAGTCCGTTGCCGCAGAGCTAAATCCGTTGCCTAACATAGAGGTAGTAGAGATAGACGTAACCAGCGATGACTCGGTTAACGCCGCGTTCGAGAAAACTTTAGCTAAATACGGCCATATAGATGTACTGGTTAACAATGCAGCGCTATCAGGCTTTGGGTTGGTAGAAGCATACTCCCTTGATAAAGTACGCGAGATGTTTGAGGTAAACTTTTATGGCGTGCTGCGCACTTACCAGGCAGTACTGCCATCTATGCGTAAAGCAAAGAACGGGTTGATCATCAACATTACCTCAGGCGCCAGCGGGCATACCCTGCCTTTTATGGTGCCATACCTGGCATCTAAATTTGGTGTAGAAAGCATTACCGAAGGTATACAGGGCGAATTAAGCGATTTCGGTATCGAGAACGTAAGCATACAGCCCGGGGTTTACCCAACTGAAATGAATAACGGATCAAAAGCCGGCGTTCATGCCGACAAGGCTGAGATCGCAGCCGAGTACGGCGATGCCGCTCAGGAAAGGTTTAATGCGCTTGGTACAGCCTTATTTGGTAAAATGGCCAGCTTCAACATGGACCCGCAAACCATTGCCGACGGTATACTTTCGCTTGTAGAAATGAAAAAAGGCACCCGCCCTTTACGTATGCCGCTTGACGCCATTGCCCAGGGTACAGACCAGGAGTTTATTGATGCCCGTGCAGCCATAAAAGAAAAATGGCTGGCTAAATACACTGCATAATTAAAGTACTTACACCTAAACCATCTGTTGTAATAATCGTGAAAGGAGCTGTTAATTTAACAGCTCCTTTTTTTATTATACCGCCCGCACCCCTATCAAAATACTTTTCAACAAATTATAAATACTAATATTTTTAGCATTATGTTTGTGATAACATTGTTATGGAAGGTGTAAAATCCAGGTTGGCTATTGTAGATCAGTTGCAGCAAAAAATTTTGCGGTGGCAGGGTTTTGTTCCGCCGTCTGCAGGTAAAAAGCAGCAGCTTGGGCTGGGTCCGCTGGAGGAAGCTTTTCCTAATGGTGTGTTCCCAACTGGCACCATACACGAAATGCTTTGCGCAACAAGCGAGCAAGCTGCCGCAACCACTGGCTTATTATCCGGAATGTTAGGCTCCTTAATGCAGCAAACCGGCACCTGCCTTTGGATAAGCACAGACAGGAAGCTCTTCCCGCCTGCCATGAGCACGTTTGGCGTAGCACCGGAGAGGCTCATATTTATTGATGCTAAAAGTGAGCGTGATGTATTGTGGGCAATGGAAGAAGCCTTAAAGTGCGAGGGGTTGGCTGCCGTTGTGGCGGAAGTGCGGGAGATCAGTTTCGCCCTGTCACGTAGGCTGCAGCTGGCGGTAGAAAGCAGCAAGGTAACCGGCTTTTTGCTCCGTACGGATTTGCGGAAGCTTAACACCACAACCTGCGTTGCACGCTGGCAGGTTACACCTTTACCAAGTGTGCTTGATGATGGCCTGCCCGGTGTAGGCCATCCCCGCTGGAATGTTGAGCTCCTGCGCGTACGCAATGGACATCCGGGTAGCTGGCAACTGGAGTGGAATGGCAATGGCTTTGTACCGGTACAAGAACAACAAGAACAAACAATGATACGAACGCTGCAAGTTGGTTAGTTATGCACAAAAGGTATGCTTCACTTTGGTTCCGCCATTTACTGACGGACAGACTCGCCATCCGGCAGCCTGACCTCAAGAACGCACCCTTTGTTTTAGCCGCACCACAGCATAACCGCATAGTAATTACAGCAGTAAATGCGTTGGCCCTGCAACAGGGCATTACACCAGGCATGGCAGCAGCCGATGCTAAAGCAGTTATACCCAACTTAAAAGTTATTGATGATGTTCCCGGCAGGTCAGCCATGCTGCTGCGTTCCATTGGCGAATGGTGCATCCGTTACTCGCCGCTTATTGCTGTTGATGAGCCGGATGGACTTATATTAGATATAACCGGCTGTACGCATTTATGGGGCGGAGAAGAAGCTTATCTTAAAGAAGTGATCGCACGCCTGGCAGCAAAAGGGTACACCGTGCGCGGTGCCATTGCAGATACTATTGGCGCTGCATGGGCTATAGCCCGCTTTGGTAAAGAACAGTTTATTGTTGAGCCCGGCATGCATACGGACGCTATGCTGAAACTTTCTCCTGCCGCGCTGCGGCTGGATTCAATTATACTGGACAGGCTACACAAGCTTGGTTTTTACAGCATCAGGCGTTTTATGGGTTTAAAGCGTCAGGCACTCAGGCGTCGATTTGGCGATCATTTCCTCTTGCGTATAGACCAGGCGATGGGCACCATTGACGAGCCCCTGCTATATCTGCATCCCCAGGAAGCTTACTACGAACATTTGCCCAGCCTTGAACCCGTGCGTACAGCAGGCGGTATCGAGGTCGCTATAAAAACACTCCTGCAAAACCTATGCAAGCGCTTAAAAAATGAAGGCAAAGGCTTGCGTACAGCAGTACTGAAATGCTACCGTATAGATGGCAAAGTTGTTGGTGCAGAAATAGGTACCAACCGCCCAACTTATAACACCACTCACCTGTTCAAGCTGTTTGAATTAAAGATAGCCTCTATAGAACCAGCACTTGGCATAGAGCTGTTTACACTTACTGCCCCGAAGGTTGAAGATATCTCCATTGAACAGGAAGCAATTTGGGCGCCTGACGGTTGCGGACTAAACAACAGCCGCCTAGCCGAACTGCTTGACAAACTTGCCAACAAAATAGGCGCAAACAACATACATCGTTACCTTCCGCAGGAAAGTTACTGGCCGGAGCGAACTACAAAAAAAACACTAAACCTAACAGAAAACGCTGTTAATGGCTGGAGCATCAGCAGGCCAAGGCCTTCCCTCCTCCTGAAAAAACCGGAACCTATCGCGGTCACTTTTAAACTTCCGGATAACCCGCCTATGCTGTTCGTTTATAAAGGCGAAAAACATATTGTTAAAAAGGCTGACGATGCCGAACGGATAGAACCCGAATGGTGGCGCACTACCCGCCCGCACCGGGACTACTATATTGTAGAGGATGAGCAGGGCCGGCGTTACTGGCTGTTCCGTTCGGGGCATTTTGATGCTGAAGGTTCGCGGTGGTACATACACGGTTTTTTCGCATAAATTATGGAGTACGCCGAGCTACAAATAACCAGCAATTTCACCTTTATGCGGGGCGGATCGCACCCCGAAGAGCTGGCAGATTATGCAGCAGAACTCGGTTATAGCGCTATAGCCATAACCGACCGCAACAGCGTAGCGGGTGTTGTAAGGGCACATCAAACCGCTAAAGCAAAAGGACTCAAATTTATCCCGGCTTGCAGGCTTGACCTTCTGGACGGGCCGAGCCTGCTGGCCTACCCTACCAACATTGCCGCATGGAGCAGGTTATCGGCCATGCTTACCAAAGGAAACTTGCGTACAGAGAAAGGCAAGTGCGACCTGTACAAACGGGATGTTTACGAACATGCAGAAGGAATAAAGTTTATTGCCGTACCTCCGGACAGCTTAAACAAAAACTTTGATATAGAAGATGCTTTTAAAGCACATCTGAAAGAATATAAGCAGGTTTTCGGCAGCAACCTTTACCTTGCTGCAACCCGCAGTTATAACGGGCACGACGATAAACGTTTTTACAGGTTATCACGCTTAGGCGTACCGCTGGTGGCTACTAATGATGTGCATTACCATTCTCCCGAACGGCGCGAGTTGCAGGACATACAAACCTGCGTGCGCGAAAAATGCACCATCCAGAATGCCGGCTATAAATTACATTATAATGCCGAGCGATACCTGAAACCAGTTGAAGAACTCGAACGCCTTTACCGCTTGTATCCCGACGCCTTGCTTCGCACAAAGGAAATAGCGGATGCTTGTACATTTTCTTTAGATACACTGAAGTACCTGGAACCAGAATGGAAAAGCCCCGATGGCCGTACAGCAGATGAGCATTTGCGCGAGTATACTTTAAAAGGTGCAAAAAAACTTTTTGGTGAGGACGTCCCTAAAAAGATACTTAAACAGGTGGATTTCGAACTAGGGTTCTTTGCAAAAAGAAAGCTTGCCCCATATTTTCTGCGCGTATACGAGTACACTCAAAAGGCCGAAGAACTGAACATACTCCATCAGGGCCGTGGTTCTGCGGCTAATTGTACAGTTTGTTTTTGCCTGGGCATTACACCGGTAAATCCAACTAAATCACGGCTGTTGTTCTCCCGTTTTATGTCCGACGCGCGAGACGAGTGGCCCGATGTGGATGTGGACTTTGAGCACGAACGCCGGGAGGAGATCATACAGTGGATATACGAGACCTATGGCCGTGATCATGCCGCTATTGTAGCTACGGTTACACAGGAAAGGCACAAAGGAGCCATACGTGATGTAGGTAAAGCGATGGGCTTGTCAGAAGATACTATCAAACGGCTTGCAGGTGCCATATGGGACTTTTCGGAAGAAGCTTTTGACCGCGAGCGCATCATTTCGCAAGGTTTAAACCCCGATGACCCTCATTTGCATAAAACATTGGAGCTTACTGATCAGCTGATCGGTTTTCCGCGTCAACTAGGGCAGCATACCGGCGGATTTGTGATCACTCAATGCAAGCTTTCAGACATTTGCCCGGTGATGAACGCCCGGATGGAAGACCGCACCCAATTAGAGTGGAACAAGGATGATTTGGAAGCGCTAGGGATTTTAAAGGTAGACGTACTGGGGCTGGGTATGCTTACCTGTATCCGCAAAGCTTTTCAACTGGCAAACAAACATTACGGACTGAACCTAACGCTAGAGAATGTACCGCAGGACGATCCTGTAGTTTATGACATGATCTGCCACGCCGATACCCTTGGCGTTTTCCAGATAGAAAGCAGGGCGCAAATGTCTATGCTGCCTCGATTAAAACCACGTAAGTTTTATGACCTGGTGATAGAGGTAGCTATTGTGCGGCCAGGACCAATACAAGGCGACATGGTGCATCCTTACCTCAGGAGAAGGGATGGCATTGATCCTGAAGATTACCCCTCTGAAGAACTAAAAGAGATTTTGGGACGCACAAAGGGTGTCCCCCTCTTCCAGGAGCAGGCTATGGAGATTGCTATGGTTGCAGGAGGCTTTTCCCCTGCGGAAGCAGACCAGTTACGCCGCAGCATGGCTACCTTTAAAGCTAAGGGATTGGTGAGCCAGTTCCGCCAAAAGCTTGTTGATGGCATGACTGCAAAGGGATACGACCAGCAATATGCCGAACGGGTGTTTAAACAACTGGAAGGCTTTGGCAGCTATGGTTTCCCGGAAAGTCACGCGGCATCCTTTGCCCATTTGGTTTATATCTCCAGTTGGCTAAAATGCCACTATCCTGACGTATTTGGTGCTGCCCTGCTTAACAGCCAGCCGATGGGTTTTTACCAACCCGCAGAGATTGTAGATGATGCTCGTAACCATGGTGTTACTGTCAGGCCGGTAGATGTAAACTATTCGGAATGGGATAATATACTGGAAGAAAAAGATGGTAGGTATTATGCCATGCGCTTAGGTTTCCGGCAAGTAAAAGGGCTTAGCGAAGCAGAAATGAACCTGCTGGTAAAAAACAGGAATACAGGTTTTAGTACGGTACAGCAACTGAGCGATGCAGGTATATCCCAATCGGCTATAGAACGCCTGAGTGATGCAGATGCTTTCCGTTCTTTGGGGCTGAACCGCCGTGAAGCGCTGTGGGAGATACCTGCATTAAGTGACAAGCCCATCGGGTTATTTTTAGGTCAGCCATCTGAGAGTGCGCACGAATCGCAGTTTGCACTTCCTTTGATGACCAAATCCGAACATGTGGTACAGGACTTTGCAGTTACCGGCTTGTCGCTCAAAGCGCACCCGGTAAGCTTTGTTCGCCCCCAGCTGGACTTATTGCACGTAACTCCCACTGCTAACACAAAACTTTTAAAAGATGGTGCGTCTGTTAAAGTTGCAGGTATGATCACCGTTAGGCAGCGGCCGGGCACAGCCAAAGGCATCCTCTTTATCACTATAAAAGACGAAACGGGTTTCTCTAACCTTGTTGTTTGGGAGAAGGTATTTGACAAGTACCGTAAAGAAATATTGCAATCGCGTTTACTGATGGTAGAAGGAAGAGTACAGATTGAAGGCGAGGTGATACACATTGTGGTGCGGCGCTGCTTTAACCTCAACTCGTTTTTAAAAACGTTAACCCCAGCCGGTGATGACGACTTCCCGGTAACAGTTCTGTCGCGTTCTGATGAAACGGTTTCACCCGGCCCCATCACGAAAGAAGATACTGGCGTTAAAGATGTATTCTACAAAGGCAGAAATTTCAGGTAAGCTTACTGCCTTATTCTTTATTCAACAAATTCAACTTAAGCCCAATCTCAAAAGTGTTGTTTGCATAAGAGTTTAGGCTTGAGGTGTTGTTTGTGTAGGCCAGTAATACATCCACAGGCTTAAGGTTTATACCTACACCAATTGTTCCGCTTTTGTTGCTATGATACATTCCGGAAATGCTAAAGTTATATTCGGCCATATTCAGGTTTGCCCCGGTATCCAGTATATTATCAAACCCTTTTATGCCCCGGTAAGCAACCTTTGGTTCCAGCGTAAAGTTATTATTGTTATTTAACAGCAGCTTATAACTTACTGCAGTAAAAAAAGTATTGCGTAAAGCGTCCAGTTCCTGGTCGTTTTTTAAAAATATGCTTCGAAGGTTAGGCACAGCCCCCTGGATGGTGAACTGGCTGCTAGTGTAAGCAACACCAAGGTCGCCATCAACATAAACGCTACGCCTGTTAAACTTATCTACAGAGCCATCGCCAGGGTCGCCAATAATCCGGTTATAATCTATAAACACGTTGTTAAGTCCCAGTGAAAGGCCAAAGTTCAATTTATCGTTCTTGCCTAGCCGCAAGTGGTAAGCGTAAGTGGCCATTATACGTGTACGGCTGATAAGCCCCGCCTGATCGTTATTTACATTTAAGCCAGTGCCCACGTTTCCACCCGAATTATAATCAGCAGTAAAGTTCTGCATCTTCGGGCTCCCGGGTACGCTGTTAAACTGTTGCTGTAAGCCAAGGTTTAAGTTAAGCCCTTGTGTAAGCCCCGCCATTGCCGGATTGGTAATGTACTGGTTTTGAAAGAATGCAGCTTGCAATACAGATTGCGACTTAGCTACATTGCCACCCAGGCACAACACCGCAAGTATAACAAAGCATGCCTTTGGCATGCCGGGTATTTTAAATTTCATTAGGGAAGTATTTTGAAGTAAGGCGAACCGTTATTTACGGTTCGCCCTGTTGTTAACTACCTGTCTCTTACAACAGTGAAGAACCCTTTAATCAGGTTTGATTTACCAAGATCTATTGTATAATAATAAGTGCCTTCTGAAAGCACACCGCCGCGATAGGTACCTGCCCAGTCATTAGCATAGCCTTTCTTACTGAATACAACATTACCACCGCCATCGGTTACATTAACGGTATTCTCGGGATAGCTTTCGATGTTGCTTACTATCCAGGTGTCGTTCTTACCGTCGCCATTTGGAGAAAGGATGTTGTTAGCTACTACAGCGCTATTACCTGTACCATTTAAGCCAGGTGCAAGATCGGTGGTGTTATAACCATTGCTGGCTACGCGCATGATGTTTGCAGTTGTGGTAACTGATGCGGGGTTGTAACCGGTTTTAAGGTAAGCTTCGGAACCTGCAGTGCCGTTATATTCAACAACCAACACGGTGTAGGTTGATGATGCCGACAGGCCAAAGATGTTTGTTGTATTTGCCGTTCCGTTGTACACGCAGTACCAACCGCTTGTACCCTCCTGACTGCCAAGCCCAAATGTGCTGTTGGCAGAATAAGTTACGCCCGTTGTCGGGTTAATTGCGCTTTTACCACCTGCACGCACAAACACCGCGCGAGCCGTTCCGTTACCGCTTACCCAGGTAGCTTTGGTAGAATTAAAAGTAGTATTGCTAAAGGTTAACCCGTAAGTGTAAGCTGTTGGAGGTGTAATAGGCGTGGTTAAGTTTGCCGGAGCTATGTTGTTTGTAATATACAGCGGCTTATCAATAGTGCCATTGTACTCTACCACTGCTACGCGGTAAGTGCCACCAGAAGTAAGGCCGATAACATTTGTTGTAGACCCGGTACCGTTATAGATACAATACCAGCCGCTTGACCCTATCTGGTTGCCGGAGCCAAACCTGACGTTGGATGAGTAGTATACATTAGCAGGCAGCGGGGCACCACTGTTACTATTGCTGATGAAAACTGCTCGGCTGGTGCCGCTGCCATTTGTCCAGTTTACTGTGCTGGTTGTTCCTCCAATGTTACTGAACGCGAGGTTTGACGCCTGTGTTGGCTGGGCAACAACAGGTGTTACAACGTATGCCGGTGACATACGGGTCGTATAATACTTTTCTAAACCCGGCGCGCCATTGTATTCTATTACAACAGCGTAATACTTTGTACCGCCCGTAAGGTTGCTGATGTTTACCGTATTGCCGGTGCCGTTATAAACGCAGTACCAACCCGTTGTACCAAGTTGGGCACCTTTGCTGAATGCTGCTGCATCAGCGGTGTAGGTGGTAAGGTCTGCCAGGACCGGAGAGCTACCAGCGTTTACATGCAGGAATACCGCGCGCTTGCCACCAGGGCCGTTTGTCCAGTTCAGGGTTGTGCTGGTTGCAGTTGTATTTGTGAAATTTAGTAAGGTAGCGTAACCACCAGGGGCTGCTACAGCCTCGCCTATATGATAAGTATAAGCCCCGCCTAACGAAAAATCATAAATCGAGTAAGAGTCCGTTGTCGAAGACCGCACTCTATTCGGGATAGTAGAACTGTCCCGGGGATTTCCTATGAACGCCATTGTAGCATCTGGTGTAAGAGCTATCGACACAGCAGCCTGCACCTGGTCCTTTGGATATGTATTAGCTTGTTTTTTCCAGACCATGCCGGTGCCGCGGGTATAAGCCACAGGTCCAGCATCTGTTGTAATCATGATTGTTGCGCCGTCGGCACTTATCGAAGGTATGCCTGCTTCAGGCAGTGTTTGTTTCAAAGTCCAGGTGGTGTCGGTACGTACAAGTACCTGCATTTTACGGGTTACAATAACATTACCATCGGCGCTCAGTACTGTGCCCAGAAGGATACCTTCGAGGCTTAGCTGTTTTTGCCACCCATTATCAGTCTTGGCATAAACAAAGCCGATACCTGATGTAGCGGGATAAAAGTCGTTTGAATAACGGTTACTGTGTATCATAGGGGCTAACGCAAGTGTACTTCCATCAGCGCTTACACTAGCTACTGTCACACCTACTATATGCTCGCCCTGGTTGTCTTTCAGATCAGACATCACCCAAGTATTACCTTTTCTTTGGTAAAGCACTGCACTACTCCACGTACGATCATTATTGCTACGATCATTATTGCCTTGCGTGGCAAAAATGCTATTCCCGTCAACCGTCATGGCGAAACCTGATACCTCAAAAGAAGTAACAAACGGATTGGTATTCCAAACACCGTTCAACCGTGTGAAAAAGTTCGCAGTAAACGGCTTACCTTGTTCAACTATCAACTGGCCCACCACCGCTGTATTGCCATCACCGCTTAACGCTACAGAATTTCCAAAGCCTGGCCATCCCTGGTGAGGGAACACGCCATCTTTTAACCATTCTCCATCCACGTTTTTGTATGATGACACACCCCCTATAGGTGGACCGCCTCCAGGTTTAAAATTAGAGAAACCCAACCTGGAACCTACCAGCGCGGTTTTGCCGTCAGCACTAATTGCAACCGACTGCCCCTGGTTTAAATAAGGCTGGGGTTCATATGTAAATCTCTTATACTTAGTGGTATCGGCTAGTATTGGTTGTTTTTGAACGTTTGGATACAAAGTAGGCGTAACGGTAAAACTGCCGCCGCTGACGGTGCCTGCCACGGTTGTTATACTTACACTACCATTAACTGTGCCCGGCATTGCCATAGCCGTCACCTCGTTATCATTTACAGACAATATAACGGCTTTCTTGCCGCTAATTGTCAGTTGAGTGGCTCCGCTAAGGTTGGTACCTTTAACTTTTACTACGGTACCAACAGACCCGGTAGCCGGGCTGACGCCTGCGATGATAGCCGCAGGCTGTATGCCATATGCCGTAGCACTGCCATACGGATAGGTAATGTAAGTACTATCGGTAGGTATGGTAGTACTACCTGTGTTAAAAATATACCGCTTGGTTAGTATTTGCCCGGCGCTGGCATCATCCGGAAAGCCGGATAATGCAGTGGTACCATCTGCACTGATGGAAACATTACTGGCAGAACTGGTTGGTAATCCAAGGTCTTGCTTTTGCCACACACCTGCAGTATTACGGATGTAGGTTACAGGCCCATTATAGCCCGGAAACATCACCACTTTGGTATCTGCAGTCACTGATGGCTTCCCGGTTTCAGGTATGTCCTGAGCTTTGCTCCAGGCGCCATTAATACGCGTATAAAAAGATGTTGAGCCTGAGAGCGACTCTATAAGCACATTACCATCAGTGTTAAGGGTTACGCCGCCCGCCACCGGCAACTTTGCTTGCACCTGCCAGGCTGTGCCGTCAAATCTCATTATATAGGTGTAACCAAAGTATGACGTTGCGGCAAGCGTTTTAGCGTCGCCGCTTATGGCCACCACACTGCCGGCTGCGTCGCCGGCACCAAAGGTAATTGCCTCACTTGGAGTTGCGTCAGAAGTCCACGAACCATTCTTTCGGTGATAAATTGTTGTGAACTCATTTACTTCGGGTCCACTCCTGTGTTGTACAACACTTGCATAGCCAAGTATTATGGTATTGCCATCCGCACTCACATCGGCGTTGCTGCCAAATTGAAAGAACGAAGTTTTTTGCCAAACGCCGTTCTTCTTTTCTAATACGGATGTTGGTTCAAGGTTATTGCCCGAATTTACAAGTACCGTTCCATCTGCATTCAACCTTGTGTTTTGTTTTACACCATATATCGAATTAGCAGCGTAGAACCTGGTTTTTTTCCATTTACCCTGCTGTTTTTCGTAAAAAGTAAACGATCCGGGATCGCCATAATATTGATTATCATAATTAAGGCCGGTAACAGAGGATACCACTGCGCTGTTACCATCGGCACTAACAGCAACATCAGCACCCTGATTAACAGATTTATACCTCACCCCCCCTGGAGGAGGCGTACCGCCGCTCAGATAAATCATTTTTGGATACGTTGTAGTATCCACCAGTTTAGGGCCCATTTGTGCTGTAGGATGAGGCGTTGCAAGTACTGTGAAAGTAGCCTGGGCGGCTAACACTGCACCACCTGCTGTTGTAACCCGCACAGCGCCTGTTACGTTACCGGGCATTACCATTGCAGTAAGGGTGCTATCTACAGTAGAAATAATTAGGGCTGCACCATTACCAATGTTAACGTTGGTAGCCCCTGCCAGGCCAGAACCCTTTATTTTGATTAATGTACCGGGTGCACCACTCGAAGGCGCAAATGAAGATATTCCTGCATAAAAACCTGCAGAAAGCGGGTTTCTTGCTGCTGTTGCATGCAAACCTGCAAAAAGGATAGCAATAAAGAAAACTAGTTTTGTACCAAAAAGGCTGAACGGGGCTGTTGAAAAAGCACCTTTAGGTGGGTTCATATTAAGTAATTGTTAAGGTTTAGCAGTGGTATATCAGAATATTGAAGCAAGGCATACTACACCTAGCAACTTATATAATAATACCTGAAAGCATTTAATTATCTATATAGTTAATGCATTCAGTTTGTGATATGTCATTCAAATATAAGAGTTTAACGCTATAATAATATTAATTAGTAAAATTTAATTTTTGTAACTGCGTCGTAAAATATTTTGTTTAATAACGATATTATAAACATCATATCTGTGGCAAAAATTTCCCATTATTAAATATTATCTTAGTATACATTAATCATAGGTTAATGTATACTATTAAGGCTTTTACATCAAGCAATTGCAGTTGTAACATTTCCATGATAACGGCTGATTATAAGCTGTGGTGGTAAAAAATTAATAGTTTCGTAACAAACAATCATACAGAATGAAGAAACCTTTACTTTTTTGCTTTTTCCTGCTGATGATCCAAATTTGTCGCGCGCAGGAGACTTTTCCTGTTAATGGCAGCTGGGACATCCGCCCCGGGAAGTACGCGTTCACCAACGCAACAATTATTACCGGCCCCGAACAAACACTCACCGGCGCAACCCTGCTGGTGAACGATCGCGTAATTGAGTCTGTAAGCACACAGGGAACTATCCCGAAGGGGTACATCACTGTTGACCTTAAAGGCAAGTTCATTTACCCCGGCCTGGTTGATGCTTATACAACGTATGGCATACCCGATGCACCACGCCAGGCATTTGGGCAGGGCGGCTTTGGCGGCGGGCGCGTTTTTGTATCTACCAAGCCGGGAGCTTATGGCTGGAACGAAGCTATAAAGCCGGAAATGAATGCGAAAACAGTATTTCACGTTAATGCAGATGCAGCGGAAGCGCTTAAGAAGAACGGTTTCGGCACCGTGCAATCTTTAATACATGACGGTATTGCACGCGGTACATCTGTTGCTGTAAGCCTTGCTGATGAGCGGGATAATTTTGTGATAATAAATGACCAGGCGGCCGCGCACTACTCTTTCAGCAAAGGAACGGCAGCTACAAATTACCCATCGTCATTAATGGGCAGCATAGCCTTGTTGCGCCAAACCTATTATGATGCGCAATGGTATAAATCGCAAAAAACAGAGTACAATATCTCGCTGGATGAATTTAACAAAACACAGTCATTACCGCAGATATTTGAAGTAAGCGATCCGCAGAGCATTCTGCGGGCGGCTAAAATTGCCAAGGAGTTTGGCAAAACATACATTTTCAAAACGGATGGCTCGGAGTATCAGCGCATAGCTGCTGTAAAAGGCACCGGCGCTTCGCTTATTGTTCCGCTTAACTTCCCGGCCCCTTTCGAGATAGAGGACCCGCTTGATGCACGCAATGTGAGTTACCAGCAGTTAAAAAGCTGGGAACTGGCGCCTACCAACCCTGCCGCATTGGAAAAAGCTGGGATTAAATTTGCTTTAACCTCATACGGGTTGAGCAATACACGCGACTTCTGGGCCAACCTCCGTACCGCGATTAGTTATGGCTTAACTCCTAAACAGGCACTTGCTTCGTTAACCACCATACCTGCAGAAATGCTGGGCATCAGCGATAAAGTGGGCACGCTTGCAAAAGGCAAATTGGCCAGCTTTATTATCACTTCCGACACCTTGTTTAAAGCAGAGAACGTGATCTATGAAAACTGGGTGGAAGGCCGGCAGTACATTGTGTCTAAAATGGATGTTGCCGATATCAGTGGTAAATACAACCTCACCGGCGACGGTTTCGCCAATACCAACTTAACCATTAGCGGCAAGCCGGGAAGCTATGAAGCCAATATTGAGCGCACCGGTACTGATAGTGCTAAAGTACGCGGCACCATTACCCGAACAGGCGACGACATCAATATCTACTTTAATTACAAAAACAAACCTGCGGGCGTCATTCGCCTGTCGGGACATATCTCATCGGTTTCGCCGGTTACTATCCGTGGTAATGCGTTATTGCCAGATGGTGGTTCAACCGCGTTTAGCGCTGTATACGCAGGCACGGCACCAGCTGCAACAGCAGCTACCCGCCGCGATGCACAGAAACCAAATTTAGCAGTAGGCCCGGTAATTTACCCGTTTGCAGCTTACGGTTATACCGAACTGCCCAAAGCACAAACAGTGTTATTAAAGAACGGTACTGTTTGGACCAATGAAAAAAAAGGTGTGCTGCAAAATGCAGATGTGTTATTGGAGAACGGCAAGATTAAAGCCGTTGGCAAAAACCTATCCGCAGCAGGTGCAAAAGTAATTGATGCTACGGGCAAAAACATTACCGCAGGCATAGTAGATGAGCACTCGCATATAGCGGCAACAGGCGGCATAAACGAGGGTACACAATCGGTAACTTCAGAGGTCCGCATTGCTGATGTGATAGACGCAGAAGATATCAACATTTACCGTCAGTTAGCTGGTGGTGTTACCACCTCTCACATCTTGCACGGTTCGGCAAACGCCATAGGCGGGCAAACCCAATTGATGAAACATCGCTGGGGTATGCTTCCCGAAGAACTGAAGTTTGAAGGTGCAGACGGTTTCATTAAATTTGCACTGGGCGAAAACGTAAAGGGCAGTAATAACAACATCACCCCGGGTTCGGTACTGCGCTTCCCGCAAACACGTATGGGTGTTGAGGAAGTTTACATTGATGCGTTTACCCGTGCTAAAGAATACAAAGCTGCACGGGCGGTAAAAGGTAGCACTGCCCGCCGCGATCTGGAGCTGGATGCACTTTCAGAAATACTGGACAACAAGCGCTTTATCACCTGCCACTCCTACGTACAATCGGAAATTAACATGCTGATGCATGTTGCAGATAGCATGGGCTTCCATATAAACACCTTTACACACATTTTAGAAGGTTACAAAGTTGCCGATAAGATGAAGGCGCACAACATTGCCGGATCTACCTTCAGCGACTGGTGGGCTTATAAGAACGAGGTAGCCGAAGCTATACCTTACAATGGGAAGCTGATGCACGAGGTAGGTTTGATAACCGGTTTTAACTCTGATGATGAAGAAATGGCACGTCGCCTTAACCAGGAAGCAGGCAAAGCCGTTACTTACGGGCACATGAGCCAGGAGGAAGCGCTGAAACTGGTTACCCTAAACCCGGCTAAAATGATGCACGTGGATAACCGCATAGGCAGTTTAAAAGCCGGTAAAGATGCCGACGTGGTAGTATGGTCGGCCAACCCGCTGTCTATATACGCGGTTGCCGAGAAAACCTTTGTTGACGGTGTGCTTTACTGGGACATTGAGCAGGATGCCGCCCGCCAGAAAGCGATGAAAGCGGATGAAGGACGCATTATACAGAAGATGCTGGATGCAAAAAATGCAGGCAGCAACACGCAACGCCCCGCAGCAGGCCGCAGGCCGCGTTCTTACCAATGCGAAAGTTTAGAAGAAGAGAATTTTGTTGTGCAGGACGCTTACACCGAAATGGAAAAAGAGCGCGCCGCACGCGCAGCAGCAAGTAAACTAAAGTAATCCTTACACCCGGAACAACCACAATGAAAAGAACAATATTAAGTTTTGGAGGATTACTGCTAAGCATGAACCTCCTGTTTGCGCAAGCCAACATCTCCCCTGCAAAACCACAAACCAGGCCCGTACTAATAACCGGCGCTACAATACATGTTGGTAACGGGCAGGTGATAGAAAATGGCTACATAGCGTTTGATAAAGGCAAGATCACGGCAGTTGGCACAGGGACCGCTCCCGGTGCCGGATCTTATGAAGTAATACAAGCATCAGGCAAACACGTTTACCCCGGCTTTATTGCCCCGGTAACTACGCTGGGATTGGTTGAGGTGGAATCCGGCGCACGAGGCACCGTTGACGACGAAGAAACTGGCGAGTTGAACCCGCATGTACGCTCTATCATCGCTTACAATACTGATAGCAAAGTTATTCCTACCGTGCGCTCAAACGGTATTTTGCTGGCACAGCCAACGCCTAATGGCGGGATTATTTCAGGTCAATCATCAGTTGTACAACTCGATGCCTGGAACTGGGAAGACGCCACCTACAAAAAGGATATGGCCATACACCTCAACTGGCCATCGGCAGCCCAGCGCCGCAGATTTGGGGCAGCCACAGGCGCGCAGCAGGAAACACCCGCCGAGCGTGCCCAAAAAGCCATTGACGCCATTAACCGCCTGTTTAAAGAAGCGCAAGCTTACAGCCAGGGTGCAAAACCGGCAATAGCCAACACCCGCTTTGAAGCCATGCGGGGCTTGTTTGATGGCAGCAAAAAGTTGTTTGTAAACGCCAACGCAGCAAAGCAGATTATGCAGGCGGTAAGTTTTGCTAAACAGTTCGGTATTAAAGAAGTAATAGTAGGCGGCAAGGAAGCTTACCTGGTTACCGACATCTTAAAGGAAAACAATGTGCCCGTTATTTTGGAGGAGACCCAAACTCTACCAGACAAAGATGAAGACGATGTATACCTGCCTTATAAAATGCCTAAGATTTTGCAGGATGCCGGTGTACTTTACGGGTTAACCGGTATTGGTTTCTGGCGCCAGCGCAACCTGCCCTTTGAAGCAGGACAGGCGGTGGGCTACGGCTTAAGCAAAGAACAGGCCGTGAGCATGATAACCCTCAACAACGCCAAAATTCTTGGTATCGATAAAACAACAGGCAGCCTCGAGACGGGAAAAGATGCCAATCTCTTCATCTCAACCGGCGATGCATTGGACATGATAACACTTAATGTTGAGACCGCTTTTATACAGGGGCGCAACATTAACCTTGACAACCTGCACAAACAGCTTTACAAGAAATTTGCAGACAAGTACGGTGTAAAAGCCGACTAAATAGCAGAATAAATCTTCAAAGAAATCGGCCGCTCTTAAAAAAGGGCGGTCGATTTTTTTTATTGAAGTTGTAACTATTACAAGTTGTTCCTTCTGTCCTGATCGATGTTTCTCAAACGCTCGCGCTCAATCTCATCATCCTCATCAACCGGGTAAGCCTGGCTTCCTGTATTATCAGTCAGGTTTTCAGGCGTATCCTGCTCATCTTTAACTATAATAACATCGTCAACCGGTTCATCACCAACATTACGTTCCATTATCCAGGTGCTTGGCATTTCATTTTCTGCAACAGATTCATCATCTGTAAGTGGCGGACTGTTGCGGTTATAGAATTTATCCTCATCAAAATGGGTATGGTCGTAAAAACCTTCCCGCTGGTATAAGGTATCTGAGGTATGGCTGGTATCAAAAATACCCCTGATTGCCAGCTCTGTTTCGGTGGTTACATTTCCCTTCTCATAAGCAGGTAACTCACTCAACTGTTGTATGCTGATGTTAGGTATAACCACTATTTCCTCATCATATTCTTCTTCCTCGTCATCATCATCGTCGTCGTCAGTACGATCATATACCTGCTCACTTGTTTCAGAAGAAGTGTTATCACGGTAGTCGCCGTTAACGTCGGTTGAATTATCGACATCGCTTACCTCATCATCATCGTCCTGATGTAAGTCTGCTACGCCAATTGGTATTAACACCTTTTTGTCGGTATCTAAATCCAGCTCATTATCTTCAAGATCAACTACCAGGTAGCGCACCTTGCGCGATTCAGGATCAAATAGCAGATCATCAACATCGCCAATCTTTTCTCCTTGTTCGTTAATAACTTCCCAGCCGGTTATATCCGGCTCGCCATCAACAATTTCAAAATCACTATCACTCAACTCCTGCAGGTGATTGTTCTTATATTCATTTTCTTCGAATGCCATAACTGTATGTTTTAGTATTGAGGTTAATTATTTAGTACCTGTACTATCTGGAAATGCTACTATCTCTACATTACGGTTCTGCTCTCTGCCGCTTGCAGTTGCATTGCTGGCTACCGGCTTAGTTTCGCCAAGCGAATGAACCGACACCTTGCCTGCATCTATACCACCGCTTTTAAGAAGCCAGTCTTTTACCGCGTTGGCACGATCGGCACCCAGTTGCTTGTTGTGGCCGGCATCACCCGTAGAATCAGTATTGCCATATACGCCGATTGTTGCACCTTTAAAACGTTTGTTTATAGATGTTGCAATTTGCTTTAACTTGCTTTCAGCACTTCCTTCCAGCTGATTCTTGTCAGTTCCAAAAAGGATGTTTTCACCAAGACTATAAATTGTGTACTTATCGTTACCACTGACAGCGATGTCACTATCGGTTATATCCGGATCAGAAGTTTTGGGTGAATTAAAGTCCACGCTGTTCCAATCAGGTTCGGTGGCCGCAACCGGCTGGGCAGATGAAGAGGTTGTGTCAGTTGATGTCGCGGTAGAATCGCTGCCGTTTGTTGAATTTTTAGAACCGCATCCTTTTACTAAAAAGAACACCAGAGCTAAAGCAATAAGAGTGATCAGGAGCCAAAGCCACCACGGACTGGATGATTTTGGTTTTACTTCTAAATGTGCCATTTGTTGTGTTTAAGTATAAATTGATATCTGTTAAATAACTACAGAGTACAAGGCAATTATTAAATATTTGTTTTAAAAGGAAATATTTTTGTTCATATATCATAAAATGTAACTTAAAAGAAGTTAAAACGCATACCACTATCCAGATTAACTTTTGGTAATCATTCAAGCAGGCCATTATGTCCGATTAAAAATAATAGTATCTTGCACAATGGGAGATTACATCGCATCATTAAAAGACTGGATAGTTGCTTTGGGCGAGGAGCACGAAGTAGATCCGCTTTTACTTGGATGCCTGTATCTCATCAGCAAGCCCGGCTTTTTCTTCTTTTTAGGCTGGACCATAAAAAAGCTCAGGGCAAAAAAGGTGTTTCTTACACAACTACTTATAGCATGTTCATTCTTTAGTCTGCCTTACTTATACGTGGTAATAGCCGGACGGAACATTTCTCCATGGGTGTACATCTGCATTGTACTGCTATTTGCCTCCGGCGCGTATTCTATCTGGAAGAAGGTAACTGCCAAGGTAGATCCCACCCTACCCGTTTAGCGCGCTTTTCATATTACCCGTTTTAACAGTATGTTAGTGTCATGAAACTTAGGCTACTGCTATTACTCCTTATCATAACTAACGTTGCCCTGGCGCAGGATGTTAAATTTGCCCGCCAAATGGTGGATACGCTTACATCCCGATACTTTTGGGGCAGAGGATATACCAACAATGGCATGAGCAAGGCTGCTGATTTCCTTGTTGCACAACTCAAAACATATGGCGTTAAGCTAATGGACGGCATAAGCTATAAGCAGGACTTCTCCTATCCGGTAAATACTTTTCCAGGTAAAATGGAAGTAGCTATAAACGGTATACAACTGTTGCCAGGCAAAGACTTTATTGTTGGCCCGGGTAGTCGGGGTGTAAAGGGTCAAGGCAAACTAGTACAAACAGATAGTACCCATTTTGTTGACCAGGAAAACCGGATAATTGTATCGCTGGAAAGCAAACTCACCTTTTCTGTTGAACAACAGGCAGCTGATTTTACCTTGATACAATTGGACAAAAGTTTGCAAAAGAGTATTCCGGTTGATATCAAGGCTGATATTGAAAGTAAGCTCATATCCAATTTTAAGACGGCTAATATCTGCGGGGTTGTTAAAGGAACGGCTAAGCCAGATTCTGTAATTGTTTTTACTGCACATTACGATCACTTGGGTGGCATGGGCGATAAAACCTTTTTTCCCGGAGCCAATGACAATGCCAGCGGAGTAACGCAGGTGTTAAGTTTAGCCAAATACTACGCTGCTCATCCGCAGCCTTACACAATTGCATTCATCTTTTTCGCAGGAGAAGAAGCTGGGTTGCTCGGCTCCAAGCATTTCACAGAGCACCCGCTTTTAGACTTGAATCAGATCAGATTTCTTGTTAACCTTGACCTGGAAGGTACCGGTGTAGACGGTATAACCGTTGTTAACGCTTCTGTATTCCCTAAGGAATTTGCCTTGTTAAAACAAGTAAATGAAAAGGGAAATTACCTGGTTAAAGTAAACTCACGCGGCAAAGCGGCTAATAGCGATCATTATTTCTTTTCAGAGAAAGGGGTACCTGCATTCTTTATGTATACCCTTGGCGGCATAAAAGCTTACCACGATATTTATGACGTAAGCTCAACCTTACCTATGAATGAATACGAAGACATATTTCATTTGTTGGTTAACTTTACTGGCGGATTGATGGGGAAGCCGGGTAAGTAAGAGATTAATTACTCACTTCAATCCATAATAACTAAAAGTCCCTTGTAAGAGAGCAATGACTAAAGCAAGAAGAAGCGATCACGGTAAATCTTATGGAATGAGCCGATGAGTTGTGGCACCAGCTTTTAGGTTGAGCTTATACTTCCTTTGGGGAAACAATTTTATTCATTACGAAAAATATCAATAAGCAACTGTTAAATTACAGCAAAACTAGCAGTTTTTGTTTTCTAATTTATACATTCGAAGTTCTATTACTTGTGGCTCTTGCCACTATTGTGATAAGGTTTAGGTTAAAGCCCCCAAACAGCGAGTGTAAGGGGGCTTTGTTTTATATTGATCATTTATTGTCGATACTAATTTCTGTACGCCGGTTAAGTTGCTGGGCTGTTTCCGGACAAACCACGCCATCAGGGCAGTTGTTCACCAGGTTTTCTTCGCCATTCCAACTAGCACGCATCCTTTCACGATCTATTCCTTTCGAAGCCAGGTATTCCAAAGCCGCAAGCGCCCTGCTCCTCGACAAGTTGATATTGTAGCCGGCAGATGCACGGGCATCTGTATAAGCAGCTAGCTTTATTTTAAGTGTGGCAAAGCGTTTAAGTACTTCGGCAAGCTTGTCAAGCTGAGCTGCGGCATCCGCACGAATGTTTGCTTTATCAAGGTCATAATAAATAACAACATTTATGGCTTGGGGAGGCTTCGAGTCGATACCTCTTGCTTCATCTGGTATTGGTTTAGCAGCAGTTACCAGCGAAGGCACATTATAGTTAAAGCTATAAATATCATCGCTGCCCATACCACCTTTACGATTGGAAGATAAGTACCCTTCAGAACCATTGTGTGTAAGCAGGTAGAAATCGTCAGAAGTGCTGTTCACCGGATACCTGTAATTATGTGGAGTGTCCCAATCAGCCATTTCTCCTTTAGAAAAGAATATATCAAACCCGCCCATACCCGGCAAACCTTTGGAAGCAAACGTTAGTGTATCTGAGCCTTTTACAACAGGAAACGCCTCATCATACCTTGTATTAATGGCTTTACCGCAGTTTATTGGCTTACCCCAACTACCGTCGGCCTGCTTTTCGCAAAACCAAATGTCTGTCCCACCCTCGCCACCGGGCATATCAGAGGTAAAGTACAATAGGTTACCATTGGGAGACAAAGCGGCATGGCCCACAGAATAGGAACTCACGTTATTATATGCAAAGGCTTTAAACCTGCCCCAAACGCCGTTGCTTTTTGTAGCCATGATCAACTGCAGCCTGCGTGTATAAAGCCGTTGAGAGCTCTTACGCGGCCGTTTATCCACAGCCAATTTGCCTGCTGCTACAGTTGTTGTAATGGTTATCCATGATGTATCAGCATTGTTATTAAACACAGCCGGGCCAACATGATAGTCGCCATTAAACACTCTGCTATCTTTTGTCCTTAAGGGAAGTAGAGCAATACTATCGTTTTTCACCAGGTAAAGTTTCAGGTAACTATTACCTGTCCGTTTGTCAATTTCCTTTAAACCTTCGTAACCGCTGACCCTGTCACTCGTAAATACAATGTCGTTTTTACCATAAGTAGTGGCACCCCAATCACTGTATACCGTACTTAGCCCTTTCTCCAATTTAAGGGCAAACCCTTTTACCGGTACCGTCATCCATTTTTCAGCTGAGTCGCAGGTGGCTAGTTTAAACTTCAAACGCTCTGGATCATTCACCTGCGCAAAATAAGCCTGGTACTGAACCTTTGCCTCTTTCAACTTCTTATTCTGCAGCAAGGCTTCTGCATAATAATAAATGTTTATAGCAGCAGCTTTATCGTAGGCGATGGCGCTGGCATACCATTGCTCGGCACTACGGCTATCATTCATCAGACGGTAACAGTCTGCTAAACGCTCTATCACTCTATAATCCGGATTTGCTTTATTGGTAAGATCGAGGTACATCTCTGCCGCTTTTGCATACTCCTCCCTTTCAAAAAACTTATCTGCTATTTGTTTTTTGCCCGGCTGTTCCTGTGCATAGCTGAAGCAGCAAACGCTAAGCAACAATATGGTAACAAGTATACTCTTCATAATATTGCTTAAAAAAACCTGGGGCTAAGTATCTTAGGTCGTTTGCGCCTGAACGACAGGCTTAACGATACCTCGTGCGTTCCGCTTTGATAATTTGCAAGTGCACTGGTACTAAAGTCAAAAGAGTAGCCAAATCGTAAAAAATTACTGATACTAACTTGTGCTATTGCAGTAACGGTGTTGCTTTTGTCTAACCCTGAAGAATTAGCAGGTTTAGAAAATCTTACTCCGGTGTTGTACGACGCACCAAGCCAAAATCTTTTGTCAAATAAAACATAGCTGGTAATGTCCAGTCCCGCGGTACCTTTAAAGTCCTCTTTAAACATAATAGAAGGCTTAAGATCAATGGTTGGGCTAAGCGGCAGCATAGCACCGGTGGTTAAATACATGTGGGCTACCGGGTTTATAACCTGTGTATTTGCACCTGATATAGCGTTGGAAAATAAGTTGAGTACAGAGCCGCCGGCATAGAAATTAGGAGTTGTGTAATAAGCGCCTAATCTAAAGTCCGTCATCAGTGTTTTCTCATTGGCAGTAATGCTACCGTCGCCACCATCAATCGGGTCGAATTTTGAGGCGTCTATCCGGTATTGAACCAACCCGGCTCCAAATCCAAAGCTTAGCCGCTTGGTATCCTCATCATTAAGCTGCAGCCTGTAAGCATAGTTGGCGTAGAAGGCGCTGTTGTTTTCAGGACCCAGCCGGTCATTCGTCACCAGGAAACCAAGAGCAGCTTTCTTGGTTTCCGGATCAAGCACACCATCAATGGAAATTGTGCTGGTCTTTGGCGCACCATCTATTCCCGACCATTGCAGGCGGTTGCTTAGGTTAAGTGTCCAGTCTTCTTTATAACCTGCATAAGCAGGGTTTACCACCAGTCCGTTGAACATATATTGGCTAAACTGCACCGTCTGCTGTGCACGCCCATAAACGGATGTAAATAGCAGGAATATCAACAGTTTGTATGTTTTTGACAGCCTCATCTACTTGCGGTTGATATATAGCCAGCCTTTGTAAGCAGTAGGCTTGGCAGCGCCTGTTTTTAGTTCAAGCAGGTAATAGTAAGTACCTTCGGCTAAACCGCTAGCATCCCAGTTGTTGCTGTAGTCTTCAGATTTGTAAACCTCGTTTCCCCATCTGTTAAATATCAGCAAACGGCTTCCGGGGAAACTCGATATTCCTTTAACTTCAAATACGTCGTTCTTTCCATCTCCATTTGGGGTAATAATGTTGGGGACTTTAATTAGTCCGGAGGGATCGGGCGTTTGTACCCTGATGTTGATTGTTGCCGCCAAACCTGAATTAATAACGTATGCCCAGGTATCAATGCTTTTGTTGTTTCCAAAATCGTTATCATCGTTACTGTTTGCTGCAGTGCCTCCCCATTTATGCCCGTTGGTGAGGCTGCTTAAGCCTGAGAGGTTAACTACCGGATTAGATGGCACACCAACAACCGTTATCGGACTATCGTCCCAATAGATGGTGTTATCGGGCGACCCTGATCCATTTATACGGGCTAGCTTTACACCGTTTGTGTTCCGTTCAACATCAAAGAAGGGGAAGTGTACTTCAGCCGCAAACAAGGTAGCTGTTACATTAATGCTGTAATTGCCTGCACTTGCCGGCAGCAGTTCACCACGCCCGTCCAGCCCGTCCCAACTTACCTGGTTATTGCCTGCGGTAACTGATCCTGTAAACAGTCGGTCGGAGCCATCGTCAAACTTTCCGTTTTGGTTTACATCTATTGATATTTTATAAGTGCCGTTAGCAGTGGCAGTAAAGTTTATACGCCCACCAGCCATTACTGTCCCCGCTATGCCGGGCGTACCATCGGCACCTGTAAAGGCAACATTGGTTATAGAGGGCGTCACAGGAAGGTTCACTAGCCACGTGGTTCCGGAGGGTGTGGGTGCTGATGCAGGAAGATCAGCCGCCGGCGTGTTAAAGAATATCTTGTGCGTTATGTCAGATGGTGTATCCTCTAGTGATGGATCATACACGTTCACCCCCACTGTTGTACTGTTTAAGCTTTTGTAGGATGGCCTGCCATCAGCGTTACGAAAGCCCTTATTGTTTGCAAAAAAAGTAAAACCGTTACCTGCTTGTCCATTATTATCCAACGTGTAATTGTATCCGTCTTTGGTAAGCACATTTAATACGGCATTAAAACCTACGTTAAATGTGCCTAAGATGCCAATGAGCACATTGGTAAATACACGTCCGCTGAGGAATGCGGTATTGCCCGCGTTTCGTACGGATACATCAAAAGCAGCTATATACTGGCTGTTTGGCTGTACCCAGTTAGTTCCTGTGGCTATTGCTGGAGGGTTACCGTTTACTTCAACTCCGTTCGTGGGAGAGATGAAATCGATTTCCCATATCCCCTCCTGTCCCGGGGATACAGGAACTATAAACGGAATGTAACCTCCTGCATTTGGCAGCGGACCGGCCACCTCCTGGCTTCGGGTTCCCAGGTAACCTCTAGTTTTTGATGAACCGCTGTTGTAGGTGTTTCCGTCCGGCGCACGTAACCTGATGGTTCCTGCGCCGATACCTTGGGCACTGGAGCCCAGGCAAATAGCTTCACCCACCTTTACGTAGACCTTCATTGTGCCTAACGTAGGATAAGGGTACGAGGGGTTTATACTAAGCGTAGACAGAAGATAAGCACGATTGCCGCCATTTGCAGTTAGCTCTTTACTCCCCTCGGCGTAAACGGACATCTGCACTATTGATAATAGCAACACTAGACTAATACGCCCCGCATTTAAGAAGTCGGAAAAATAGTTGCTCATTGCGGTTACAGGACTGGTGTATTGTCGATGTTAAAATATAAAAAATCTGTGTTGTACCGGCAATCAGGCACATAATATATTCAAGTTACAGCAAGCAGAACATATTGCGATGTACTTACGTAAAAATCATATTTAACCGCAAGAAAATAATAATACATAATCAATATAAATTAACTTATCTGTTTGATAAATATGAACTTACTTATGCATACTGCGTAAATTGCGTACATGGATAATTTTATGGCCGCACGCTCGCAAATGGCCCTATCCCTGGGGTTTCATATCATCTTTTCATGTATAGGTATGGTGATGCCGTTCTTTATGGCAGTGTCTCATTTCTTATACCTCAGGAGCAACAATAATATCTATCAGAACATTACTAAAGCCTGGAGCAAAGGTGTTGCAATATTCTTCGCTACAGGTGCGGTATCCGGCACTGTATTATCGTTTGAGTTGGGCTTGTTGTGGCCTACATTCATGAAACATGCCGGGCCTATATTCGGGATGCCTTTCTCATTAGAAGGTACCGCCTTTTTTATAGAAGCAATAGCCCTAGGCTTTTTTTTATACGGCTGGGGTAAGTTTAACAAATGGTTTCACTGGTTCACCGGGGTTATTGTTGGTGTGAGCGGACTTACATCGGGTATATTGGTGGTGGCTGCCAACGCCTGGATGAACACACCAACCGGGTTCGACTTGGTAAATGGCAAGTACCTTAACATAGATCCTATAAAAGCTATGTTTAACCCCGCCTGGTTTTCACAGGCTTTGCATATGAGTATAGCTGCCTTTGCGGCCACCGGCTTTGCTGTTGCGGGCGTACATGCATTAATGATCTATCGCAAAAAGAACATTGAATTTCACCTGCGGTCGTTCCGCATAGCAGCCATATTTGGTGTGCTGGCGGCTATTTTGCAGCCCTTAAGCGGCGATATATCCGCCAAAATGGTGGCTAAACGCCAGCCGGCAAAACTTGCTGCTATGGAAGCGCACTTTAATACGGAGCCTTATTCCCCCCTCATTCTTGGTGGCATACCCGACGAAAAGAACAAAACTGTAAATTACGCGATAGAGCTACCCGGCATGCTAAGTTTCATGATTTATGAAGACTTTAAAAAGCCGGTAAAAGGATTAGATCAGATACCTAAAGCTGATCAGCCCCCTGTTGCAGTTACACATTATGCCTTTCAGCTAATGGTAAGTTTAGGTATGCTGATGATGGCCCTGGGTGTCATCTACCTTATAGCGCTGGCAAAAAAGAAAAGCTGGTTTAGCAAGAACTGGTTTCTAAAGCTGTTTATACTTGCTACGCCACTTGGCTTTATTGCTGTAGAAGCCGGCTGGACAGTAACCGAAGTTGGCCGGCAACCCTGGATTGTACAAGGCGTTATGCGTACGGCAGATGCGGTTACGCCGATGCCGGGTATAGCTTATTCCTTTTACCTGTTTACCGCTGTTTATTTATCCTTAAGCTGTGTAGTTGTTTTTTTACTTTACCGGCAGATAAAAATGGTTCCCGTATTGTACGATGTTGCTGGTAAACCACACTTAAAAGCGCATTAAGCTATGATATACGTTGTAATTGTTTTTCTTTGGCTGGCGCTGCTGCTTTATTTGGTGATGGGTGGTGCGGATTATGGTGCCGGCATTATAGAGCTTTTCACATCAGATGCAAATAAATCGCGCACGCGGCGCATCATGTACAACGCTATTGGACCCATATGGGAAGCCAACCACATGTGGCTCATCATCGCTATAGTGATATTGTTTGTAGGCTTTCCGGTGATCTACACCACCATGTCCACCTATTTGCATATCCCGTTGGTAGTTATGCTGATGGGCATCATAGCCAGGGGGACAGCCCTTACTTTCCGCAGTTACGATGCAGTTAGGGACGACATGCAGAAAGTATACAACAAAGTATTTGTTTACTCCAGCTTTGTCACGCCGTTGTTCCTGGGGATTATAGCAGGAAGTGCTGTATCCGGCAGGATAGATCCAGGTGCAAACGATTTCTTGCATGCCTACGTTTTAAGCTGGCTAAACTGGTTCTCGGTGGCTATCGGTTTCTTTACCGTCGCACTTTGCGGCTTCCTGGCAGCCATATATCTTATCGGTGAGGCAACAGACCACCCTTCACGCAAGAGCTTCATCCGTAAGGCACGTATCATGAATTTGGCTGCATTTGTTGCCGGTGCAATGGTGTTCATTGCAGCTATTATAGAAAAGATACCATTGGTGCAATGGGTGTTCGGCAATATCATCGGTATTGCTGCAGTAAGTGCTGCAAGTATATCACTTGTTGTATTGTGGTATTTAATCAGCCGAGGAAAGCGCTACATCATCCGCGTACTTGCCGGTTTCCAGGTAACCATGATATTGCTTACCACAACCTATAAGCACTATCCAAACATAGTGATACTCAAAGGCGGAGGCTACCTCTCGCTGCTTGAGAATCGCGGAGCAGAAAAAGCGATAGAGTCACTGGCGATTGCTTTGCTTATTGGAGGTTTGTTCATCCTGCCGGCACTTGGTTACCTCATCTATAGCTTTCAAAAAAAAGGACAGGATATCGAGGGTCATTGAACAGCTAAGGATAACTTACAACGGCCTTAGTAAATCCATCCAATCTTCTTTACTCAATGATTGTAAGACCGCGTCTGACGTAATGAGCTTATTTGCCAGATCCCTTTTATTCTCCTGCAGACGAACCACTTTTTCCTCAATCGTATCAGGGCATATCATTCGTACCGCTACAACATTTTTGTGCTGACCAATACGGTAAACCCTATCGATAGCCTGATTTTCTATCGCAGGGTTCCACCATGGGTCAACCAGGTAAACATAGTCTGCTGCTGTAAGATTAAGCCCTGTGCCACCTGCTTTAAGGCTAATTAAGAACACCCGTGTATCTGCATTCTCCTGAAAATTATTCACTACCTGCTCCCTGTTTTTGGTAGCACCTGTGAGGTAGGCAAAGCCAATGTTGCGTACAAGTAGTTCTTTGCGGATGAGGTTGAGCATCCCCACAAATTGAGAGAAAACAAGTATTTTATGGTTGGGTGATTTGCTTTCTATCTGCTCCAGCAGTACATCTATTTTGGCCGATGCGTTACCCGGTAGCCTTACACCTTCAAGCAGCTGCGGCGAATCACAAATCTGGCGCAGTTTTGTTATACCTTTAAGCACATGCATTGAGCTTTTTTTCAGTTGATCCTGAGATGTAGCCGATATAAATTCCCTGAACTCTTTTTCGTAAGCATTGTACAATGTGCGCTGCTCTTCATTCATCGGGCAGTGCAACACCATCTCGGTCTTCTCCGGCAATTCGGCAGCTACCTCCTGCTTAGTACGGCGCAGGATAAAAGGCTTTATTTTTTGCTGAAGCTCGCGGGCACGTTTACTTACTTTGAACTGGTCTACAGGCATCGCATATATCTCTTTGAAATATTGCAGACTGCCAAGCAGACCGGGGCATGCAAATGACAGTTGGCCGTATATATCAAAGGTATTGTTCTCAAATGGTGTCCCGGTAACGGCAATGCGGTTACGTGCCTTCAGCAACTTGGCGGCTTTGTAACGCTGAGAAGTCGGATTTTTAATATTCTGCGATTCATCGAGAAACACGTAATTGAATGTGTAATTCTTAAGAAAGTTGATGTCCGACAGCAGCGTACCGTAAGAAGTGAGCACGATGTTATAACTATTAAAGTCTGCGATATTCTTTACCCGGTCGGCACCATAAAGCGTCAGTATCTTTAGCGACGGTGCAAAGCGTTCAGCCTCTGCCTGCCAGTTGAAAATAAGTGATGTGGGCACCACCAGCAAGTTGGTATTCTGCTTCGCTTTAGTGTTTTGCGAGAGAATAAAAGCCAGTACCTGGATAGTTTTGCCAAGGCCCATATCATCCGCCAGGCATCCTCCAAAATTAAGTTCGTCTAAAAAGTTGAGCCAGTTTAGCCCGAATTGCTGATATGGCCGAAGCGTAGTCTTGAGTTCCGCAGGAACGCCTATCTCTTCAATTTTCTCTAGGTTATCAAACTTGTTCCGGTATTGCTGCAGTTCCAGCTTCACCTGTTCGCCCAGCTGCTGATCCTCGTATAACTCACTTATCAGTTCGAAATTGGTTTTAGGTGTAAGCAGTTCTTCATCAACTATTTGTGCGGCTTCGAAATATCTTGTGAACTTATCTATCCATTCCTGTGGTAGTATGCCCAGCGTACCATCATCAAGCTGCACATACTTGGTTTTATTTCTAATAGCCTTATGGAGGTGTTTAAGCGAGGCCTTGCGCTTACCAAACCTTGCATCAAGCTTTGTATTAAACCAGTTTAGCCCGCTAAGTACTTTTATGCTGATGCTGACCTTATGCGGGTTAAGGTTATTGCCCGTAAGCTCGTTAAAACCTAAAATAGCGATGCCTTCTGCCCGCCAAACCTCAAACGCGTTCAGGAACCATTCCTCATCTAAAAAGCGTTTCTTGTGCAGGTAAAAGTATTGCAGGTCGTCCGCCAGCTGCTCCTCAAAGTAAGCGTGTTGTTTTAAAATTGCAGCGATAAATTCCCGCTCGGCAGGTTCATCACGCTGAACTAGAAACTCCTCGCCCCGGCTATCGATAGCATAGATCAGGTCGTTTTTACGAACCGGGATCTCCGCTTCGCCATACCGCATTACAGGAAAGATCATGATGTACTGACCAAAGTCCGAAAGGTAGATAATACGCTCTCGATGGTTAAACTGCTGCTCCTGCAGTTGCACAGCCGTTGCTGTCGGGATGTAAGGATAGCTCACCTTAACACCTGCATCCAGCTTGTTTAAAATACGACTTTGAAATTCTTTAAATTGGTTTTTATGTACATGCAAATAATCCTGCCCCTGTTTGAACAACGTTATCGCGCCTGTTGTCTGCAAATTCTTCACTAAATACAAGGTGGATCCAACTTTTATAAAATAACCAAACAGCACTTCAAGCTTTGAAACAGGATAACGCTCCTCTCCCGCTGGTAACGAACCTGATATCTTAAAAACATCCTTTATCGGGTCAACGGTAAGCTGCAGATCGGTATGCAGTGCGCGCAAATTAACCTTCGTTAAGGCCCCGGACGGAACCTTTTCAGACACAGCTACATCATGCAGGTAGCAATCGAAATTAAGCGGATTCTTAACTATAGCTTTTAAGCTATCCAAGCCTTGCTTGTTGACCTTAGCATCTATATTTTGCTGAAAGCGGGATATAGCGGTATAAAACTTAATTTCAAACGGATCATTGGTATCCATTATCAATTGCAAGGGCGCAACAGGTATCAGCGGGTTTTTTATACGGCCATCTTTTGTACTATCTGCATCATACAGTTCAATAATAAGGTGCTTGTAAAACTTGTGCTGCTTAAATACTATAATACGCTTTAACTCCTCGTCAGCCTTCGTTAATCGCGGCGTTGCAGATGCTTGCTGCAGCATTAGCTGCCGTTCCATAGCATCTATACTTGCATTGGTAACCGGCAATAATGAGCGATCTTTAGGATTAATGACCAACCTGCCTTCATTTAGCTCCAGATCGAAGTACTCGTCAAGCTCCGGCTCCGCTTCCAGCCCATAATCAGCAGCAAATTTCCGAAGCTTTTCGCGCCTATAATTATCATCGAAAAACACGATGTAATTTGGATTTGCTATGATCTGCAGCAAAGCCGATGATTTATGACTACAAAGCTTGCTTTTAGGTTGAGTGCATGTACAGGTAAGATGAATTGCCGCTTGTTGCTGGCTCACTCTGGTTTTGCCGTCTACACTTAGGAAAGTCGCTTCGTTTACAGCTATATCTACCAGGTCCAGCGTTTCGCTGCCCAGTTCCTCATAGCTTGTAACCGGCGACAATTGCGCAATTGTTACCGCATTTATTTGTGATATTAATTTGCCGGATATTATATAAGTACCATCATGGGATGCGCTTTCCATAGAAGCCGGCAAAATACGGTTTTACTATTTTAAACCACAAAAATTGCAACAACATCAGCGCAAGTATACCATACCAGTAAACGGCTGATGTTGATACTTTAGCTCTACTTCTGCATCACCATAACGCCGTTCATCAGCAGGGTACTTCCCTTTTCGGCAACTATGTTGTAAACGTTTTGTACGCCCCCAGCACGTTCATTCTTTTGCAGCACAGTAAAAGCTTCGTACTTGCCGGTTTGTTCGTTAAGGCAAAGTACCTGCTGGCCAAGTGCTACATCGGCCATTTTTTCGCGCCCGTTTTTGGTCATCATCGGGTGATTGGGAGTAGCCTGTAATACTTTGGCCCGGAGGTTAACAGATGTACCTATTGCGGTATTTTTTTCCTGAGCAGATACCAACACCAATTGCGTAAGCGCGTAGTTTTTAGCAGCATGCACGGTAAGCTCTTTCACCCTGGTGGCAGATGGTTTACGCGTTTGAGGGTCAATAGTAATCACCTCATCCCCACTCTTTACATCTTTCAGCATCTTTTTACTTCCGTTGCTCATGGTTACCAGTTCCTCTCCCGGGAAGCAGATGTCGTTGCCATAAGTGGCCGACTCCTCTTTCATATCCTTACCATTGTTCAGCACTTTATATTGTTGAAAGCTTAGCTCCTTGGACAACACGTAAGACAACTTTAAAATAAAGTTCTTTTCTACTTTATTAATGTCATCTATGTCCTGAAAATACTGTTCCCATACCTTGCCGTCTGCAGTAAAGTCGGGCACCAAGGCCTGGTATTTTTTACCAGTTTCGCTGGTGTAAAAAATCATTGTGCCAATTTCCTGCATAGCTTCTTTTGCGACAAGTTTATACAGGTCAATCCGTTTTTTCAGGCCATCACTGCCAGTGATGAAGTATGGCTTGCGACTTTCATAACGGTCGAGAACATAAGTATTTTCAAACTTTACGTAAGTGTCTTTATCAAGATCAGCTATGGTATAGGTCTTAGCTTTTTTATACTCATCAAGGGTAAGCGGCCGTGGATTAGGCGTTTTTTCCTGTGCGAATGTGGTGGCGGTTATAAAGGCGAAAGAAAGTGTATAGATTAATTTGCGCATTAGTATTCGATATTTTTGTTGAGTTGTTGCCGACTTCTGAGTTGAATTAAGATATCTCTTTAAAGGCATCAGCAAAGGCCTGCATTTCATCCATACGGCCAACGCTTACGCGGCACCAATCCTGGTTGTTAAGTTTCCAGCTGCGTACGCCCACGCCGCGCTTCATCATTTCGCCAACAAACTTGTTACCATCCATTTTTAGCGGAAACATGACAAAGTTGGCCGACGAAGGAATGTAAGTGTATCCTTCTTTCTTAAGCACATCATACAAATACTCTTTGGAAGCATTGGTTTTCTTTAAGGCGTCCTGAAGATAATCGGTCTCCTGGTAAGTAGCAATAGCCGCTGCCAAAGTAGTAGACGATAAGCCGGCCCAGCCCGGTGTATATATTTCCAGCGTGCGGATGGTTTCGGGCTGTGCAACAATGTAGCCGCAGCGTAAGCCGGCGAAACCATAAAGTTTGGAAAAAGTACGTGCTACAATAATGTTTTGACCTGCTTTAACCCCACCTATCAGCGTGGTGCCTTTAGGATCGGGCAGGTAATCAATATAAGCCTCGTCAACAAAAACCACCGCTTTTTTTGATACCCGTTCGCAAAATGCCTTGAGCTTTTCGGTGTCCACTACAGTTGCAGTAGGGTTATTAGGGTTACAGATGTATACTAAACCGGTGTTGGCATCAACTTTAGCTTCCATAGCATCAAGGTCCAGTTTATAATCAGAGGTTAAAGGGACTTTCACCCATTTACCTTCAAAATGTTCGGCCTGGGTAGGCAGGTCGTCGTAAGACGGGTCGCCGGTGATGATGTTCTTACCGCCTTTGCTGTAATGCATAGCCGCCGCCAGCAGCAACGGCGATGAGCCTGATGCCAGCAATACATTGGACTGCTTTAGCCCTTCGTAAGCTGCTATTTTACCACGAAGGGTGTTGATGGCGGAAAAAGCATACTGGTAGCTCAGGTCCATGGCATCTGCAATAGCCTTTTTGGCAGCGGCAGATGGACCAAAAGGATTCTCGTTGGCCAGCAGTCGTGCTTTCATAGCTGGTGCGGCTGTCAGGATAGCACTTTCATCGGTCACGCGTTTAAAGGCGTTGATGTTTCTGAGCAAGGGCATAGCGGCCAGTTTGTTAACTGTTCCTGAAAGGAAAGCCACGCCGCCAGCCATTAAAGCGCTGCTTTTAAGCCAGTTTCTGCGGTTAATTGTGTTTGCCATATTTTAAAGTCTAGTTTTTCTATTTTGTTGTTGGGTAAACTAACTGTTGCCCTGTTACACGCCCGTGAATAGAAGATACCACGCTGCGCGCTGATTCAAACGCTCCTGCCATCCAGGCGTTTAAATACGTAAGGTGCTCTCCCGCAAAGTAAACGTTACCATCAGGCTTGAGCAGTGCAGGATATTGGTTCTTCCGCGTCTCGCCGGAATAAACCGCCCAACCGCCCATGTTATACCTTGTTTTATGCCAGCTTACCGAAAATGAGCGCTCGAACTCCGCGTCATACTGCGGATGAATTAACCTGCCTTTTTCCAACGCAAGCTTCTCGCGATCTGCATAGCTTAACTCGCCCGTACGCTGTGCTTTTTCGTTGAAATTGTAATATCCTATTAAGATACCCTTTTTACCAAGATAATCATAGCTGGGGTAAAATATTTGAGTTAAATCATTGTTGGTGTGTGTAATACCACCGTAGATATGGTCATCCTCTTCCCAAAACCGGCGTTTAAACTGCAGGCCGATCTTACCAGTCTGGTTATAGGTGATGTAGTCTATAGCTCTGCTTACTTCACCAGAAAAGTTGTTATTGATATTGCTAAGTACCGGCAACGGAATAGTGCAAATACATATATCGCCTTGTAACTGGTGTTCTCCGACGGCATCTTTATAAGTCACCCTTACACCTTCCGACAGGTTAGTTATATTGGTTACCTCCGCGCCAAGCTTTAAAGACGCCGAAACCTGCTTCTGTAGCGCTTTGGCAATCATATCCATTCCGCCAACGGCCTGGAACATGGTCATCTGCAGCTCGTAAGTATATTCTGCCACGTTATAAAAATCCGGATCAAGCAAACCGGATTGTATAAAATCGGCAAGTTTATGCGCCTCACCTATTTTACCCGGCAGATTGCCCGCACCAGGCGATTCTGCGTACCCCCTTCTTGCTGACGCTTTGTACAGCTTATCAATATCCAGCCCTCCCTCAGCGGCCAGGTATTCTAATACCTTTTGGGTATCCTCTTTGGTGAGGGCGGCATCTAAAGCGCCATTGTCAATGCTTTTGCTCAGCAGTTCGGCCATGTAGCCGCGTACATCGTTATGTACCTCGCGTGCGCGTATCTTTTTGTTAGACAGCGGCCCCTTTCCTTCGGCAAAGTAGTAAGCACCTTCATTAACGTTATTGTAGACTTGTATGGGTACACCCAGCTCCTTGCAGTAATGGAGGGTTAGCTCATGATGATGCGGAATGCGGGAAGGTCCGGCATTAAAATACAGCCCGTCATCGAATTTTGCAGTTATAGCAGGCCTGCCTGTTTCCTGGTTGGTACTGCCGTTACGTACGCTCCAGCAACGACCACCGGCGCGGTCCCGCGCTTCCAGGATAGTGCATTTGTAGCCAAGTTTGGTTAGTTCGTAAGCGCTTGCCATCCCGGCAAGGCCTCCACCCAAGATAATGATGTGTTTACCATTACCACTGCCGGGCAGATCAAAAGAATATGCAGGTGCAGACTTGAGCATTCCTAACGCCATCATGGCAGGGTAAGCGCCGCCGGCCAGCATAGCACCTTTGCTGAGAAAATTTCGCCTTGTGAGATTTTTCAAAATAAGAAACAGTAATAAAGCAGGTGGAAGCTTACGCTTCACATCCGAAAATTAACTGTTTTTTAACACAATGGCAATAACGTTATCAAAATGCTCCACCATCAATACAAGTAAGTGTGAAAATTGAAGGTTTTGGAGCGGCATAATGTGTCGTACCTACTCAGGCCAGTACCAGTTGACCAAAGTGGTAAGCAATGTGATTAGTCCTGCTGAGCAGTACACTTAAACGATTACGTGTAGGATCCTTTTTAAAATCCTCGTCTGTCATTGCGTTGTGGCGCTTAAACCAATCTTCAGCAGGGAGTGCTGCAAAAAGCACGTTTAATTCGTTATGCACTTCTGCCCAGTACTGCCTTAGTTCTGCAACGGACGGCATGTTTGCCTTTACATCGTCGGCATTCTTCAGAAAATCATTCACAAGGAACGAATGGGTGGCGGTGCCCAGGCCTAACGTTTCCTTAAGCATGTCATGGTAAGCAGTTAAGTGGCCATACAGGTATATTATCCGGTTTTTACCAGCGCCTACAGTACGTTGGAAAGCTTCGTCGCTGAGGCCATTAAAGAATTTTTCTGCCCGTGCAACCTGCTGGTTCCATCCATTCAGGGCTATTTGTACAAAGAGTTGTGTCTCCATCCTTTTTTAGTTTTGGTAAAGAATGCAAGAACTTGGGAGTTTAAGAAATTAGCAGGCTAAAATTACGGATAGTTGACGTTTGACCCTAAACAATCAGGTTGTTAATGATACGATATGCTAAAAACCGTTTGCCTGTCTGCAATTGTTTTCAACGAGAACTCATAACCATGGTTCAGCATAATCTCCCGCACGAGGGTCAGCCCGATACCCTGCCCGTCTCTTTTAGTACTAAAGAAAGGGGAAAAAAGCTGAACGCTTTCTTTCCCGGTAATACCTTTACCTGTATCAGTAATGGTTAGCAACTGCTTTTTAGCATCTATGCTAAAAGTAACTGTACCATTACTATCTACCGCTTCAATGGCATTTTTTGTAATGTTAATTAGTGCCTGTTCAAGCTGTTGTACATCAGCATAAACTATAACGGCTTTAGGTGTCGGTTCAAAAATGAGTCTTACATCATTTTCCTGGCCCTTTAATCGCATTAGTTCAATTACAGCTTTAACCAGTAATTGCAAATCTGTTTGTTTTTTGTTTGGAGGAGGCAGCTTCACTAAGTCGGCAAAGTTGCGCATAAAGTGGTTCAGGTTTTGGTTACGGTCAAATGCTACGCGCAATGCATTGTTAATTGCCGCGGCACTCTGATCCTGCCACAATGTATCTGCCCGCAATGCAGATTGTAAAATTGAGTTAACCGGGCCAATGGTGTTGTTTACTTCGTGTGCCATCATGCGTATAACTTTACCGTAAACATTCTTTTCGGCAGCAAGTATCTCTGCAGTAAGCTCTTCTATCATAATAAAGCCCCGGTGAAAGCCACGATCAATAAAGTTGGAACGCTGCAATTTATAGGTGTTGATTCCATCGGGTTTTAACGTAACGGACTCCCCGGCTTTTAATAAAGCCGCTTGTTTTAACAACGAATTGCCGATGACTGTTATATGCTCGCCAGTCAGCTGCTTTTCTGTAACGCCAAGCACCTGCGCCGCTTTGGGATTAAGCTGGTAAACACGATCATCATGATCCAGAATTACAATACCTGTCGGCGAGGTATGAATCAGCTTCTCCAGAAAGAAGTGCTGTTCCTGCTGCCTTGTGCGTTCGGTACGTAATTCATCTATCATCTGGTTATAAACATTTATGAGTTCGTCTACCTCGTGTTTTCCGGTAGTTAAAAACTTAATATTAAAGTCCTTGTCCTTAATGGCTTCTATGCCCTGCAGCAGCATTTTAATAGGGCTTATAAGCTGCCTGTAAAGCTGTACGGAGATTATTATTGATGTTATTATAAATACCTCGGAAAAGATAAAGTAGATGCGGTTTTTGTCGAAAATATAGAATGACAGCAACAGCGCCAGCGCATGCAGAACAATAACAAATAAAATGTACTTAGTCCTCAGCTTCATCGTACGGTATCTCAAATTTATCCAGTCGCCGGTACAAAGCACTTCTTGTAAGGCCCAGCGCAGGTGCCGCTTTACTCACCCTATTTTTGTGGAATGCCATAGCCCGCTTTATCATCTCAACTTCCATTTCCTCAAGCGTTATGGTGCCTACGCCTGGCCAGTGCGAATTACCTGTTTTTTGCGGCGAAAGCTCCAGCTGCGAACGAAAATCATCTATTTCCAGTACATTCTTTTTACTTACAAGGATAGACCGCTCTACCAGGTTTTTCAACTGCCGTATGTTGCCGGGCAACGGAAGTTGCTGCAGCCACTTCATAGCGCTTTTAGATACAGACAACTCAGGGCGATTATATATCTGCTTTAAATTGTTAATAAAGAATTCTACCAGTAAAGGTATGTCTTTCGGGCGCTCACGTAAGGCTGGTAAAGTAACCGTTATCAGATTTATGCGATATAGCAGATCTTCCCTGAAAGTACCGCTGTTAGCCATGCCGGTAAGGTTTTTGTTGGTAGCACACACGACACGCACATCCACGTTTTTGGTGCGGCTGCTGCCCAACACCTCGTAGGTGCGGTCCTGCAGTACCCGCAACAGTTTCACCTGGCTGCCTGGGTCAAGGTCACCTATCTCATCTAAAAATATAGTCCCTTTATTAGCCAGTTCAAAACGGCCTGCCCTGTCAAACCTGGCATCGGTAAAAGCACCACGTACATGGCCAAACATCTCGCTCTCGAACAAGGAAGTAGATATTCCCCCTAAATTTACCTTTATAAACGGCTTGTTGCGGCGCAGGCTGTTCTGGTGAATGGCTTCCGCTATCAATTCCTTTCCGGTACCGCTTTCGCCCATTATCAAGATGGAGGCATCGGTACCTGCCACCCTGCCAATAGTTTCCAATATTTCCAGCATTTTAGGGTCCTCCCCTATAATTTGCTGAAAATTGTACTCTTTATCTAATTGCCTGCGCGTACGGTTAATAACCGTTTTTTCGCGTAAGCCAAGTAGTGTTTTTACAGACTGTAGCAGATGCCCGTTATCCCAGGGTTTGTTAATAAAGTCATTAGCCCCTAACTTCATACCCTGCACTGCAAGGGCAATGCTACCCCATCCCGTAATCAATATCACAGGCACATCTGCATCGGCTCTGCGAATAGCTTGCAGCAACGTCATTCCCTCTTCGCCGGTTGTACTGATAGAGAAGTTCAGGTCAAGTATGATCAGCTCAGGTGCATCAGCCTTAATGATACGTAAAGCTTCTGCCGGTGCGTCAGCTCCGCTCACTTTATAACCTTCACTTTGCAACAAAAGCTGCAGCGAGGTACGCACGGCAATATCATCATCAATAACCAGTATCATGTTCCAAAGCTAATTTTTATTCTTCATGTAAAGCAACTGCCGGGTAAATTGCCGCGGCCTGTTTGCCTGGGTAAAGCGAACAAACCAATACCAGCAGGTAAATAAATATCACAGCTAATAACATCGCACCCAAATAAACTACCGCCGGCAGATCAAATACATTAAGCAGCGGAAACTGTACTGCGAAAAAAGCGCCAATGATTAGTGACAAAGTGGCTAATATAAGTGCCTCGCCTACCAATTGGCCAGATACCGAACTGCCCGGTGCTCCTATGGCCCTGCGCAGGCCTATTTCTCCCCGGCGTTTGTTTATATTATACCAAAGCACCCCAAAAATGCCCAATGCAACATTGATGATAAGAAATGCTGCTACAATGGAAAGGATTATAAGTGGCACCAGTGTAATCTTGTTGTAAGCGGTAAGCTTGTTGTCCAGGTGCTCTATTTCTATGTTAGAATTTTTAAACGTGTTAGCCATCAACTTGTAAAGCTTAGCTTCAAATGCAGCGTCGGTTCCAGGGCTTACTTTTACAAGTATTTTACCCATCCACTTGTAAGCGGCAGTATCGTGTCGATTGTATAGCCCGTAAGGTGCTTGCTGGTAATCGCCATCTGTTTTAATATCGTCTATTACACCTATTACCTTACGCTTGTTCTTATCATCGTTATTGCCAAATGTCCTACCAATGGCGTCGGTATTGCCAAACAACTCTTCTTTAAGCTTTCTGTTGATGACAATAATATTGGCTTTGGATCCCCCATCTGCTTTATTGTACCAGCGCCCGGCTATCATTTTGGCGCCCATTACATTAATGTAATTCTCGTCCATAAAGAAATTATTAACGTTATCTACCTTGTGGCCGTTATTATCAATACCTGTGCTCATGTGGTTATTGGCAAAGGGGATATTACCGCTGGCATAGCCGGCATCCACTACCTGCGGCATTGATTTTATATTGCGTAACAGGTTTTCGTAGACCAGAACTACCGAGTCGGAGTTTTTGGTTTCAAGAGTGTGGTTATAACTTATCGCCCAAACTTGCTTGTAGTTAAAGCCCATGGGCTTTGCATAATTGTTATAGGAGTTAATGGCGAAGGTGAATACAGCAAAGATCACCAGGAACGATAGCAATATCTCCACAATAAGCAGGGAGTTTTGCTTCTTTTTGTTCCATATCATTTTAAATAAATGCCTGAACATGATATCTTGATTTTAAGGTTGATGAATAATTAAGCTTTTAGCGCTGCAACGATGTTTAACTTAGACATACGCCATGCCGGGTATACTCCCGACAGTAAACCGAAGAACACGCAAGTAACAATTGCATACCCCAAAACGGTGAAGTTTAAGCTGAGGTTAAGATTAGCAATAAATTTTGCGCTGTTGATAAAGTACATTACGACTACGGACAACACTATACCAATAATTCCTCCCAGAAAGGTAAGAATCAGGTTTTCTACAATGAATTGATACACGAGCGTTTTTGATGATGCACCGAATGCTTTGCGCACCCCTATCTCTGATGAACGCTCCATTATGCGTGTAATATTCACGTTTACCAGGTTTAGTGTTGGCAGCAGCATTACAAATAATGCAAAAAGAGTGATTGCTGTGAGGGCGTAAGTCATGCCCGACCGTTGCTCGTTACCGCTGCGTACATAACCTTCCAGGTAGCTATCGGCATGGCTGTAGATGTGATCCCATTCTTTGCCCGGGACAGGCAGCTTGGGTATTATAGCTTCATACTCTATTTTCATTTTAGCTACATCTGCAGGCGTTTTTGCTAGTAATATTGCAGTAAAGTTTCCCATGTAACCTTTGTCGGCATCCAGCTTTGTCTTATAAGTCGTGATAGGTAAATAGATGTCGGCATATAAAAGGTACGATGTTATAGGTAAGCTTTTTACTACCCCGCATACACGGTACTTAACGTTGTCTGCTTCAATGTACTTACCAATAGCAGACGCTCCGTCATCCCCGAAATACTCCTTCTTCATATCCTCAGAGATTACCGTAACACGTTCGCCGTTTGTTACTTGTTGTCTGCTTATAGCCTTTCCCTCAATAAAGTCGTAATCGAGCACTTCCCAGAAATCGGCGTTGGTATACTTGTAGTTGATAACCACTTTGCGGTTATTCACGTAAGTGTTAGTAGAATTGAAACCTGATGATATGGCCACCTTCTCAGGGGTTTTCATTTTGCCGAGATAATGATCAAGAAAGTAGTAGCTTAAGGGGCCTGAGTTCATAGACTCCTTTCCCCTGAGCTCAATTTTATTTATATAGAGAGACCGGTCGCGCTTTTTGTCGGGATAATTGTCGTTTACAACTTTGTCTATAAATGCGGTAAGTACTAACAATATAGTAAGCGTAAAGCTGATGCCGAACAAGCTGATAAACGTAAAGAACTTACGCCTTTTAAGTACCGCGATGGCTATTTTGAAGTAATTTTTTAACATGATATTGTTTGTTTAGGTGATGAATTATTGAACCTGAGACCCATCAAACAACCTCATTAAGCGATGCGTTTTCTGCGCCATGTTCTCGTCGTGCGTTACCATTACAATGGTGGTACCATCATTGCGGTTAAGCTGCAAAAGGATATCCATAATCTCGTTACCCATAGCACTGTCCAAGTTGCCTGTGGGTTCATCCGCCAGGATGATCTCCGGTCTGCCCACTATTGCCCTGGCAATTGCTACACGCTGCCTTTGCCCGCCAGAAAGCTGTTTAGGGAAGTGCTTTATGCGATTGCTCAAACCAACCTTTTCCAGTGCTTCAGTTGCTAGCTCCCGGCGCTGTTTAGCAGTACTGTCCCGGTAAAGCAACGGAAGCTCTACATTATCCAGCACCTGCAGATCATTAATTAAGTGATAGCTTTGAAAAATAAACCCGAGCTTTTGATTGCGGAACTTAGCCAATTCCTTATCCTTCATGTTAATGGTTGACTGGTCGTCTATGCGGATGCTACCTTTAGACGGTGCGTCAAGCAGCCCCATTATATTCAGCAGTGTGCTCTTCCCGCAGCCGGATGGACCCATAATGGATAGAAACTCGCCTTTTTCTATGTCGAGGTTTATGCCATTCAGCGCCAGGGTTTGTATAGTATCCGTGCGGTATACTTTTTCGATGTTCTGTAGTTGTATCATAGTAATTGTGATTTTATTAAGTTAATGATTTCTGATGTTCGGTTTGTATTTCTATTTAGAGTTTGTGTCTTGTATCTTGACTTCTTACATCTTGTGTTTTTAGTCTACCCTCTCTTCATACCTTATTTTTTGGTTCTTTTCAAAATCGTAGAGGCTTAAGTATCTTAACTGGTAATACGCTCCCCAGAAGTCTCTCAACGCAGCTATATAATCCCGCTTAGCCTGGTCGTTTTCTGCAAATGCAATACTCAAGTCGGTTATGCTCAGGTCACCTAATACATAGCGTTCCCGCGCTATCTGGTACTTCTCTGATGCAATGCTGTCTGCCCTGGCGGTAAACACCAGTTGATCTTTCATCATATTAAAAAGCGTTACCTGCGTAACTATTTGCTGCTTAAAGGTCTGCTTGTCCTGCTCCACGGCATATTCTGTGAACTGCTCATTTGCTTCAGCAGTTTTGGTGCGCGATTTAGACCGCCCCCAGTCCAGGACAGGTATAGTAAACTGCAATTGCAGCAATTGCTGGTTTTGTGGCGAGCGATACACATCGCCTATGGTTGGCGCACTTTTAGAGTACCCCAGGTTGGCTGTAAGCGTAGCAATCAACCCGCTTTGCCCTTTAGCTTTCGCCACATCTCTTTTTGCCTCTGCAATGCGGCGCACAAAGGCAATCGCGTCACTTCTGTTAGCAAATGCTTCCTCCAACACCTTATCGGCCGATACATTCATCTCTATAGTTGATGGCGGCAACTCGAGTGCGATCTTATCATCTCCTTCTGCACCTGTGTAAGTCCGCAGGTTTAAGGTGGCAATCTCCATATCGCGTTTGGCTGTACCTACGGCTTTTTGCGCATTCAGCTGCTCCAGCTGCAATTGCAGTATCTCATTTTTAGATATCTTTCCAAGGTCAAACTTCACCTTTGCTATTTTTAAAATCTTCTCGGTATTGGTAAAGTTGGTTTCTGCTATTTGCAGGTTTACCTGGGCAAGCAACAGATCAAAAAAGTAGCTTGCTACGGTTACCGAAATTTGCTCCTGCGACTCTATGTAAGCCTGCCTGCTCTCGTTGTACTTTAATGGTTCTATTCGTTTGTCCCAACGTAGTGCATTATACTGGAACAATGGCTGGCTGTAGCCTATAGCATAAGGTACACCATTGTACAAGGTGTTCTTGCGGTCAAAATCATAAAAGCGCTGCATTTGTGTGGTTCCGTAAATGGTACCACCTGTAGCAGTAATGCTTTGGCTGAAATCTAGTTGTAGCGATGAATTATCGTTATGTATAGGCTGAAACAAAATTGTACCGTCAGGCTGCAGCACTTGCTGATAGGTTTTACTATAGCCTGGCAAGGTGCCTGTTAGCGATAACTGTGGCTGATAGTTGCTCTTAAAAGTGCGCCATTGCCAGTACTTGTTTTCGCGCTGTGTAACGGCTTGTTTGGCTGCGATGGAGTTCTTTTTGGCCATCTCCACCACCTGTTGCAGGCTCAGCCTAAGGGTGTCGCCGCCTGCGGCGGCAACAACCACTTTGCTGACACACATGATTATAATTATAATGAGGTACAGGTATTTCATGTCAATTAGTTCTTGATAGTGATTTCTTTTGCGTTTTTGTATTGGCTCATGTCTGATGTGATCACTATATCACCCGGCTGTATACCTTTGGTGATCTCTACATAATCAAAATTTACTAACCCAATGTGAACCGACCTGCGCACCGCTTTGTCACCCTTAATTACAAACACGTCCTGATCTGCAGGGCCTTTAAAGGCGGGGCCGTTTGCTACGCGAATTGTTTTGCTGCGCACATCCGTCACCAGGAAAACGTCCACTTTCATGTTAGGGCGAAGTTGTTTATTGTCGCGGTCGTCTAACTGTACATCAAAGCTTACTGTGCTATTTTGTACGGATGGCTGTACGTTAACCACGTGCCCTTTCAGCTGGCTTTCGTTAAAGCGGACAATCACCGGCATACCGGCCCTTAACTGGTCAAGGTAACTATCAGCAAGGCTTCCGTTTACCTTAAAGCTGCCAAGATCTGCAATACGCGCAAGCGCGTCGCCTTCGTGCACGGTAGCACCAATGTTCCTGTTTACGTAGGTTACTACACCACCCCGGGTAGCCACAATATTAGCCAGTTGCAGCTTACGCTGCAGTTCGTGCAAATCATTCTGTTGTATGGCAAGCGCGATCTCAGCTTCTTTTATCTCGATCTGCATGGTTTGCTGCTTGCTTTTTATTTCGTTCTCCAGTTGCTTTTTTTCCAGCTGGGCTACTTTCAGGTTCAGTTCAGCCTGTTCTATACCCTCACGTGTACCGCCGCCGGCTTTGTACAGGCGTTTAGCGTTTTCAACAGCATCAGCCAAATTGCTGATGCGCAGTTGTTTTATGTCGTTATTGCTGCGGATGTCGTAAAAGCTTTTATTAAGGTCGAGTTTAAGTTTGCTGATCTCGTTACGTTTGCTTTGCAGCTGGAAGTTGAGCTTGTCGTAATCGTTTTGTGCGGCACTTTTATCAAGTGAAAGAATAGACTGACCTGCTTTTACCTTGTTACCAGCATCTAGTACAACGTTCTTTATTGATGCGTTAATCGGGCTGGTAAGTATCTCTTCAAACTCGGGCAATACTTCACCCGTGGCATTCAGAGTATTTTCTACGCTTCCATTTTCAGCCTTTGCAGTTGTGAAATCATTACGGCTGATGCTTGAGCCAAGCAATACCCTAAGCAGCCAAACCGTAATTACTAAAGCGGCTACGGCTCCTACCCCTATAAATATTCCCTTTTTACGTTTTCGGGCGGTTACTTCCTGTTCTATTATCTGATCCATTGTTGTGATATAGTATGCAAGGGTGTTTGCAAGCCTTATACCAAACACATCTACCTTATAATCAATATTTTATAAAAATATAGCAATGCTTTTTTGTCCGATACCGGACAAAGATTTACACTATCGAAACAGTTTAACTATTTGCAGCGTGCAACACTGCTAAATGAATACCCTTGCCAGAAGGACAAGCGCGAATGTATTTCAACCAAAAAGATTTATTTTTAATTAAAAGTATCCTTACTTTACAACCAATTTTAGAGCCGATACGTTTAAGCATCTACATCTAAAGCCCTATAAACGGCTAAAGGAGCATTTTTAAAGAGCGGTCACTCGAGCTTTCGGTTAAGCTACTATTTACATTTACTGCGCTGAGCATTATCTTTTAGAACTGTGGTATTTAAACGAAATGGATTTTTTACACGCGATAATTCCCTTTGGCGGAGTTATAAGTTGTTTGTACAGCGCGCTATAGTGTCTAATGCTGCGGGGCGCAGCAAAGATGTTGCGTTCTGGCAGATAAATCTTTTTAAAAATGTAATGATCTACTCGCTGCCACTAAGCGCCATAGCTTTAGTGCCCAGTGTAGTTACGCTCTATAACGATGGCCGCGTTTTCCTTGTTTGTGCTGCCATTTTTACATTGTTGTCTATTGGACTCGTATCCCTTAATAAGAAGATAAACCTTGGTGTTAAAAAAGCCTATGTAGTTGTAATGTTATATGTACTGGCCATAACGCTAACGGCTACACTAGGAGCATTTGGCATTGGTTGTGTTTACATACTGGCACTTAGCGTATTTATCGCCCTCCTTTTTCCCAGAAATGTTGCTTATGCTTCTATAGTCGTAAACTTTTTAATTTACGCCTGCTTCACAGCCATTATTTACTTCAAATTATTTAATTCGCCGCTGATAAGTCATTATACAATGCCCTATTGGGTAACTTATTCTTTAAACTTCCTGTTTCTTGATGTTGCTGTAATTGTACAAATACGGTACTTAACTAACGGGCTAAGGGGCACTATAGAGAAAAAAGCAAAACTGTTAAAGGAGTTGCGTGCAGAGATCACCGAAAAAATTATTCGTAATGATGTGCTAAAGGAATCTGAACAGCATTATTACATGCTTTTTTCGTTAAATCCCTCTCCCATGTGGATTTATGACGCGGAAACGCTTTATTTTCTGCAGGTAAATAAAGCCGCAATCGAACATTACGGCTACACAGAAGACGATTTCCTGAACATGACCATTAAAGATATCAGGCCTAAATCAGTATTACCGGATCTGCTTAATACTTTGCAGCATAATCGAACTGAGAAAAGCTGGCATATGACCACCCAGCACCGCGACAAATACGGTAACGATTTTCATGTGGAGGTAAGGTGCAGCACCATACCGTTTAAAGGCCGTGAAGCAAGGCTTGTAATAGCACAAAATATAACAGAGCAAATAAACCATACACAGGCTATCGAACGCCAGAATACAAAATTAAAGGAGATTGCTTTCATTCAATCTCACTTGGTACGTGCTCCGCTCGCACGGATAATCGGTTTATCAGCTGTAATAAGGCAGAATCTTGATGAACCGGTTGATCAGCAAATACTCGGCTTTCTGGATACGTCAGTAAATGAGTTAGATCAGATCATCAGGAGCGTCGTAAACAATAGTCAGGAGATATTCCCGGAAGACAGCCTTACCGGGCAAGTTAACAACAAAGCGGGCGTTGAGACGAGCGATAACGATCCACTTCCGCAAATACAATCGGCATGACAGGACAGTGAGCCAACCCGCTCAGGATATCTTATTAATGTGGTATAACAGAAGAACCATCTACGCTTACCTTACCGGCAAATGCTTTCTTTAAGTGTACTAATAAGTCGGCAAACCCTATTGGCTTGGATATAAAGTAATTCATTCCCGCATTTAAACAGTTAACTTTGTCTTCCGGCATTGCACTGGCGGTCATGGCTATAATAATAGGTTGATGCATCTGCTCGCGGCGTATAGCTCTTGTTGCCTCTAAACCATCCATCTCGGGCATTTGTACATCCATCAGCACCAAATCAAAATCATTTGCTGCCGCCGCATAAACCGCCTCGCGCCCATTACTTACTATAACAGGTTGATAGCCAAATTTGCTAAGAACTTGTTTTATCACCTTTTGGTTGATCACATTATCTTCTGCAACTAAGATGTTTAACGGGTATGCTAAGGCAAACTCAGGTGTAATTGTTTCGGCTGGCTGCTGGGCGGGTGTAGGATGATGCTCGGCAAGCGATGCTTTGTTCACTTTACACTGCATGCTGAATGTCACTACAGTACCCTTGTTAACTTCACTTTCAATATTCATAGAGCCTCCTAAAAGGCTAACCAGTCGCTCACAAATAACCAATCCCAACCCAGTGCCGCCGTATCGGCGTGTTATAGAGGAATCTCCCTGAGAAAATGGCTTAAACAGCCTGGCTAACCTGTCTGATGAAATACCAATTCCTGTGTCTTCAACATCAAACACAACTCTTACTTCACCATCTGCTTTAGCCAATAATTTTGCTCTTAAAGTAACTGCCCCTTCTTTGGTGAACTTAATAGCATTACCGACAAGATTTATTAACACCTGCTTCAATCGAAGCCTGTCGCTGATTAGTGTTGGCGGTATGGCCGTATCTATATCAAATCGCAAAGCAATACCCTTCTTCTCAGCTTGGTTTGCAAGCAGTTTGATCACCTCTTCTATACATTGCTTAAGATGGAACTCGTGCATGTCAAGCATCATCTGCCCCGACTCTATTTTAGAAAAGTCAAGAATATCGTTGATAACATTTATAAGGCTTTCACCACTGATTCGAATGGTTTCGGCGTATTCCCGCTGCTCTGCATCAAGATTGGTTTGACAAAGTAACGACGCCATGCCCATCACACCATTCATGGGGGTACGAATTTCATGGCTCATGGTCGCCAGGAAAATGCTTTTGGCCTTGTTGGCGCGTTCCGCTTCTTTGCGCGCTTCAAGTTCCTGTTCTCGCTGCTGCATCAGTTCTTCGGACTGTGCTTGTAATTCCTCGTTTATTGCGGTTAGCTCCTCAGACTGGTCTTGTAATTCATCAGCCTGTTTTTTTATCTCCAGCGTACGTTGCGCAACTAATTGCTCCAGTTCCCATTTTTTATGCCGAACATCATTTAACCTGTACCTGTAAAAGGCGTACAATAAACCTAATGTAAACACAGCAGCTGATATACGGAACCACCACGTCATCCAAAATGGTGCTACTATCACAATGGTTACGGTAGCTGGTATGTCGTTCCAAACACCATCGCTATTAGCGGCTTTTACTTCAAATGTATAAGTGCCCGGGTCAAGGTTTGTGTAGGTTGCTTTTCTTTGCTGACCCACATAACTCCAGTTATCATTAAACCCACGCAAACGATAAGCATATTTACCCAGTTCCGGTAGGGTGTAGTTTAAGGCGGTAAATTCAATCGTGAAGACAGATTGTTTATAATCGAGTTTAAAAGCCTGTGATTTGCCATCTTGCCCAAGCAAAAGTTCTTTTGAACCAGGTAGAATGCTTCGATCAAATATTTGAAAGCCACTTATGATTATCCCGGGTTGCCTCGCATTTACCGGCAAATGGTTTGGATCAATTATGTTAAAACCGTTTAGTCCTCCAAAAAGCAAGTGCCCGTCCGGCTCTACCAAGCCGGCAGAGGGGCTAAACTCGGGACCTTGTAAACCGTTATGCAGAGCAAAATGCCGTATACTGCCATCTTTTGGATTCAACCTGACCAAACCCTCTGTAGTGCTTATCCATAAAAAATTCTTACTATCCTGCAGTATAGCACAAATGAGAGAGTATGAACTGCCATCGCGAAATTGGTACCCGGTAATCTTACGCGTTTTTCTATTAAAATGATTAAGACCTCCACCTAACGTCCCAATCCACAGGTTATGTTCACTATCTTCTAACACGCTTGATATCGTATTATTGGTAAGTCCGGAATTATAACCTTTAAAATGTTCAAACGAATTGGTTTCGGGAACATACCTGTTTAACCCATCAAAAGTTCCTATCCAGATGTCTTTTTGTGAATCCTGATAAATCACCCGCACATCGTCGTTGCTCAGCGAATGCACAGTATCGGCCTTATTGTAGCGAAATCGTTTTGTGATGTGGTTGTTTTGGATGATGTTAATTCCGCCTTCGTCTAAACCAGCCCAAAGCTCGCCTTTGTCAGACATCATTAACGCAAACACCGATACGTTGCTGATTTGATTTGGCAAGTTACCTGGCCCAAAATGAGCAATACGTTTGTTTTTTCCTGCAAGCAAATCCAAACCATCGCCGTAAGTACCTACCCAAATCTGGCCTTTACTATCTTTTACCATAGACAGCACCTTACTTGCTGTAACGTGTGCGTCGTCGTGACTTACCTTCCCTGTTGATTTATTAAAATAATTGAGCCCTCCGCCGTCGGTACCTACCCATAGTTCGTTACCCATTTCCAAAAACGAAAGCACGTGATTATTGGTAAGTTCGTCGGAGCCGTTCTTTTGGTTTAGAATATGCCGGAACAGAGATATGTTGTTATCAAACCTTACTACGCCGGTTTCAAATGTGGCTATCCACAGGATGTTGTCGCTTTCAAGCACATCATTTATAGAATTGATGCGGTTGTTCATCTTGTTATAACTATGATCAAAAACGCCTGTACTTTTATCTAACAACTCCAGGCCGCCTTCAGTACATACCCACATTTTGTTACCGGCGGTAAGTTTTAACCGGAAAACTGAGTTATCAACAATGCTTTCGGGCGATCCATTTTTTTGATAGTGAGTAAATACTCCGGTACGCTTATCTAACTTGTCCAGCCCAAACCCTAGCGTACCTACCCACACATCGTTGCCTGAAACGGCTATGGTATGTGTCTTATCATCAATTAAGCTGGTTGGGTCTCCTGCCCTATGGTTGTAGCTTTTATAGCTGCCCGTGTTTGTATCAAAACGGAGCAATCCACCTCCTGTAGCGAGCCATAGTTGGCCTTCGGTATCTTCGGCCATCGAAAACACGTGATGATGCGGGATGTAGTCTTTTCGCCGTTCGTGCAAAAACCGCTTAAAACGTTTGGTTTTGGGGTCGAACAAGTTTAAGCCTGAATAGGTGGCTATCCACAACTTGCCACTTTTATCTTGCAATACTGCGGTTACATCATCATTTGACAGGGTGGTTTTGTTGTTCTCGTTAGCATTATAGTTGATAAAGCTATCCGTAGCAGGGTTGTAAAGGCTCAATCCACCGCCTGTACCTACCCAAAGGTTGCCAGTTCCATCCTGGTATATAGTACTAATGTTGTTTGATCGCAGGGAAGTTTTATCAGCAGGGTTATGCCGGTAACATTTAACGCTGTAGCCATCAAATTTATCCAGGCCGTCATCTGTAGCAAACCACATATAGCCTAGCTTATCTTTAAGGATTGACTTTACGTTGCTGTGAGATAATCCATCGTTTGTAGTCAGGTATAACGGCGCGGCATTCTGATACTGTGCATTTGCTTCAGAAATGATAAATACAGAAAAAAGAAATAATAGAAATGCCTTTACCAACTGAAGAAAAATCCTGCTCATTATAAAAGTTAATAACACCACTATACCAGGTAAAGGCAACTCCAAAAAAAAGACGGACAGAGCAAAAAATAAGTATAGCTGGCTAAATTGCAACTTGGTTAGGAGCGTTTTACGCTCACTGGTTCATAAAGTTACATATATCTATATTAAGAATGATTATGGATTACTATGAGCTATTAAGCACCGAAATAATAAGATTTTCGCAACTCACAGCATTGCTCAAGTCCATGTTTCTATTAATGCTGATTCGTTCATGTTGACCAGAGTCGCTGTTATGAATTTACATCCTACAAAAAAGGCTGCCATAGGCAGCCTTATATCTCAATAGCACAATTTATTTATTTGCCTATCCGGTACAATTTACCACTGTCTGTTACACCATAAAGTGCACCATCTTTGCCGGTATTTAGCGCACGCCAGCGTTCTCCTTTATCTTTCAGGAGACGTTCTTCGCCAACTACCTTGTTGTTTTTTATAATAAGACGCGCAATGTGCGAGCCACCCAGGCCGCCTACAAACAGGTTGCCTTTCCATTCAGGAATTATGTTGCCGGTGTAAAAAGTGATGCCTGCCGGCGATATGCTGGGATCCCAATAATAAACGGGCTGTGTAACGCCTTCTTTTTGCTGGATGCCTTCCCCTACCTTGCTGCCACTGTACTCTATACCGTAAGTTACAACAGGCCAGCCGTAATTGTTACCAGCACGGATAATGTTAATTTCATCGCCGCCACGAGGACCAAATTCTGCTTCCCAGAGTTCGCCTGTAGCAGGATTCCAAGTCATCCCTTCCGGGTTGCGAAAGCCGTAGGCGAAAATTTCGGGCAAAGCTCCCGCCTTACCTGCAAAAGGCCCGCCTGCAACAGCTTTACCCTCTTTGGTGATGTGTATAACCTTGCCAATTGAAGCGCCCAAATCCTGTGCTTTCATGCGGATGTCGTTACCCGAACGCTCGCCGGTGCTTACAAACAAGTTGCCTTTCTTATCAAATAATATACGCGAGCCGTATTGCAGCGTGCCCTTGTAAGCCGGTGTAGCACGGTAAATCACCTGTATGTTGGTTATGCTGCTTTCATCTGCAGAAAGTTTTCCTTTGGCTATAGCTAGCGTATAACCATCACTGCCAGACTCGGCATAATCCCAGAAGATCATGCGGTTAGATGCAAAGCCCGGATCAATGTTTACATCCAGTAAGCCGCCCTGTCCTTGTGCAACTACATCCGGCAGATTGGTGATCTTCTTATCAACCTGGCCATTGGCCTTAAGGATGATCATGCTTCCCCCCTTTTGAGTCACCAGGAAACGACCATCCGGCAGTACACAAAGACCCCAGGGTTGTTTCAGATCAGAATTAATGATTGTTGCTTTATACGCCGCTGTGGTTTTTACACCCGGCGCCCGGGTTTGACCGGGAAATGCAGGCTTGTAATCGCTGTTTGGCGCGCTGGTTTCTACAGGAGCACCCGTTTGAGCGTTAGCAGTAAATGCCCCGGCCAGCAAAGCCGCAGCAAGGATAAAAGTCTTTTTATACACAGGTAGTTTCATGGAATATGTTTATCAAAAATAAATGGTACGCTAAATTACGCTTAGTTTTTTTAAGCAAGTATGCAGTAGGGTAAAAAGACAGTTACAACTGCAATTGTTTTAACAGGTTTGCTAATCCTTTAGAATGTAGCCTATTGATCTGTAAATCTCATCAGCGGTCATCCCGTTTCTTCGCAGAAACTGTATAGAAGTATCTCCCGCCGATTTTGAAAGCTTTTGCCCATTCGGCGCCAGTTTGAGTGAGTGGTGATGAAAACGAACCTGCTCGAACTCCCGCAACCCCAATATGCGGGCAAGATAAAGTTGCGCAAGGGTACTGTCCCACAGATCGGCTCCGCGAACGATGAGGTCGATGCCAAAATGCACATCATCTGCAAGAGAGGCAAGCTGATAAGCTGGAAAGCCGTCCTTTTTGCGTACTACAAAGTATTGCATAGCGCCCGGCAGCATAGCTTCCTTATGCTTACCATCAGGTGAAAATACGTGTAAAGTTTCTTCTTTGGAGGTATCCAGCCGCCAGGTTACACCTGGTGAATCCAGCGGGATATTTTTGTGGCGGCACGTACCAGGGTAAATACCTGAGGGACTAGCGGCAAGCACCTGCGCACGCGAACACGTACAGGCAAACACAGCCTTCAGGTCCTGCAATTTAGCCAGCATCCCTCGATAACTATCCATGCGGTATATCTGCGAATACTGCTCCTGGTACTCAGTCATATTACGCGGGCCTTCGTCCCATTCTATTCCCAGGAAATTGAGCGTATCAAAAACATCCTGAACATATAAGGGGTTAACCCTTTCACGGTCGAGGTCATCTATGCGCAGGAGTACCTTAGCGCCGTATTTCCTTGCAATCGACGCGGTAAGCGCAAAGGAGTACGCGTTACCCAGATGCAAATAGCCGCTTGGCGTGGGTGCTATACGAGTTCGTTGGAATTGTATTGGTGAACGGCTCTCCATATGCAATTACACCTTCAGCAAACCCCTGAAAGCTCTTCCGGCATAGTAGGATTCGGCACCATTATGATAGGTAAATACGGTGTTAAAACGCCTGTCGCAGAAAAGCGCGCCGCCTAGCTTGCGTATCTCCTCAGGGGTTTTTATCCAGCTGGATGTTTTGGTATCGAAGTTCCCAAGCGTTTGCAGGTGACGATATTGCTCTTCGGTTAACAATTCTACACCCATCTCCGCCGCCAGGTCCGTAGCGCTATTAGCCGGTTTGTGCTCTTTTCGCGACTCCAGCGCTGCTCTATCATAACAAATGCTTCTGCGGCCTTTGGGGCTTTCGGCAGCACAATCGGAAAATAGGTATTCATCTGTACCTTCGTCGTAACCAATCACATCAGGTTCGCCGCCGGTTGCTTCCATTTCATCCAGCGACCATAGCTTGCCTGCATTGTTCGCAAGCTTGTTGTACACGCTTGCCCATTCAATGTTTTGATGCCTGATCATGTTGCGCTCGAACCGCATTTTTAACACCCCAAGCAGCTCCTGAAATTGCTCAGGAGAAAGCTTATTGTTACCGTTGAACTCCCTCATATTTTTAAATTATTGATGTGCTAAATGTAACCTTCTTTCGGCAGGCCTGAAATACCACGACACTGCAGTAAGCACCAACAGCAGCGCCGTTCCAAAATAATCCTTCATTTCGCCTCCGGCCACAATATGAGATACCAGGGCACCAGACATTGCAAAGAAGAAGCCCGCATATGCCCATTCTTTTAGCAGCGTAAACCCGGGTACCAATATAGCCGCTACACCTAATACTTTCCATACTCCTAACAAGGTAAGCAAGTAGGCAGGGTAGCCCAGTTGTATCATGCGGTCCACCTCTGTTTTCGATCTCATAAGTTGTACAACACCGGTTGACAGCATGCCTAAAGCCAGCCAACATGTAGCTATCCAGTAGATGATCTTGTTTCTTTTTGACATGGTTTTAAGCTAAATTGGTGAACGCGTTTTGTAACCTGTTATGCGCCATATTAATGCCCTGCGCAAAAGGCAGCGACAGCACCTGGTCACGCTGCGCTACCGATTCATAAACTACGTGCATGGTAAGCTTGCTTTTGTCTGCAGAGAGGCCTTCAAATGCCAGCAGTTCTAGTTGGATACCGTATGGCGTGTTCTCCATCTCAAACGTGCGGCTAATTTTGTGATTGGGTGTAAACTCGTGTATTACGCCGTTGAAACCATGTTTATTGCCCCTGGGATCTGTTGTTTCAAACTGGTAACTGCCGTGTTTTCTACTTTCCAGCTTAAGCACCTTAGTGCCCATCCATTGCTCAACAATAGCTGCTTCTGCATAGGCCTTAAACAGCAACTCTACAGGCAAATCAAACTCCCTTGTAATAAATAGGTCCTGCTTGCCATCCTCGGCGTGTACTTTTGTTTTTTGTTCCATGTTGGTTTTATTTTGCTGGTTTATAGTTCTTCATTATGGCCTCAAGCTTATTAAATCTGTCATCCCACATTTGGCGAAACGGCTCTATAAAGTCTGCTACCTCTTTCATCTTCTTTGCATTTATATGGTAGTGCACCTCTCGCCCGCTTTGCTTTTGTTGCAGCAGCTCGCATTCGGTGAGTATTTGCAGATGTTTGGAAACTGTAGGCCTTGCTGTGTCAAAGTTGGCAGCTATTGCTCCGGCGGTTAATGATTGCGATGCAACTAACAGCAGTATAGCTCGCCTGGTTGGGTCGGCTAAAGCCTGGAAAACATCACGACGTAAATTCATATATGTAGCTATTTAACTACAAATGTAAGCGTAGTTATTTAACTACATAATTTTTTTCGAATTTATTTTAACAAACACTTTGAAATACAAAGCTGATAGATAACTTTGCAGTACAAAGTACTTTAAAATAATATTCAATATAATTACCATGACACAAGGAAACATTTTAACATCACCCATCCGCCCATCCGCATTGGTTATAAGGATGCTTATTGGTGCAGGTATAGGGCTGGTTCTTATCGGCTTATTCTTATCAGGCGTTAATCACCCTAACCCTGCCTGGCCAAAGTATTGGATGGCAAGGCCGCTTATTATCGTTCCGCTGGCAGGTGCCACAGGCGGGGCTATCAGCTACTTTTTAGATGGCTTACGCCAGCAGGGTGGTTGGAAAATGTTTGCAGCCATAACGCTGAGCCTTGTTATATACCTAATTGGCTTATTCATGGGCACTGTCCTTGGCTTGGACGGCACCTTATGGAATTAATATACCGGTAGTTAACACCAACATCACTAAGCTTAAAACAATGAAAGAGGAAATACGCAGCCATATCGACGATGCAGCCCAACTTGAGCGACTGTATCGCGGTAATAAATCAGCGTTTAAACGCGATTTCAGCAGTTTGTACCCCGAAGTGAAGGGCCACCCGCTAGCAGGTTTCTGGAGCGAACGGCTCAACTATCAGTCTGACGAGATAAGTTGGGGATCAAAGGGTGAACTAACGCTGGTGATCATCGCTTCGCTAGTAGCCGGCTTTATAGCAAAGCTACCGGCTATCTTCGGCATTGATGAAAATTACTTCTATCCCAGGAACATCGGCTTTATTGTTTTTCCCTTATTAACCGCCTATTTTGCCTGGAAGAATAAACTGCCTGCAGGTAAAACTGCTATGGCTGCGGGTGCAATATTAACGAGCCTGCTGTTCATCAACCTGCTACCTCGTAACGATAAAAGCGACACGCTCATCCTCTCCTGTATACATCTTGGCTTGTTTTTGTGGTGCGTACTCGGCTTCACCTTTTCAGGAGGAACGAGAAATCCTTTGAAAGAACGGCTGTCATTCTTGAAGTACAACGGCGACCTGGTAGTGATGACAACGCTTATACTTATAGCAGGCGGCATAATGTCGGGCATCACTATAGGCTTGTTTTCATTAATAGGCTTTCATATCGAGCAGTTCTACTCTAAAAACGTGGTGGTATTTGGGGTAGCTGCCGCACCTATTATTGGCACCTATCTTACACAAACTAACCCGCAACTCGTGGGTAAAGTGTCACCGGTTATCGCAAGGCTGTTTAGTCCGCTTGTAGCGGTAATGCTGGTAGTCTATTTAGTAGCCATTGTACGCTCTGGTAAAGACCCGTATAGCAACCGCGAGTTCCTGCTCATTTTTAACGCGCTGCTGGTTGGTGTTATGGCCATCATCTTTTTCTCGGTAGCCGAAACAGCACGCACAACAAAAAGCCGTGCCGAAACTTACATCCTTTTTGCCCTTGCCATATTAACCATTATTGTAAATGGCGTAGCACTGTCGGCCATTGTGTTTCGCATTTCGCAATGGGGGTTTACACCTAACAGGGCTGCCGTTTTAGGCGGCAATGTACTAATCCTTATTAACCTGCTGCTGGTAACCTGGCAATTGTTCCGGGTAGCGCGAAAGGACGCAGAGTTATCCGTGGTCGGCCAGATCATATCAAGGTACCTGCCGTTCTATTTCGTATGGACCATTATTGTTACCTTTCTGTTCCCGTTTGTATTTGGTTTTAAGTAAGTTTCTCAGTTAATAGTGTGAAGCGCCGGCTGCCGATGGGTGGTTGGTGCTTTTTGGTTATAAACGGCTGTCACTTACTTAGTGGCAAAACAAGAAAATCGATAATCAAAGACACAATTTCGTTATTCTCAGTCATTCCCCAATAAGCAGGGTAACTCCCATCTCCATAACCCGACCGGAACATGGTTATATTTAAATCAGAGTTAGGAACTCTCATATTAATCCAATCGCCGTCATCTCCCGGCTTTTTTGCGTGCTTTTTAAACTCAGCCTCTAGATAATCAATATAGATGTTACCTTTAGGATGTTGCTGCTGAAATTGTTTTACAAATTTGCCATACGCTAAACCAGTCTTATAATCAAAAAATGCTGCGAGGCCCGCATCTACAGGAAAGCCAAAGTAGTCATCCGGATCTTTGAGTTCAGAAGTATTTTCTCCGTCGTGAAGAGCAAGCACCCATTTAACCGCTTTTTTATGGCTGAACTCCAGCTTTGCGACAGCATACCTTTCTCCTGATTCTTTTGTTTTAGCAACATATATTTTTACAGGGTATACTCCTGGTTTAACGGTTTTATTAAATGGCGTAAAGTTTAATGCAACAAGTGGGTCGCATGCAACAATTTTTCCAGTGGGTATATTCAAGTCTCCAATTTCAAGAAGCTTTATAGGTGTTACTTTAGCTATCTTTTTTTCAAAAACTTGATTATAATCTACGGGGGACAAAATCTCTTGTTGAACGATTTTCTTTTTGACAGTATCTGCTGTATAGTTGCCGTTAGGGCGACTTTTATCAAATTGCGGGTTATTACAAGCGCAGGTCACAAAGGTTATTAATGTAATAAGATATATAGGTTTCATTGAATAGTATTGTAAACAAATGTATTTATATCAAACCTAAAATTCTTTATATTAGTAAAGGTTCGGTGAATAAGTTCTGTTTAAAGCTAATTGGTCAAGCTTTTTTCCTGAGCTTTTTTAGCTTAGCAGCCGGTAAATATATATTGCTACTTATACCTATCCGAAGGAGTCACCTTACAGTTAATTATTATCGACACGCATGAATACCCTAACAGACTTCAAAACATCACTAAATTCAGATAAACCGGCCGAATCGCTTCCGGCGCATTTAAAAAGCCTTTGGTACGATGCTAAAGGCGATTGGGACAAAGCGCATGCGCAGGTTGATCATCTGAGTGACAACTCATCATCATGGGTGCATGCTTATTTACACCGTAAAGAAGGAGATACCTGGAATGCCGATTACTGGTATAGTAAAGCAGGAAAGATACGCCCAGATTTGTCGCTGCAAGAAGAGTGGGAAAATTTAGTCTCGTACTTTCTTCAATAAAGAATATTCTATTTATTAGACATCACTAAAACTCCAGTTATTGCTAAATTTTTAAAAAGCTGCAGATGCAGTGTCTAAAAATTTTATAGAGAATTTTTAGCATCAAAAAAAGTGTGTTTTTTGCAGATTTTGGATCGTGAAAAATGCATTTAAGGAGAGCTGAGATCAGGTGTAACACCTGCTGCCGGTACTTTTCAGGCTACAAATATCGGCATTATTATACACCAAAGTGGCGACAAAACTTTGTCAGCAATCACAACGTAAACAGGGGCAAAAACATAATAAACGGTAAGTTGTTCAGTAGGTTTCCGGTGCACTTATTTACTGTCACAATTTTTAATGAGAAAACTTTTACTAGCCCTTATACTACTCTTTCCCAGCCTGTTAATGGCGCAAACCGGTGTTCGCAACCGTGTAATACTTATTGGTGATGCCGGCGAGATAGACCCGCAACAAAGCTTTGTGCTCACCAACGCTGCCACCCGTATCATAAAAGACAAGACTACAGTAGTTTACCTTGGCGATAACATCTATCCAACTGGTATGGGCATGCCCGGCAGCAAGGAGGAAGAGGGTACTAAAAACATCCTCAAAGCGCAGTTTACACCCATGCGCAAGGCAGGAGCCCCTGTATACTTCATCCCCGGCAACCACGATTGGGATAGAATGGGCCCGCTAGGCATGGCTAAAGTAAAGAGAGAGTGGGAGTTCCTGACAGAACAAAAGGATTCGTTGTTGAAGTCGGTACCGCGTAACGGTTGCCCGGACCCTACAGAGATCAACATCTCTAAAGACATGGTAATGATTGCCTTCGACTCGGAATGGTGGCTTTACCTCTACAATAAAGACAACCCGCTTGCCGACTGTGACTGCCAAACAAATGATGAGATTATCTACCGTTTTCGTGAACTGCTTTATAAAAACCGCAACAAAGTAATATTGCTTGCTGACCATCACCCTTTCCGTTCTTACGGTCATCACGGCGGCACGTATGTATTTAAGGATTACCTTTTTCCGCTTACATCGGTAAATCAAAAGTTGTACATACCTTTCCCGCTTATTGGTGCCTTGTACCCTCTGTTGCGCGGAACATTTGATAACCCGGAGGATAACGGCCACCCTCTATACCGCACAATGATGGCCATGATCGACGGTGTATTTGCATCTGAGCCAAATGTGATCAGGGTTTCTGGTCACGAACACGGGTTACAATTTATTAAGGATGGTTCTTATTACCAAGTGGTTAGCGGATCTGGCGCTAAGCGGGCTGTCACCATAAAAGGAAAAAATTCATTATACGGAGCAGCTATCGGGGGCTATGTTACGGTGGACCAGATGGAAGATAAAAGCGTAAAATTCACTTATTACGCCAACACTGTAGATAGCACAATGGCTGAAGTATTTACCTACACTAAGCCTTACGTTAAAGTAGAAATACCATTAAGTAAGCCCGACAAAGTTGTTGTTGGAGACAGTATAACAGTAAGTGCTAATAACGAATTTGCCCGAAGGAATGAGCTACACAGGGTAATGTTTGGCAAAAATTATCGTAGTGAGTGGACGGCTAAAACAACTGTGCCTGTAATACGAGTTAGCAAGTATAAAGGCGGGCTTACGCCGGTAGAGTTTGGCGGCGCTCATCAGAAGCAGGCGCTTGTTCTTAAAGACGCAGCCGGTAAAACATACATAATGAGCAGTATAGAGAAATATCCTTTAGTACTTCTCCCTCAGGCACTTAGTCAAACCTTTGCAAAATCATGGCTTAAGGATGCTATGTCTGCACAGCACCCTTACGGTGCCCTCATTTCTCCTGTTATAGCCCAGGCGGTTAATTTAAGGCACACTAATCCGATTATTGGGTATGTTGCTCCTGATAGCAAATTAGGTTATTATGAGTCGCAATTTTCCGGAAAGCTGGTTCTTTTAGAAAACCGCGAGCCCGGCGACAGTTCCCTCAACACAGGGAATATGATTGCAGAACTAAACAAAAGCAACAACAATCGACTGGATACTGTAGAATACCTGAAAACCAGATTGCTGGACTGGTTTCTGGGCGACTGGGACCAGCAACCTGAAAAATTGCGCTGGCTGGCCAGTAAGCGCGGTGAAAACACCTATTATTCCGCCATTCCAATTGACCGTGCTGAAGCTTTTTACGTGAACCAAGGCCTTATTCCCAACTTGGCGGCAAAGCAGTATGTTGCAAGGTATTTAAAGGGCTATAACGCATCGGTAAGATCGGTTAACGATTTCTTTTACAACTCCAATGATGTTAACACCCGCTTTCTGAGCCAGTTAGATCAAAAGAAATGGCTGGATGTCACGAGGAATTTTAAGGATTCGCTTACAGATGCAGTTCTGGAAAGCTCACTGCGCCGTTTGCCACAGGCCATTTACAAGCTTAGTCACGACCGTTTACTAAAGGAGATGAAACAGCGCCGGGCCACTCTGCTGGAGGCATCAGAAAAGTATTACACCTTCCTCAGCAAAAAGGTAGATGTAAAAGCCACTGACATAAGCGAACTGTTTGTTATAAAAGATACGCTCGACAACAAGTTGCTGATACGTGTCAATAAGCTGCCGATAACTAAAGAAAGAAGTACGGTTTACTTCCGGGTTTTTGATCCTGCAACAACTAATGAGGTGCGCGTGTACACTGGAAAAGGTAATGACAGCCTATTCGTAAATAACACCAAATCACCTATAAAACTCCGCATAATAGGTGGAAGCGGCCACCGGGTGTACAACTTTATGAATACCACGCCAAAGGTGCGTGTTTACGAGAAAACTACGTCCGCCACTTTCCTTGGAAACTTTGCAAACATCAAACAAAAGCTGTCAGACGATTCGTCAAATGTTGCGTATGTACCAACAAACAGGTATCACACTGTAATTCCGTTGTTAAGTGTCGGTTACGATCTGGATCAGGGCTTTTACGCAGATGCAGGTGTTAAATACCTTCACCAGGGTTTCCGCAAAAATCCCTCAAGCACCACTGAGTTGACGGTTGGTCATTCTTTTGGGTATAATTCAACACGCATCAAGTTTCTATCCGAAGTTAACGCCGGGTTGAACAACCTGGATAAGCAGTTTAAATTGGAAGCATATCTGCCCAACAGCATAAATTTCTTTGGAAGGGGTAACAAGACCGGGTTTGATAAAGACAACGGCATAGGTTATTACAGGGACAGGTTCAATTACTTCATTGGTGAAGCAACACTGCGCTGGCAGAACGCCGCAAATACAGAAAGTGTGCAATATGGTGTAGCTGCCCAATACTATCATTTTTTACAAAACTCATCACCCGGCTTCATTGGCAATACACCACTTATCAACAGTTATGATAGCACCAGCTACCGCGATAACAAGTTCCATGCAGGGTTAACTGTTACCTATATAGACGATAAACGTAATCGAAAGATACTTACCAACTGGGGTGTTTACGTACATTCTAACCTGCGGGCATTTGCCGGCTTTGGCAATTCGGCTAAACCATATGTGCAATGGCTTACAGAAGCTACATTATACAAAAGCGTAGATGTACATTCCAACTTTGTGATTACAGAAAAGGCCGGAGCTGGTGTCACATTTGGTAAAGCAGCTTTTTACCAATCTGTTTTCCTGGGTGGCGAGAACAGTTTAATAGGTTATCGTGAAAATCGTTTTGCAGGCGAGCAAATGCTGTACAATAACCTGGAAGCACGATATCGCCTCAACAGCTTTTTATCGTATATACTCCCGGGACAGTATGGATTAACGGCACGCTACGATGTAGGGCGTGTTTGGGACCGAAGCGAACACAGTAACGCTGTTTGGCATAACGGTTTTGGCGTCGGTGCCTATTTTTCCCCATCAGACATGGCTTTGCTTCAGCTAAAGGCGGGCTACTCTAAAGAGGGCTGGTACCCATACGTCAACTTTAAGCTAACGTTCTGAAAAAGAACATTTATAACCAACACTTGTTAAGAAATATTGAGAAGATGCCTTTAACGTTATGTGCCTTACATGAGCTATAAACCTATACTTTTTGCTGCGTTCTTTTTCCTGCTAGCTGATACCGCCTTTTCACAAATGATAAAAGGGGACAGCGTTACTATAGCTGTTAACCCCCAATTTGACAAGGCAGGCAAATTCAAGCGGTGGCTCATGGGTACTAACTACCGCAAGGTTTGGGCACAGCCTATAACCATACCCATCTTCCATCTCAATAAAGAAAAAGGTGGCTTACGGATTACAGGTACAGGTGGCGGCAATCAAACCAGTTCATTGCAAATGGTGGACAGCAGCGGAAACGAGTGGGTGCTTCGTTCAGTAAAAAAATCTATCTCCCGTGATCAGCCCAAAATATTTAAAAACACACTGGTAGAAGACCTTATGGTAGATGCCGGTTCAATAGGTCACCCCTACTCAGCTTTGTGCGTACCACCCATGGCAGAGGCATTGGGCATACCACACAGCAACCCTAAAATTGTTTACCTGGGTGATGACCCCCAATTAGGCAAATACCGTAAAGAATATGCCAACCATGTTTATCTATTTGAACAACATGGCCCGAACAATGGAAGCAAAGACATAAAGACTGAAAAACTACAGGACCTTATAGAGAAAAATAACGACAACAAGGCGGATGCACGCCTCATTCTTAGGGCACGTATTTTTGACATGATGGTTGGCGACTGGGACCGGCACGGCGGGCAATGGCGCTGGAGCAAACCAGATACAACAAAAGACATATATGAGCCCTTCCCCACAGATCGTGACAAGGTTTTTTATACAACAGGTGGGGCTATTTTCAACGTAATGTCGTTGGCAAACCCTGCTTTGCAACGTTATAGTCCACGCATACGCCGCATAGATCTCTGGAACTATAACACAGTTGGCTTCGATCTTTATTTCCTGAATGAGCTTGATCAGAAAGATTGGGAAAAGGAGATAGCATTTGTGCAAAAAACGCTAAGTGATGATCTTATAAAACGGTCGGTTAAGTTAATGCCGCCTAATGTTTATGCCGTATCAGGCCCTCGCATTATCAAAACTTTTATGCGCCGCCGCGACAGAATTAAGAAGTATGTAATGAAGTACTATTATTTTTTAGCACAACGGGTAGATGTGCCCGGGTCTGACAAGAGCGAGAAGTTTACTATCGATCACAAAAAGAATGGCAATGTCGAACTCACCATCAACAAAGTAAAGAAAGACAGCAGCATAGGGAAAGTAATTTATCAGCGCACTTTCGACCAGAAATACACCAGGGAACTGCAGGTATATGGCTTGGACGGAAAGAACATATTCGACGTAACAGGCAATACACCAACTAAGATTAAAACACGGTTGGTTGGCGGGACAGATACGGATAGTTACTACGTTGATAGTACCCTCAACAACCGTCATAAATTGCTTATTTACGACAGGTCCGATCAGCACAATAATTTACCGTCACCCTCGTCTGCTCACCTTATTTTAAAGGACGACACGATGGTAAACCGTTATAAACGGCCCGAAAACAAGTACAATACTTTAAGCCCGATTGTAGCAATGGGTTACAGCACTGAAGATGGTTTTCAGATTGTGGGGGGGTTAAACTATATAGGCTATGGTTTTCATAAAGAGCCTTATGCCAATAAACAACAGCTAAAGGTAAACTACACCCTGCAACGCTCCTCTTTCATCATCACTTATCACGGTGAGTTCAGGCAGGTTTTCGGTTCTAACGATTTACTGGTGAACGTGCTGGAACGCGGCCCTAGAAACACAAACAACTTTTTTGGTTTGGGCAACGAAGTAAAGTTTGATAATAGCGGCGACCGGGAGTTTAGATATTACAGGAACCGCTATGATTATGGATTTGCAGATGTGCGCATAGGTCACAGATACACAAACTGGTATTTAAGCGCAGGCCCTGCGCTGCAGTTTTACACTGCCAGCAATGGTGCTAATGAAGATCACTTTTTTAAAGAATACAACCAGACTCACCCGGAAGATAACGTGCTTGCCTTAAAGTTCTATACCGGCGCTATCGGCAACGCCACATTAGATACCCGAAAAAATAAGCAGTTCCCCTACAATGGCGTAGTATGGAGTACAACACTAACCGGCCTTACGGGTATTAATGTTAGTAACCACACCAATGCGGCACTGGTATCAACATTCAGCTTTTATCTGCCACTTGCAGATTCTTCAATTGTACTGGCTAACCGTACAGGAGCCGGAACAATAGTAGGTAAAGGTGAGTTTTACCAGATGATGAACATTGGCGGGCTTAATATGCAGGGATACCACACCAGCCGGTTTATTGGCAACACAATGGTTTACAACAACACCGAGTTACGGGCAAAGTTGTTTAACTTCAATACTTATGTATTTCCGTCTACCTTTGGAATAGTTGCTTTTAACGATGCAGGCCGCGTGTGGCTAAAGGGTGAGTCGTCCAACACCATACACGATACTTATGGGGGCGGCATTTTTCTTACGCCCTACAATGCGTTTTTGTTTGAAGGCGTAATTGGCAAAAGCCCGGATGGTAGCTTAGGGTATATATCCATCGGCTTCCGATTTTGATTATTGCATCAACAGCTATAGTGACCGGTCCAGATGCGTGTAACCTCCATCTACGTAAAAAATCTGCCCGGTAGTATGACTGGAAACAGGTGACAACAAAAATGCTACAGCATTGGCTATTTCCTCAGTAGTGGTCATACGGTGCCCTAACGGGATCTTTGATGTTATCTGAGCCAGCTTTTCTTCGGGGTTTGGAAGGGTTTTAATCCACCTGTCATAAAGCGGAGTGTAACATTCGGCCACCACCACAGCGTTTACACGGATATTATGAGGTAGTAACTCCACCGCCCACTCACGCGTAAGCGCGTTACGGCCACCGTTAGATGCCGCGTAGGCAGATGTACCACCCTGCCCGGTATCAGCAACCTTAGAAGTAATATTAACAATGCTGCCCTTAGACGTAATTAAATGCGGTAAAGAATGGTGCGCAACCAGGTAGTAATGAATAAGGTTTTTATGTAACGATTGAACAAAGCGTTCATAATCGCCGCTTTGCAAACCAACGCCATCGTTCTCACCTGCATTATTAACCAGTCCATCTATACGGCCGCATTGCCGTACAACCTCTGCCACTGCAGACTCGCATGCTTCAGGATCAGTTAACTGAGCTACCGTGTGGTAAGCGTTTCCTCCTGCCTCCTTTATTTCCTTCACAGTTGCTTCGTTTTCAGCAGCAGTACGACTGATTATAAACGGAATAGCGCCTTCGTTAGCAAGTACAAGGGTAATTCCCTTACCTATCCCACGTGCCCCTCCGGTAACAATTATCACTTTATCTTTAAGCTGAAGATCCATATTGTTTAGCTATTAATCTGGTAAAACGAAGCAGCATTACCGCCCCAAAACTTCGCTTTATCACTGTCTGTAAAATCTTTAAGATAACTGTTGAGGCAACTTATGGTACGGCTATAGCCACCTGCCAGCAAGCAAACCGGCCAATCAGAACCAAACATTAATCTGTCTATTCCAAATGCTTCAAAAACGGTATCCAGGTATGGCTTTATGTCTTCAAAAGTCCAGTTTTGCCAATCAGCTTCGGTACAAAAGCCGGATACCTTGCACCAAACGTTTTTATGTTTAGCTAAAGCAATCATATCTTCCCGCCAGGGTTCGAGCTCTCGTTGTTTAATAAGCGGCTTGGCCATATGGTCGATCACAAATTGTTGCCTGGGAAATTGTGCCACCAACGCTGCTGCTTCTTCTAGCTGTTGCGGTTTAATAAGGATATCATAACTAAACCCATGCTCATCTAACAAAGAAATGCCCCTTTGGAATTTATCGCTTAGCATAAAACCGGCATTTTCTGCCTGTATTATATGGCGAAACCCTTTTACAATGCTATATTCCCGGTAGTATTGCAAGCGCTCTTCTATGTTATCAGCTTGCAGATCGACCCAGCCTACAACGCCCTTTACAAAGGAGTTTTGAGCAGCTAAATCTATTAAGAAGTCTGTTTCAGCTTCACTTTGGCTGGCCTGTACCGCAACACAGCCACCGATAGCATTATCATGCAACACCAGAGACAGGTCCTCCGGCATAAAATCACGCTTTAGTACAGCCATCTCGTCCGTTATCCATGCGTCCTTTACAGGATCGTACTTCCAGAAATGCTGATGCGCATCAAGCCTTAGCATAAGCTATAACGTGCTGTTTTGCGGTGCCAAGTCCGTCAATACCCAGTTCCACTACATCGCCCGGTTTAAGGTATACAGGCGGTTTAAATCCAAGCCCTACACCTGCAGGTGTTCCTGTGGATATCACATCGCCCGGCAATAAAGTCATGAACTGGCTTATATAAGATACAACGTACGGAACATTAAATATAAAATTAGCTGTCGTGCCATTCTGCATTATTTCGCCGTTAACACTCAGCCAAAGCTTCAGATTATTGGCATCACCTATTTCATCCGGAGTTGCCAGGAACGGACCCATTGGTGCAAAAGTATCGCATCCTTTGCCTTTGTCCCATGTGCCGTTACGCTCCAGCTGAAACTCGCGCTCCGAAACGTCGTTATGCAGTACATAGCCGGCGATATATTGCTCTGCGTCTGCCTCTTCTACGTAGGAGGTTTTTTTACCGATAACCACTGCCAGCTCAACTTCCCAATCTGTTTTTTGAGAGTTCTTGGGGATCATGATATCATCATTCGGGCCAACAAGAGAGGTGGTGCTCTTCATAAAAATGATAGGCTCCGATGGCGTTTGCGCATTTGTTTCTTTTGCGTGATCAGCATAGTTAAGACCGATACATAATATCTTAGACGGGCGTGCGATAGGGCTGCCCAAACGCTCATCATCACTTACCACCGGCAACATACCGGGGTTAGCTGCTATATGTTCTTTCAGCACAGATAGCCCTTCACTTTCAAAAAACTCCTCATTGTAGTCCTTAACTACAGCTGAGACGTCATATCGCTTATCGTTGATGATAACACCCGGCTTCTCCTGACCGGCAGCTCCGTATCGTATTAATTTCATAGGTAATTAGTTGTTAAGTTTTATAAAGCCGCCATCAATAGGGTAATCGCACCCGGTAATAAATCCAGCTTCGTCAGAACACAAGTACAAAGCAAGTGCGGCTATCTCACCAGGTTGTGCCATACGGCCGATAGGCTGGCTTTTAGATAGTTTATCGAACATCTCATCCTCCCTGCCGGCGTAGTTCTTGGCAATAAAACCATCTACAAATGGTGTATGCACCCTTGCAGGCGAAATGCTGTTGCTGCGGATATTGTCATGCAGATAATCCCGCGCTACAGACATACTCATGGCATGTATGGCGCCTTTACTCATAGAATAAGCAAACCTGTCGGCTAACCCTACCCACGATGCTATCGAAGCCATGTTGAGTATAACGCCTCCACCAGTAGCTTTCATAATCGGCACCGCAGCAAATATGCAGTTGTAGGCACCTTTTACATTCACGTTGTAAACTTTTTCAAAGTCGGCTGTAGAAGTGTTCTCTACGTTACCTACATGTGCAATGCCTGCGTTATTAACAAGAATATCTATTGTCCCTATAGAGTTAAAGAGTTCGACAATCTGCTCCTGCTCTGCTACGTTGCCGCTGTGAGCCACTGCTCTATTACCTTCTTCTTCAATCTCTGTAACCGTTTGAGCTGCGGCCTCGGCATTGAGCTCAACAATGTGCACACTTGCCCCTTGCCTGGCAAAAAGCTTTGATATTGCTTTGCCTATTCCACTGCCACCGCCAGTGACTACCGCGCTTTTATCTTTTAAACTGAACATATTTAAAGTTTATAATGACACTCCCCTTTTCCAGGGAATAAAATCGTCCTGCCCAAGTACAACAGCTTTTGGTTGAATATTGCCGCTGGCTACTTCTATAACATAATTAAGTATGCGCTCGGCTGCTTGCGGAATGGTCTCTAAACCATCTATAATGGTTCCGCAATCAACATCTATAATGTCGGGCATGCGGTTATAAAGCTTAGTGTTGGTTGACAGCTTTACCACCGGTGCTATTGGGTTTCCAGTTGGCGTGCCCAGCCCTGTAGTAAAAAGTACAATGTTTGCTCCCGAACCAACCTCCGCTGTTGTACTTTCCACGTCGCTGCCCGGGGTACAAAGCAGGTTTAAACCCGGCTTGCTAACTTTTTCCGGATAATCTAGCACGGCTGCAACCGGCGAACTGCCGCCTTTTTTAGCCGCTCCTGCAGACTTAATCGCGTCGGTTATTAATCCATCCCTGATATTTCCTGGTGAAGGGTTTGCATAAAAGCCAGAGCCATCAGCCTCTGCCCGTGCATTGTAAGTGCGCATTAAGTGCATGAACTTATCTGCAGTTGGAATGTCGACGCAGCGATCGCTTAGCTCCTGCTCTACCCCGCAAAGTTCAGGGAACTCAGCAAGGATAATGCTGCCACCCATAGCTACCAGCATGTCTGACAAATAGCCTAAGGCAGGATTAGCCGATATCCCCGAAAAACCGTCAGACCCGCCACATTCCAGTCCAATACATAGTTTTGACAACGGCGCCGGCTGCCTGCTTTGTTGATTGGCCTGCATCAAACCCGCAAATGTTTGTTTTAAGGCCTCGTGCAATAAGCGGCTTTCAGTACCCAATTGTTGTTGTTCCAGCATTACCAGTGGCTTGTTGAAGTTTGGATCACGCTTCGCAATCTCGTCACGTAATATGCCTGCCTGTGCATGCTGGCAGCCGAGGCTAAGCACAGTTGCACCTGCAACGTTCGGGTGTGTTATGTACCCTGCTAATAGCCCGCAAAGCGCGTCGCTGTCTGTTTTAGTGCCGCCGCAGCCCAGTTCATGATTCAAAAATTTAATACCATCTATATTCGGAAACAGCTTTCTTGTTGGGTGCTGTGCGGGTGTCATTTGCAAATCAGCATTCAATATATCCTCAACCGATTTGCCAGTTTGGTACATTTCCACGAGGCTGTCCACTTCGTTCTCATATCCACGAGGCTTAGCAAAGCCCAGTTTTGCAGATAGTGCTTCTTTAAGCACATTAATGTTGCGGTTTTCGCAAAAAACTAAAGGTATCACCAACCAGTAATTACCCGTCCCAACAGATCCGTCGGCCCGATGAAAACCCATAAAAGTTTTACCCTGATATTTACTTACATCAGGCTGTTGCCAGGTAATCTTACGCTCTCCTAGATGAAAATCGCTGGAAGCGTGCTTGATGTTCTCTGTGGTAATAACACCACCTTGAGGAATGTATTGGCTTGCCTTCCCGACGAGTACACCATACATGAATATTTCGTCCCCAGTATTAAACTCGTGCAGCGAAAACTTGTGCTTTGCTGCCACATTATCAACAAGAACCAAATCGATCCCGTTAAAATTAACAGCTGTACCTGCAGATAAATCTGTCAACGCTACTAATACGTTATCATTTGGGTGTATTTGCAGATAGGTGTGCCTCTCAGCCATTTGTTGTAATATTATAAATCAAAAATCTTTTCCATAAGAATCCACTTTTCGCCAGGCTTAGCGCCGGGTAATGGCTGCTGATAGTTCCACATTAACGTTTCCCATTCCTGTACTTTGCTGTTGGATGCATCCGCGGCGCTCTTTGCTTCAAAGCTGAACGTTTCGTTTACTTCCATAATCATAAAAAGCCGACTGCCATACCGGTATATCTCCATATGTTCTATTCCGCTATCGGTAATGCTCTGCAGTATTTCCGGCCAAACAGCACTATGATACTCCTCGTATTCAGCTATAAGCTGCGGATCGTCCTTAAGATCAAGTGTGAGACAATATCTTTTCATTTAAAGAGATGCGGTGTTTAGCAGTATGCAAATAAAGCAATATCTGCTTGCTTAAAGTAAATTAATGTATTTCTTACAATTATTCGGCATCACTTCACTTCATCCAGCTGCAAAACGACGCTTGTATGCCCAGCGTTTACGTTTGGATTGACTCCTACGTTCATCAGGAAATCGCCCGAGTAAGTAGCGTTACTTACAGCCGGCTTACCGCCCGGGTAAACATTGATCTCTTTAACCTCATACTTCTTCAACGGATCAAGCCCCTTGAACTTCACAGGAACCCTAGTGCCTTTATCATAGCGGTTATTAACCAGGTAATTGAAAACAACTGCCCTCGAACGGTTCTCGTTAACATACATTACCGATGCTGCATCGTTTTCCCATGGGTTTAGCAAACGGTACTGGTCGCCGTGCCATATCACCTCTTTTAAGCCATTGTAGTTTTGTATTGCCTGCTGACAAAAAGCTAAGTCGTTTTCATTCAGCTTACTTACCACAATATCAAAGCCTAACTTACCCATCATAGCTACATCTACACGATATTTTATTGGCTGCTTTCCCCAGTCGGTTACATGGTTGGAACTGGTAATGGCCGGGAAAAAATAAGAATACTCCCATTGCAGGAACACACGCTCAAGTGGATCAGTGTTATCGCTCGGCCAAAACTCGGTAAAGTATTTAAGCGCTCCATAATCTACCCTGCCGCCACCACCTGAGCAAAGCATGATGGGCACCTTGGGGTATTTAGCTCTGACCCTGTCTAATACCTTGTACAAGCCTCGCACATAATCGGTATATAAATGCGATTGGTTCTTACCCAAGTAGGCAGAATATGCATTGTAAATAACAGCATTACAGTCCCATTTAATGTAAGCAAGATCAGGATGTTTGGTGAAAAGATCATTAACAATGCCGAATACAAAGTCCTGCACCTTTGGGTTGGATAGATCAAGCACCAACTGGTTTCTAAAGTATTTTTCCGGTCGGTTTGGTTGCTTTATCACCCAGTCCGGATGTTTCTCGTACAACTCGCTTTTAGGATTTACCATTTCCGGTTCAATCCAAATGCCAAACTTAACACTGTTATTTTGTGCTTCTTTTACTAGCCATCCAATGCCGTTAGGCAGCTTTGCACGGTTTTCCTGCCAGTCGCCCAAACCTGCATTATCGCTGTTGCGGGGATACTTATTGGCAAACCAGCCATCATCCAGCAAAAACAGGTCTACTCCAAGCTTCTTGGTGTCCTTAAACAATTGAGCCAGTTTGGTCTCATTAAAATCAAAGTAAGTGGCTTCCCAGTTGTTCAGGAGCGTTAACCTGTCGCCTTCGCCATTTACAATTTTGTATTTGCGTGCCCATCGCTGTAGCTTCCGGCTCGCATCACCCCTGCCGTGGTCAGAATAAGTGTACAATAACGCAGGTGTTATAAAGTCTTCCCCTGCTTTCAGGTGATATTCCGCGGCTGCATTGTTTATGCCGGCGATTACCCGCAGGTTATTGGATACATCCAGTTCGAAATCTTCGCGGAAGTTACCAGACCACTCCACGGCGCCAAACAACACTTTACCTTCATCTTCAGTCGCTGGCTTGTCTATAGAAACCATGAACATAGATTGTTCATACAAATTAGCGCGAGTGCCCAGCTTAGTATCTATCGTTTTAATACCGTGAGTGAGTTTGGTTTCTTCAGGTTGCATTTCCAGCGCCCAATTACCATGATAATGTTTTAACCAAAAGCTATCGCCTTTTAGGTTTAAATTAGCGGAAGCGAACTTATTTAGCGTAACAACACCTTTTTCGTTATGCCTGATAGTACACCATTGTTCAGTGACATCTTCTTTATAGAATGTTTTATAACAGAGCTGAACTTCAAAAGGATAAGCCGGATCTTTTAGGTTTACGGTAAGCAAGGAAACGTTATCATCTATCTTCCTAACCGTGTGACTTACGTAGGCCAGGCTTAATGATTTGTTGCCATCTGAATGGGTCACAGTTATTGCGGGTTCGGCTAAAGCCTCAGAACCCGAGGGCATGTAAGCCTCGTCAAGCACTTCAGAATCATCTGCCTGGCGGTACATCTTTTTTATAGACGCGTACTCTGCAGCATTAGCTAGCTTAGCACCGAAGTATACCATTTTAAGGTGTTTACCTGCATCTGTTTGCAAAACCAGCGCATTGTGCTGTGTCTCGACGGGTATTGTGATATTTTGAGCAGCAGCAACAGCTGGAGCAAATAAGGTGGCTCCTATAAACAGATGAAGATAAAATGAGGTGAATAGATGATTTTTCACGATGGCTTGGTTAGTGCACTAAAATAGCTTTTTTTCTGCCTTCTATCGTAAGCAACGGGCATCAATTTATGCGTGATATTATAAACAGAGTAACGTTTTAATCAGGTTCTTCTCCTTTGTTAGATATAATTGAAGATTATCATCTGTATCATAAAAGTCAGCACGATGAGTAATGAATACCGTGGGATCAATCAACTTTTGCTGAATGCTGGATATAACTTGCTCAAAATCCTGCCGGGTGGCATTGCGGCTACTTAACAGTGTCCCTTCCCGCTTATGGAATTCTGGATGATTAACCTCAATGTTCCCTTTTTGTAACCCTACCAGAACATACCTGCCGCCATGCGCCATGTATGAAAAAGAACTCTCAATAGCCTGTTTATTGCCGGTTGCATCAAATATCACCGTCGGCATATCACCGCTGGTGATATGCTGTAGTTTTGTTTCCATATCTCCATCAGCCGGATTGACAAGGTACTCAGTACCCACCTTATCGCGACAAAACTCAAGGCGATACGGATTAACGTCAGCAGCAATCACCTTACAGCCAGCAATCTTTGCATATGTCATTACTGCCAAGCCAATAGGGCCAGCTCCGTTTACCAAAACAAACTCGCGGGGCACTAAACCAGCTCTCCTTACTGCGTGTGCGCCTATAGCAAGGGGTTCTACCAAGGCAAGTTCGTCATGATTGAGCCCTTGCCCGTGCACAAGTAAACGCTCGGGAACCTGAAAAAACTCTGCCATGCCGCCATCAGCGTGTACGCCATATACCTGCATCTGCACGCAACAATTCTCTTTGCCATTCCTGCAGGCGATACAAGTACCGCAGTTTTTGTAGGGGATCACCGTCACAACATCCCCAGCAATAAAACCGCTATTTACTGATACGCTAACCACCTCTGCCGAGAGCTCGTGACCCAGAACACGCGGGTATGAAAAATAAGGCTGCGTGCCCTCAAAAGCGTGAATATCAGTTCCGCAAATGCCTATTCTATTTATACGCAGTATAGCATTACCATCTTTAGGTTCTGGCATGTTAGCGGTGGAGCTTTTTAAAACTCCGGGTTCTAAACAAATCAATGTTCTCATTACCAGTGTTCTTTAGTGAGACTTAAACTTAACAAACCCTTATTTGAACAAGATCTTAGAAACAATAGAAACTTTGAAGAAGACAAAACGTTGGTAAGTTATAAAACAAAGTGCATAGGATTATGCCCCATATATAAAAACGTATATCGCACATATATAAATGATTGTTAATTATCGTAAAGGCGGCTGGGAAATAGTTACCCAGCGTGCGCACGGATTACTTGCTGCAGAATTCGCGCTGCATTGGCAGAAAGCGCAACGCCCGGAACGCTGGATGGAGTTTTTAATGACCGTAGCTGAGCACGATGACGCACAGATTGAACTGGAACGCGATGACGTAATTACCGAACAAGGCGGACCTACAGACTTCAAAATGAGGGCTTTTCAACTGGAGCATGGTGAACGTACGCTTACTTACACACTTAGTAAAAGCAGGTACATTGCACTACTAAGTGCTACACACCTTGAGTTTCTAGCAGGAGATGCAAAAGAAAATAAAGTCAATATAGCGTTCTTTAAAAACCTGGCAAGCCAGAAAAAAGAATGGTGTAAAGAGTTAAAAATCAATAACATTCAACTTGAAAAAGATTACCGCCTGCTGGAGTGGTGCGACGCTTTATCGTTATTGATTTGCCAGCACGAAGACCAGCCTGAAGAACGGCGGGTGGAGATAAGTACCGGCCCTGACGGAAAACTACACTGCCTGAGGCAAATAGCGCCCGGCTGCCTTACCGTTGAGCCATGGCCCTTTGAAGATCTGGAGTTTAGCATAACCTATGAACACCGAACATTGCCTCAACTGAAATTTGATAATGTTGATGAATTTAAAACCGCGTTTCTTACAACTGCGGTAGAAACAACAACGTGGCTGTTTAAACAGCTAAACAGCGCTTAACAACTGTTAATCAATCTGATTCCGGCTCAACACCCTTGTAACCAGCAGGCAGTAAACTAGTAAGTTTAACTGGCCGGCCTTCTTCAGCTGACTTGTAGATAGCTTCCATAATAAGGTGGTCCTGCAAACCTTCTTCGCCGGGTGTAAAAGGCTTTTTGTTATAGATTACACAGTGCGAAAAGTAGTCCATTTCGGTAGCAAACTGGTCTTTTTCGGTTAAACCAATATCTTGTTGAAGCTCCAGTTTTCCATCTGCTTTAGCAGACATCAGTTTCTGGCCCTTGTACGCGAATGCCTTATCCACACTCAACCAGCCTTTTTCGCAGAGCACGCGGTAACGCCTGCTTTCGTGCACATTGTAGTTTGTTGTGCAGTTGGCTATCAGCCCATTAGCAAACTTCATCTGCCAGGATACCAGCTCTTCAACCTCCCTAAAAAGCGGATTACCAGGTGTACTATAACCGTAGGCAAATACTTCCGTAGGTTCTGCATTTAGTACAAACCGTACGGTGTTCAGGCAGTACAGGCCAATATCCGGCAGCGCGCCGCCGCCGGCTAAAGCTTTCTTGTGCCGCCAATGTTCAGGATTAGTGCTGCTCTGACAATTTGATGCTTCTATCAGCTTAGGCTCACCAAAGGTTTTCTGCTGAACCATCTCGCGCAACTTACGATGATGTGGTTGATATTGAATGCGATACGCGACCATAAGTTTTACTCCCGCCTGGTTACAAGCGGCTATCATTTCCTTACATTCAGCCGAACTGATAGCCATTGGTTTCTCACATAAAATGTGCTTACCTGCCTTTGCGCCTCTTATAACATACTCTTTATGAAGCCCATTAGGCAATACAATGTAAATTACTTCTACCTCTTTATTGTTCTTTAACTGGTCGTAAGTTTGGTAGCTGTAGCAGTTTTGAGGTGTTACACCGTATTGCGCCGCCACTTTTCGCATTTTTTCGGGGCTGCCGCTCACTAAAGCAACAAGTTTCGACTTTTTACACGCGGTTATCGCAGGAAGTATGTTTTCCAACGCTAAATGGCCTAAACCTACAACAGCGTACCCTACTCTTTGGTCGGGAGCTAAAGGAGTTGGCGTTGGGCCGCTGGCCTGGTCAACTTCAGACTTCCATTTCTCCAGCACTATAGGCTCATCCTGATGGGCTGGCTTCCTTTCTGTACTTCCTTGACTTGTAACGCTTTGCGCTGTTGCATCACTCACCAAAACAGACCCCACGGCTCCCGCCGCGAGTGTTTTACCTGTAAGTGCTAAGAAATCTTTACGGGAGTATCCGCCGTTGTTACCTGTGTTCTCCGGTGTGTTGGTTGCCATAATAAAGCAACCCTGCAGCACTGTTTTATGTTTCGAAAAATACAAAACTACCCGCCAAAAATAGTGACAAAACAGTGTCACCACTTTACTTAACAAAAATGCCGTTATTAACAGGAGCTAAAAAGCAGGGTTATCAGGGCATTGAAAAGTCGAAATCACGAGCAAAAATCTTCAAAAACCACACTTTTTACAACCTCATTTTACGGAGTAGGCTTCGATGTACTGCTGTACAGCAGATTTCGCTGTTTTCTACGTCAGCCACTCAAATTTTAACGTTTTCGGTGACCTTTCTAAAATTCGAAGATTAAGCCGATAGTGGGCTGAATGTTCCCGCCTTTTCTGTTTAGGAATTTTGTCTGAATGCGGGTTGGATCGCCAGGCACCGGTTGTACATTACCCGACGCATCTTTCACCGGAACTACTATCGGCTGCTGGTCGTATTTATGACCGGTGACATTTTGCATGTCGAAGTAAAAGTTGAAGGAGTAATGCTTAAAGTAGTACTTCTTGTCAACACGGGCATCTAATTGGTAAAAGGCGGCAGGCACCTGGGTGTTCAGCAAGTTGTATGCAGGTATACCTTGTGGGAAAGTGCTGTAGTTTGAAACAAGTGAAGACAATGCCTGGTCGTAAGGGGTGTACGGACTACCACCCGTAAACCGTAGCTTGGCCCCTACCTCCCAGTTTCTCTTCAGCAGCTTACCGGCTGTCATGCTCAGGATGTACCGGTTGTTCCATGAAGAGGCGACATAATCACCGCGCTTGTTCTGGAACTCGCTTTTAAACAATGTAAGCGCGAAGATTCCGTAAAAGCCTTTGTTAAGCCGCTGCTGCGCAAAGAACTCTATTCCGTAACTCCTCCCCTTGCTCTCGCCTACTACAGGGTCATTACCTACCACGCCAAAATCGGCGCCGAGGTTGGCCAGCGGTATCGAATCATTCAGCACGCGCACTATTGGGTAATTGCGGTATTGTTTGTAGAAACCTTCAACCGTGAAGCGGGTTCCTTTTAAGGTATTGTACTCCAGTCCCAGCACCACCTGGCGGTTCTGTATATAATCGAGGCTCTTGTTTAACAATGTTCCGGTACTGTCACGGTAGCCCATCACCGTGTAAGCAGGCAACTGGTAGTAAATTCCGGTGTTAAAGTTGATGCTCAACCTGTCCGTAAAGTTGTAGGCGGCTGAGAACCGGGGCGATAAGGTCTTCAGCAGATTGTTCATCTTATTTGAATAGGTATTTGCATCGGCACGTGCACCTATTGACAGCGACAGCTTGTTGTCGGCAAAGGAGCGGCTTACCTGGCCAAAAAAGTTGTACTTAAAAAAATTCAGGTCTGATTGATAGATGCGGTTGCCATAAGGCAGCACATTAAAGGTATTGGTGGTATAACCGGCGCTCTCGGCACCCGTACCAAAGTTCACCTTGTACTTACCACGCTGGCTGGTGTTCTCAAACCTGAACTTGTTCTCCGTTTCTGTAGATGCATACTTTAAAAGCAATCCTTCACTTTCGTTATTGTTGCGAAACTTGTTAGCTTTATTATCCAGGTAACTTCGGCTAACTACAAACTGCGAAAAGCCATAGCGGGTAAAATGCTTTAGTACGGCACCTATACTATAGCTGTTTTGGGTATTTTCGGGTATAGTGGCTAAAAAGTATTGCTTGTCTTCTTCATCGTTAGCTTCTTTATTTAACGTAAAGCGGTCTATAGCACCCAAGCCTATCAATGTAAGTTCGTTCTTGCTATCCAGCTTTGTTTTTACCTTAAATTGGAAGTCCTGGTACGTGGGCAGGAACGGCAGTTTCAGCAATTTAAACAATGCCTGCAGGTACGAGTACCTGTACGATGCCAGGTAAGTTGTTTTGCTGCCGAGAGGCCCCTCCAGTGTCGCACTAAGGTCACTTGAGCCAAGCGATAAGGTGGCACCCATACGATCGGTCCGCCCGTTCTTTTGAGTGAATTCGAAAACTGAACTTAAAGCATTGCCACGGTTGGCCGGGAATGCCCCTGAGTAGAAATTAACCTCTTTAACAAAGTCGACGTTGATCAATCCCACCGGCCCGCCAGATGATCCCTGCGTTGCAAAATGGTTAATGTTGGGTATCTCTACCCCATCCAGGTAAAACCTGTTTTCGTTGGGTGCCCCGCCCCGTATGATGATGTCGTTACGAAAACTCACCGGTGCAGATACCCCCGGGAGGGATTGTATTACTTTAGATATATCGCGGTTGCCCCCGGGGTTACGCTTAATTTCTGATACGCCTATGCTGCGCAGGGATAATGGACTTTCCAGCGTTTTTGTAAGCCTTGAACTGGCTACCACCTTTACTTCATCTAATGTTGCGGTCTCCTCGTCCAGCGCAACGTCTACTACTGTTGCTTTAACACTGTTTACCTGTATATCATAAGCGGTCCTGCTTTTAAACCCAACTTTTGTAAACAGCAGGCTGTAGTTGCCCGGTTTAAGCTGCAGAGTATAGTTACCTGCCGAGTCGGTTACCGTACCCTCGTTTGTGTTGGCCACCTTAACGGTAACGTTTTGCACTACTGTGTTTGACAAGCCACTGGTGACCGTACCTTTTATAACCGCAGTTTGCGCGGCAGCCGAAAAACAGATAACAAACAGGATTATGGTAGATAGAATTAACCGCATATAGTTTTATAAAGCTTTAACAGCACTGCTCCGGGGTGTACTTGCAGGTTTATGCTCCAAATATAAATAAACATCCAAGCGCAAAATCATTGCTTACCTTGATAATGCTATTATCATTTTGTTACAAAAATATACCAAAAATCATGTAAATAGCATTTATTTGTACATAATAAATATCTGTAACCTCTATTTAGTAGCTAGCACCACCAGATGAATTTAAAAAACAAGAACATTTTAGTTGTTGGCGGTAGTACCGGCATAGGTTTATCGTTGATTAAACAACTATCAGCAGCAGGAGCAAACATCTACAATATCTCCAGGAATGGATCGGTGGAGTGGCCGGCAAATGTAAATCATCTTGCGTTGGACATCTTAGGTGATGTTACCGCAACGGCAGCATTCCTGCCTCAGCAATTGCACGGGCTGGTATATTCTGTAGGAAGTATTAACCTTAAGCCTTTTAACCGCCTGTCGGAAGATGACTTCCTGAATGATTACCGGCTCAACGTTTTAGGGGCCGTTAAAGTAATTCAACAAGCCTTAAAGCCACTTAAAAGCGCTGCAGGTGCTTCTATTGTGCTTATCAGCTCAGTTGCCGCACGTACGGGAATGAGTTTCCACGCAAGTATCGCCTCAGCTAAAAGCGCGGTTGAGGGCCTGGCATTATCACTTGCTGCGGAGCTGGCACCAAGCCAGGTACGGGTTAATGTGGTTGCACCTTCGCTAACCGAAACGCCTTTGGCACAAAACCTGCTTAACACCCCTGAGAAAAAGGAAGCTTCGGCCAAACGCCATCCGCTCAATAAATATGGGCAGCCAGAGGACATTAGTTCGGCGGTAGCTTATCTTTTGGCAGATGAGAGCGCATGGATGACCGGACAGGTAATTGGCATTGACGGCGGCCTTGGCAAGCTAAAAACCAGCTAGTAGAAACAAATATACAGTATGCTTAAAAGCAACCCCTACCCGGATAATGTACTTGCGGCAAAACGGCTACAGGGAGATAACGCTGCCGACAATTTTATTGCCGGTGTATTTGCCAATACAGAAAACAAAAAGGCTTTATATGAATGGCTGGGCACTTTAAGCCATAACACGCAACTATTACACCTGCCAACCCTGTTTGCTAATGAGCCTGTACTAACTACAGCCGCTACCCTGCCGCATTGGGCCAATACCAGGATGATGCAAAGGGGTTCGGTGTTCTTTATTCGCCATTCCGAAACTATAATGAACCTCCTGGGTTTGCTTTCCCTACCATATTGTTACACAGCAGCCAATGGCGCAATGGTGCTCTATTTGTCTGACAGGATGCGGAGCGATACCACCAAACGACTTTACGAAACGGCCGCCTTTGTTTGGGAGGTGATGGCACCAGATGCTTTTGCAAGTACAGGTGAAGGTTTTGCCAGTATCTTGAAAGTGCGTTTAATGCACGCCGCCGTTAGGTTTTATACCTACAAAAGTGGCCGTTGGAACGATGAATGGGGCACGCCGGTAAACCAGGAAGACATGGTCGGCACTAATTTGTCGTTTTCGTTATTGGTAATGCGCGGCCTTAGAAAGCTGGGCATCACCGTGGGTAAAGAAGATCAGGAAGGTTTTATGCACTTGTGGAATGTGATAGGCGCGCTATCCGGATTAGATGAGTACCTGCTACCCGGTAGTGTTAAAGAAGCACAGATACTGGATACCATCATCAGCAAAAGACAATTTTCTTCTTCAGCACACGGAGAAGAGTTAACATCATCATTAACAAAACATATAACCGGCGTTAACAACACGGGTGCCTCGGCAAATGATATTTTAGGCTTGATGCGCTACCTGCTTGGTGCGCCTGTAGCCGACATGCTGAAGATAGATGCACCTGAGCTGCCGTCTTACAAAATACAGTTGCTAAAGCTGACTAACCTTGTAAAAGGATTAAAGCCTGTGGGCAACACTAACCTGGCTTACAAAGAGGCATACAGCCGGTTTAAGCAGCAGAGCCCTGCCGAAGCTTTAACTTAACCCCGAATACGTACTTTATAAATGTTAGCTCAATGAAATCGTACAAACTTATACACGAATTGATTTCCATGGTTGAAAAGCTGGAAACAGAGAACAACGGCGTAGAGGTTTCCTTACATGATTTCGCGGGATTTTTGGTAAACCAACTGGAAACAACAAGCTTATACACCAGCCAGGCCGATGCGCGGTTTGGAGAACAGGAACAACAAGCGCAGCAACTTGCCTACCAACTGGACAACAGCATAGGCCGCTTATTTGTTTATATGAGCCGCTATGCAAAATCTTACATTAAGAAAGCGCTTGAGGGAACCCCTTTACAAAGTGGCGAAGATTTTACCTGTTTGGCCATATTGCTTACGCATGAACAGCTTTCCAAATCGGACCTGATAAGCCGTAACCTGCAGGAGAAAACTTCGGGCACGGAGGTGCTAAGGCGACTGATAGGTAATCAATTGATAACGCAATGGGATGATACTGGCGACAAACGCGGCAAGTGTGTTGCCATAACCGAAAAAGGGAGGCAGTTGCTTTACCAGGTATTTAATGAAATGAACCATGTTGGCAAGATGATAGGCGGCAATTTAACCATTGCCGAAAAGCTTTCGCTACGGTACAAATTACAAAAGCTGGAGAACTTTCACCACCAGCATTATCAACACAAAACGATAACGAACAAAGCAGCTTTAAAGGAAGTTACAGCCCAACTTGTTTAATGGCGGGGTTGGAGTCGTGGGTTCGAGTCCCAGCGGGACCAGCATTTTTGAGCGGACTTGTTACATACAGCGGCAATTGTCCGCCCGTTACCACGAAATTGCAGGAGCTAAACGTAAAAACGTGTTTTCTTCCAATATTTTTACCGCAAACCTGGCTACATCCAGCCGGCTTATAATAATTGAGGGCTTATCCTTACGGTTAAGAATAACTTTAATCTCTTTTTTTGCTTTTGAGTTTATAAGACCCACGGGCCTTACAGCGGTCCAGTCGAGATCAGATGCTGCAAGTAAGTCCTCCTGCCTGCCGTGATCCAGGTAACCATATTTAATGTTACTATAACGGATTGTCCACCTAAACCACCAGGGTATATCGGCCATGGTTTCGTTAACGCCCCAGGCCGACAGGACTATAACCCTCTTTAGCTTCATTTCTTTTGCAATAGCGATAACGTTTTTTATAGTTGCGGACATTAATAACTCAGGTGTGCGCAGCCGGGACCATGGAAAGTCGCTATACCGGGAGATGTTCAATGCGCTAATTACTGCATCGCAGCCGTTCATTGCCGAACGCATTAAAGTTTCATCGAGCGTAGATCCCTCAAAAACGGCAAGCACAGGCGAGTTTATCGATATCTTATTTTTATTGCGTACGATTACTTTAACAGCATGCCCCCTGGCTAATAACTCACTGAGTATTAACTTACCTGTGCGCCCTGTACCCCCTAACAAAAGTACTGTCATGTTTAAAGGTAATAATTATATGACAAATGACCAACGCGACACGACGCATGGACGCTAGTCTTTAAGATTAAGGCTAATTATCAGCAAACCAAATTATTATACTATATTTATAGCACCCATTGTAGCCGCTGCCTGTACCTCCTTAAAGAGAATCATTGTAGTTATTGTATTTGCCGTTTAAATAAAAAACAAACATAGTAGCGACAATTTAAGCCGGTAGGCGAAGTGAACACCGATGAAGTTTTTTGCTGTTGTATTATCGATAATCTTTTCGCTGGTTTGTTTTACAGCCGAAGCGCAAAACATCGGTTTTGAGAAAGGCAACTTCGACAACTGGGAATTTGCCGTCGGAACGATAGACACAGCAGGTATCATAACAACTACACCAACCATCGCGGTACCCGGCAAGTTTGAACTGCTAAAAAATACCAATGACGGGATGATCGATCTCATAGGCGGCTTCTCTGTATACTCCCCCAACGGCAGCAAATACTGCATGAAATTAGGTAACATTGATCAAGGTAATGGTGTGCAACAAGCATCTTATACTTACAATGTGCCGCCAGAAGGTGCAAGCAGTATTATACTTAACTACGCGGTAGTACTGGTAAACCCGGGCCATCCGCCCAATCAGCAGCCCAGGTTCACCGTGAAAATTTACAATGTAACCGATGGTAAGTATTTGGCTTGCCCGGCGTTTGATTTTATATCCTCCTCAGATCTTCCCGGCTTTAAATACAACAGCGATGGTGTGTTTTACAAAGACTGGGCTACTACTTCTATAAACCTTACAGGATTAAACGGGAAGCAGGTACGCATGGAGTTTACTGTAAACCACTGCCCGTTTAAAGAACATTACGGCTATGCCTACCTGGACATTAATGAGGATATAGGTTCGCCTATAAAGGGTAATATCTACTGTGCTGATCAAAAAGATGTGACACTTACCGCCCCTCCCGGCTTTAAAACCTACACCTGGTACACTGCGGACTTCTCGAAAGAACTAGGCACCGGGCAGGTAATTAACTTATCGCCGGCACCGGCCGACCTTACCAGCGTGGCGGTTACTATTACGCCTTACAACGGCCTGGGTTGTACCGACACCTTGTACAGCACCGTGAAGAAAATAGCAGAACCATTTAACTTTGTAGTACAAAAAGATATAAACGTTTGTCCCGGCTCGCCTTTAGACCTAACAAGGCCTGAGTTCAAAGCAGGCAGCAGCAGCGGGCTTACTTTCCGGTATTTTGCCGACGAAGCTGGATTGATCCCGTTACCTTCTCCATCAGAGATTACTGCTGCCGGCACTTACTACATCAGCGCGGTAAATGCAGGTGGTTGCAGCGGTATATTACCAGTAAACGTAACGTTTAATGCGCCGGAACTAACTATAACCGATCCGCCGGCTGTTACATTCCCGGCGACTGTTTCTATTTTAAACAGCTATAATCCGCAAGCGGGAGTAAGTTACTCATACTGGAAAGACCCTTCGGCCACTATTGCTCTTGATGATGCCTCTGCCCTTACACAAAGCGGAACTTATTACATTAAGGCCGAGCTATTAGGCTGTACAGCTATAAAGCCGGTTAAAGTTACCATCTTACCTCCACCGCCCTCTATTATAGACGCTCCTACCGCTTTCACGCCTAACAACGACGGTGTAAACGACTGCTTTAGGTTTTATGTTAAAGACTTGGTGTTTGGGTCACTGGAGATATTCAATCGCTACGGAACTATTGTTTACCGAACAACAGCTCCTGACTGGTGCTGGGACGGTAATTCAGGCAAGCAAGCGCTCCCGGCAGGCACCTATTATTGGGTATTCCATGGGATAGACGGATATTCCCGTAAACCGGTGCAAACAGCATCGTACATAACGCTGATAAGGTAGATTTTGATTATTTCTGACTAGTCGAACTTTGCCGCGATAGTTTGTTCACAAAGGCCAAACGATAACGTCATGCCGTTGCCCCCCAGTCCGTTTATGATGGTAACGCTGGGTTCCGGCTGGTGGACAAATTCCGTTTCGCCGTTTGTCATTTTTGCATACGTCCCGTTCCATGTTTGTATAACCTGTTGGTTTTGCAACTGTGTAAAGGTGGCAAGATAATCCAGGATCATTCGGTTGATGAAATCTTTATCGAACGGATCATGCACCAGGCCATATTCATGAGAATCGCCCACTGTAAGCTCACCTAAATGGTTTTGACAAACCATTACGTGTATACCCCATTTCAACTGTTCCCCATACTGCTCCTCATAACGTGCGCGCAAGGCAGGTAAGCTTGCTGCCGATTTAAAACCAGGATAATGTATCATAGACAAGCTACCGCAAAGCGCGGGGCCGATTCGCTGGTTTGCCGGTTGCGCAGCTAATCTCAGCATCTGCAACTTGCACTTAGTGATGGCGGTAGCCGCAAAGAGTTCCGGGTATAAGGTTTCAAACTCAACGCCGCTGCAAATAAATATTTCATCGGCCTGCCAGGTGCGTTCGCCGGTAGTTACCGTAGTGCTGCTTACCCGGCTTACTGCCGTGTTCCAGTAGAACTGAACGCCGTATTTCTCTGACAAATGTTTTGCAACAGCGCCAATTGCATCGCGAGCTTCAACTATCATTTCGGTACCGCTCCAAAGAGCGCCTTTAAGCCCGTTAGTGTTCACCGCCGCCGACTTGTTTAGCGCTTGTTGCGGCGTTAATAAGCTTACATCTCTTAGTCCGCTGTTAATGGCTGCGTATTGCTCCATTACTTCCAGCTCGTCGTCATGGTAGGCCAGGTGCATAGATCCTACCTCATCATGCCAGATACCAGCCTCGGCACATACCTGTTTCCATATACTTTTTGACAGCATTGCCCGTTCGAACAACGTGCCCGTAGGCTGCCCTATTGGCCATACCATTCCAAAGTTGCGTATTGAAGCGCCAACAGCACGCTCATTACGTTCAAAAACGGTTACATCGTATCCTCTAACGGCCAAGGCGCGCGCTGTTGCAAGGCCAACTATGCCAGCACCTATTACTATGGCAGACGGTCTATTCATAAAGATTTAGCAATGATCTGAGCATCTTTTCGGTAAGATCTCAGGAAATAAATAAGTGAAAACACACAGCTTAGTCCGCCAATCAGCGCGACCGCTATCAAGCCATCTTTAAAAAGATCGCTCCAGCTTACAGTTGGGTTGCCGAGCTCTTTTATCAGCAGTACCGTTACGCTGCCAAGGTATCCCACAGAATCGGCAACATAGATGAGGAAACCAACATTACCTTTGTAGTGGAATGTAGCGATCATACGCTCAAAAAAAATAGCATTGTAAGGTACGTAACCCAGATAAAGGCCAAGGCCGGCCAACGTCATCCAGCTTACAGGGCCTATTATACTCATGCTAAACATAACGGTAGAAATACCAGCAATGGCACATCCTAAAATGATCATCAAGTGTATTAGCGTAAACGCCTGTAAATTCTTCTTCACTAAAACCAGCAGGCCCATAGCCGCTAAAACCATTATGGATATGGGCGTGTCAATCCGCGCGAAAATGTTTTTATCAGTTACGCCCAGGCTGTGCCATATCTCCACGTTGAAGTTATCCCGTACATCGCGCATAACGGTAAGTATCACGTAAATGATGATGGTTAACACCATTCCGGGCCAAAAACGGGCAAGAAATACCTTTCGTTCTTCGCTGTTCATGGGCAGGCGCTCGGTACGCAGCTGCTTATCCTCAACTGTTGGCGATGGCATCAGCTCCAGCAAGAATACAAACAGTATCAATGGGATAATAAACATAGCGCCGGTTACAAATGGCATGTAGTTTTCACTCACTCCATAGTTAAGCATCAGCGTTTGACCAACTGTCTTTACAAATCCAGATCCAAATATAAAGCTGATAGAAAGCACCGCTGCCATGAACTCTGTAGAACGCCTGCCTTCTATATACCCAAACACCAAACCCCATATCAGCCCAAGCGGAAACCCGTTTATAAATAAGAATATGATATTATATGGCCTGGGGGTTACGGCAAATAAAAGCAACGCCAGCCATGATATACCCACAAGCAATATAATGGTCTGACCTCGTTTGGCTTTTATCTCGGCAATAAACCTGATCCCATAAAACTTGCTGAACATATAACCGAAAATCTGCGCAATCACCAGCCAAACCTTAAAGTCGATATGCAGGTACTGGTCGCCTGCAAAAGTAGCTGCGGTAAAAGCCTTGCGAAACGCGTACATAGATGTATAAGCCCCAAATGCCGAGAGTGCAGCCATAATGGTTACGGCGCTGTACGGCCATTTGGCAACACGTTGTTTAAGCTTAAGCAGCATGCGGCTCGTTTATGATCTTTTGCACATCTGCAATATCGTCAATTATGTGTGTAGGATGATAGGGCTGTAATTGCTCTTTGGTAAAAGCGCCTGTAGTTACGGCTATTACATATCGGCAGCCAACGTTCTGGCCTTCGCGGATATCTACCTCTGTGTCTCCAACTTTAGCCACTTCTTTTGGGTCTGTTATGCCAGCCTGCTGCATCATGATGCTGATCATTGCAGGGTCTGGGCGGCCTTGTAGCACTTCGTCAGAACATACCATGTAGTCGAACATGCCTCTCTCGCGCCAGCGCAGCTTGGTTATAATGTTTTCGGCTATTTCCCGCGAGAAACCCGTATTAATACCAATTTTCTTACCCTCAGAACGCAAAGCCAGCATTGTTTCCTCTGCATTTGGAAGTGGTTTTAGGTCTGTCGCATCCTTATAGTACTGAACCATTGATTGCACAAAATCTCGGTGTATATTACCAATTAGCTCGCCGGTTATCTTGCTTTTATCTGCTTCGTTTTCAAGGAGCATTTTTTCTATAGCAACCTTTTTTTCATAGCCCATGATAGGATTAATCTGCTCGATAGCAACATTATAGCCGTATTTAGCCATAGCAGTTTTGAAAATGGCTGTTACACCATTCTCATCAGCAACCGTGGTTCCGGCCATATCAAAAACAACAAGTTTGATAGACATGTTAAAACATTTATGTTTAGCAATATTAAACTATGTTTATTAAAATTAAACCAACACAATGTTAAAATATTTTTAAGAAAGTAGGTCAGCTTCAAAAAAGTACACCACCAACATGCGGGCTACATTTTTCCCAATGTTTTTAGGTGTATGTGGGGCACGACCATCAAACAGCATAGAGTCGCCCTCGTCAAGCACATACCTATCTTCACCAAACTGGTATTCTATTTTACCACTTAGTATGTATTTATATTCAAATGCTTCGGTTTGTACCTGCGGGCGGTGTGCATCCGTATCCAGTTCAAGCAATACTATATCTACTGTAGACCCTTTTATTGACTGTGTAAAAATACGTTTGTAGTAAAAGCCCGCTGCGTCCTCCTTTTCAAATCCTTCGTATTCCTGCTTACGCTTTATAATAATGGGATATGGAGTTGTTTTGGAACGGATATCTTTAAAAAACACATTTAAATCTATATCCAAGGCCTTTATAATATCTATTAATACAATGAGCGAAGGAATGGTGCGGCTGTTCTCTATTTGTGATATTAATCCTTTACTCACATTGGCTTTGTTGGCCAGCTCTTGTACGGTAATATTCTTTTCACGCCGCCTCTCCTTTATCCGGTTGCTTATTTGTATCAAAACATCATCTTGCATCTGTGCGCTTATAGTTGGTTGGCGGGAAAGTAGAAATTATATAAAAAGCAAACAAGAAAAGGTTTACAATATTGATTGTTAAATAGCATAAAGTTGTATTTTGTATAAATATTACGCTGGTTTAATACAGGCGTAACACTAACCCTCGTCATTTGCCCTATTATGATAGATCCTACTTTTCACCGCGCGCCGCAACTCATCACCGATAAAGTATTTGCCTTGTATGAACTGCATGGCGATGAGGATTACATTGGCGAACCCGTATCGCAACTAGAGCATATGGCGCAGGCAGCATTGCTTGCCAAAGAAGAAGGATATGATGATGAGGTGGTACTGGCTGCATTCTTCCACGACATAGGCCATTTATGTGCTGCCGAAGGAGAGGCAGAAAGCATGGATGGTTTGGGGAATGTTGACCACGAAAAACTTGGGGCCGAATATTTGTTGAACCTGGGGTTTTCGTCCCGGGTGGCCAGCCTGGTGCAAAGCCATGTTGTAGCCAAACGCTATCTTACCTTTAAATACCCCGACTACTATAATAAGCTATCACCTGCCAGCAAGGGTACGCTGGAATTCCAGGGAGGGGTGATGACTGCTGAAGAAGCGGCTGCTTTTGAGGCTAACCCGGACAAAGATCTCATTATCCGTTTCCGGCACTGGGATGATGAAGCAAAACTGCAAAACCTTCCTGTTAGTAATGTACCTGAGCTAAAGCAGATGACCATTAAGCATCTAGCTGCACAACTATCAGAAAGGCACTAATGTTAACTATGTTTAACTTAAACATATAGCTTACATTACCATTTCACCTACGTCTTAACCTTGTTTCAACATACCTTTAAGGTTTACTTAACTTAAACTTAGTTTATAAATAATAAACAAAGTTTAGTATTGCTGCTGACAAATTCCAACTAATCACATTAGAATTTTTGTAAGCAGATGAAACAAATTTACCCCCATTTTAAAAGGTTTGCTATGCTACTGTTATGCAGCCTTATGCCGCTTATTTTGTTTGCACAAAACAAGATTACCGGTACAGTAAACGACGAAAACAAACAGCCGCTGCCTGGTGTAAGCGTAATGCTTAAAGGCACCACGCAAGGCACCACTACTGATGTTTACGGCCGTTTTATTATTACAGCCAGCCCCGGCCAGGTGCTGGTATTTAAATTTTTAGGCTTTGCACCCCAAGAGGCTACGGTTGGCACCGGCACAACCATGGTAGTTAACCTTACAGGAGACAGTAAGGCCCTCAACGAAGTTGTAGTAACCGCACTCGGTGTAAAAAAAGAAACCCGCCGTGTAGGTTACGCGCTGCAAACCGTAGCTGGTGAAGACCTAACACTGGCACGCGACCCCAATCCTATCACCGGCCTTACCGGTAAAGTAGCCGGCCTTTCGGTAGGTCCGTCTGCAGAGTTACTCGGCGCGCCAAGTGTGCGCTTACGCGGTAACGCCATTTCATTGTACGTGGTTGACGGGTTTCCTATTAACACCGACACTTACAACATCAGCCCGGACGACATAGAATCGTATACAGTACTTAAAGGCCCTGCTGCAGCGGCTTTGTACGGTAACCGTGCATCGTATGGCGCTATTCTGATCACCACAAAAAAAGGCAACAAAAACAAAAAAGGTTTAACTGTGGATGTTAACAGCTCAACAGTAATAAACTCTGGCTTTCTTGCATTTCCAAGAGTACAAAAATCTTATGGTGCAGGTGAGAACACTTTTTACCAGTTTGTTGACGGCAAGGGCGGTGCACCGGGCGGTGTAGACGCTGATTACGACGTATGGGGCCCGTATTTTAACGGACAATTGATACAGCAGTATGATAGCCCTGTTATAAACGGCATTCGGCAGGCAACTCCGTATACCGCGCGTGGAGCAAACAACCTTAACAATTTCCTGCGCACCGGTTACCAAACCAACAACAACGTTGCTTTAAGCGCTAACGGTGATAACTACACTGTGCGTTTTTCGGCTTCACAGCAACACCAAAACAGCTATATTCCGGAACAATACCTGGATATTGCCAATGCAAATATCTACGCATCTTTCAACCCAAACCCGCGCTGGAAATTTGAGGGCAACGTAAACTTTAACCGTCAAACTACAGACAACTTTCCTGACGTACAGTACGGCCCTAATAGCTTAATATACAATTTAGCTGTATGGACCGGCGCAGACTGGGACGTAAACGCGCCGGACATTAAAGCCATATGGCAGCCCGGTAAAGAAGGTATTCAGCAGCAATTTGCCGAGTATACCCGTTACCATAACCCGTGGTTCATGGTTAAAGAATGGACCCGCGGTCATTACAAAAACAATACAACTGGTTACTTATTGGCTAACTACAAGATCAATAATAACCTGAATGCCACTCTTCGTTCACAAATAGATACTTACAACCTGCTGCGTACCGAAAAAATGCCGTTCTCGGCACACCCTTACGGCCGTGAAGGTAACGAAGGTGACTACCGTGAAGATCGCCGGGACCTGTTCGATAACAACACCGAGTTGATGGTAAACTATGATTATACCATCAAAAAGTTCCTGAACCTGTCGGGCTTGGTAGGTGGTAATATGCGCAACCTAACCTATAACTCTAACTGGACATCTACCGATTACCTGAACGTGCCGGAAGTGTATTCTTTCAGCAACTCAAAAAACCCGGTGCAGTCTACCAGTTTCAATGCGGATATGCGTGTACTAAGCGCTTACTACTCGTTAGATGCAACCTTCGGTAAGTATGCTACTATTTCCAGCACAGGCCGTATAGATAAATCTTCGGCTTTCCAGGTACCAACCACCTATTATTATCCAAGTGTATCAGTAGCTACAGTGATATCAGACTACGTTAAAATGCCGGAGTTTATCTCCTTTCTTAAAGGCAGGGCTTCGTTCTCTAACATCCGTTCAGACGCAACCTCTACAACAATTGGCCCTGCACCGTTCAACTCCATTACGGTGTTTGGTGGCAGCACGGGTTCTTCGTTATTCACCAATCCACTTGGTTACGGCTCTACCTACAACTCGCCGTACAATGGGCCGGATTACTCATTGGCAACATCGTACAACATCAGCAAACCGTACAACAGCCAAACCGCAGGTTACGCATCAGATTACCTGTACCAAAATGGCATTAAAACCTCTACCCGTGTAAACTACGAAGAAGGGTTTGATATTAAGTTCCTGCAAAATCGCTTAGGGTTTTCCGGTACGGCTTTCCAATACATAGATGGTCCAAGGATCTTGCCTAACGTGATATCAACAGCAACCGGTTATAATATTGAGTATCTGAACGCGCTAAAAACTAAAAAGACCGGCTATGAAGGATCGCTCAGCGGTACACCATTTAAAAACCCGGATGGTTTCTCATGGAATGTATTGGCCAACATCTCAACCTTTAAGGAGGTGTATAAAGAGCTACCTGAAGGACAGGATACTTATGCTACATTCTTTGCAGCAGGAGACCGTACAGATAAATTATACGGAAGTGCATTTGTGCGCAATCCACAAGGCCAGATCATTAACGATGCTGCCGGCAAACCGCTTATTAATCCTGTTGCACAATACCTTGGCAACATGAACGCCAAGTTCGCCTGGAGTATATATAACAAATTTGAGTACAAGAACTTTAGCCTGGGCGTACAGTTTGATGGTTCTGTAGGCGGCGTTATTGTAGACTACATGCACAACAAGACCATGCGTGGCGGTGCTAACGCAGAAACCGCCGAAGGTGCGCTGGGCGCAGCCCGCTACCAGGACTGGTTAAACTTTGGTAAAGCAGGTTATAGCGGTACTTACGTTGGCGAAGGTGTTGTTATATCAAACAATGCGTCTATCAACTACGACTCTAAAACCGGTGCGGTGCTTAACTATAGCGCTTTGCAGTACGCACCTAATGTTACAAAAGCTTTTGTGCAGGATTATGTAAGTAAGTACTACAATGCGGACGAAGCCAACCTGATGAGCAAAACTTACACCAAATTGCGCGAGGTAACACTAAGCTTTGCATTTCCTAATAAAGTAGTTGAGAAAACTTTCATAAAGAAGGCATCAGTTACTGTATATGGCCGTAACCTGCTTTATTTCTATAAAGATAAACGCTTTAAAGATGTGGATCTGGATCAGTATAACTACGCTACCAGCTTAACGGGCCTGCAATCGCCTACTGTACGCAGCTTTGGCCTTAACCTAAATGCATCATTCTAACAAAGAGGACCAGCGATCATGAAAAAAACATTAAAATTATACATACTACCTGTAGCAGTTTTGCTATCGGTAACCGGGTGTAAAAAGAGTTTTGACGAGCTTACTAAAAACACCAACAAACCAAATAATGTATCTGCAGCGCTGTTGCTGAACGGTGTTGAGAACAGCATTGCAGAATTACCGGACGGACAAAAAGAAGTAGTAGACCAATACTATCTGTACAACTATGATTATTACGGCAATAACCGTTATGATTTTGGTGGCGGTGACGACTACTATACTACACTAAAGAACGTGCTGGCTATGGAAAAACAGGCGGCGGCCAGCGGTGGCGCTGCAATAAACCCGTACGAAGCGTTGGGCAAGTTCTTTAAAGCATACCTGTTTACCAAAATGAGCCTGGAGATGGGCGATGTACCTATGACCGAGGCTTTACAGGGCTTAGATAACCTGGCGCCGAAGTACGACTCGCAAAAAGCGGTTTTTAAACAATCTCTGGATTGGTTGGAAAGTGCAAACAGCGACCTGGGCCAAATGATTGCTAAACCTAACGACTTTGGTACCGGCGAAGGCGCGGTGCTGAAGAATGACTTTTATTATAGCAATGATCTTAGCAAATGGCAAAAAGCTGTTAACGCCTTAAGGATACGCTTACTTGTTCAGCTAAGTAAAAAGACATCTGATGCAGATCTGAACATTACCGCACAATTTGCAAATATTATTGGCAACCCATCAAAATACCCCTTGATGACAAGCTCTGCAGACAATCTGCAATATGTGTTTGTATCGCCAAGTAATTACTACCCGCAAAACCCTAACAACTTCGGTCAAAGCGGGTCGCGCAAGAACATGTCCAGCACCTATGTTGGACTGTTGACTTCGCTCAAAGACCCAAGGGTATTTGTAACTGCTGAACCCGTACGCGACCTTGTTGACAACAAAAAACAAAGCGCAACAGATTTCGCCTCTTTTGTAGGTGCAGATGCTGGCCTTGATCAGGGTGTAATGTACAATAATGCAGGCTTACAACAGTACTCGTTCTTAAACCGCAAATACTTTTACTCTACTTATACAGGTGAGCCGAGTATACAGATAGGGTATCCGGAGTTGATGTTTAACGTTGCAGAAGGCATTAACAGGGGTTGGGCAGCGGGCAATGCCGAGACGTGGTACCAGGCGGGCATTAAAGCATCAATGGCATCATACGGTATTCCTGAAAATGGCACCTTCACTGCTTACTTCTATCGCCCGGGTTCTACCAGCGTAACCGCAAGTGGCAACTACGACACCTTCCCTATCAACTTCAGCTTTGCTGATTACTACAATCAATCTGCTGTAAAGTACGCGGCGGGAACAGATGGTCTTACCAAGATATTGAAGCAAAAGTACGCTGCACTGTTCCGCCATTCGGGTTTGGAGTCTTACTTCACTTATCGCCGTACCGGTGTACCAACCTTTACCACCGGGCCAGGAACAGGCAACGGCAACCGTATAGCCCAGCGCTATCAGTACCCGTCTGCCGAGCGCACGGCCAACCGCGCTAATTACCAGGCGGCCCTGGATGCACAGTTTGGCGGTAACGACGACATTAACGGCCTGATGTGGATACTTAAATAATTGAATTAATTACCTGCCGGGCCGTTAGCAATAGCGGCCCGGCTTTTTTACAACCTACCATGAAAAAACTGATCTTAATTGCAGCTATAGCAATTGGCATCCTGCCGGCTTCAGCACAAAAGCATCAAACACAAAATGTGATTATAGTAACTCTTGATGGAATGCGCTGGCAGGAGGTGTTCCGCGGAGCCGACTCAGCACTTATTAGTTCTAACTTCACCGAAGACAAAGAAGAGGTAAGGAAGAAATTCTGGGCAACATCTGCTGAAGAAAGACGCAAGTTATTGTTCCCGTTTTTGTGGTCGGTTATAAGCAAGCAAGGCCAACTATACGGAAACCGCGATTTGGGTAACAAGGATGAAGTAGCCAATCCTTATCGTTTCTCCTACCCTGGCTATAACGAAATATTCACCGGCTTCCCTGACAAGCGGATGAACACCAACGACCCAATTACCAACCCTAACATGAATGTGCTTGAGTACATTAACAAACAAAAGGGTTTCGAAGGCAAAGTTGCAGCTTTCGCATCGTGGGAACGATTTCCGCAGATTTTAAATAAGCAGCGCTCCGGCTTGGCGGTGTATTCTGGTTACGTTGATGTAAATAAGCCCGATGCCAACGAGCGTATAAAATATCTCAACGAATTACAACACAATGTGCCCCATTACCTGGGCGATTCAACCCGTCTAGATTTCATCACCTACGAATACAGCAAAGAATATATAAAACAATTTAAGCCAAGGGTACTCTACATGGCATTTGATGAAACCGACGACATGGCTCATGCAGGCAATTACAAATCTTACCTGGAACGCGCCAAGCAGGAAGACGGGTACATTAAGGCTTTATGGGATATGATACAGAATGATCCGGTTTACAAAAACAAGACAACCTTGCTAATTACCTGCGACCATGGCCGCGGCGAAAAGCCACTAGATTCGTGGAAACACCACGGTGCCGAAGTGGCAGGCGCGGAACAAACCTGGTTTGCAGTCATCGGCCCGGATACGCCCTCATCAGGAGAAGTAAAAACCGCCACGATTAGTTACCACAAACAGTTGGCACAAACTATAGCGCAGCTACTAGGCTTAAACTTCGAGGCTAATGCAGGTCATGAAGTTGGCGACGCTGTCACATCCGTGATGAAGTAGAACAAATTACTAAATCTACTAATACCAGTTACCGAGGGCTGCATTATATAAATGCAGCCCTTTTTGCTTTATATACTCCGTTGTAATTATTGACACATTTACAGCACTACTTTCGCAAAGCTCGTCCTAACTGTAAACTCACGTATTCATTGTAGAGTAAGTACCTAATTGCATAACTTACCAGCGCACTAAACTGATGCTGATTTATGTTGTATAAAGGTGTTATATTAGTTTACTTTTTCGATTGCCAGGCGACACTGGCTTGTTGTTGATTATGAGAGGATTATTGCTCTTTATTTTCAGTCTTTTACCATTTGTACTGTTTGCCGACAACGGCAACGGTGAGCTTTTTGATGAGTTAAAGACAGAGTTTAGCAAAAAACACGCTTACGATAAAAAAAAAGAAGAGCAAATTCAGGTTATTAAAACCACGCTCCGGCAATTACCCGCTAGTGATCTTAACGGCCAGTTTGAGGTTTGTAATAAGCTATATGACGAGTACAAATCTTATCAGTACGACTCAGCTTACGTTTATGCTAACAAGTTACTGTCATTAAGCCAATCACTTCACGACAAGTCCAAAGAAGATTTTAGTAAAATAAAGATGGGCTTTATCCTGCTGTCGTCGGGAATGTTTAAGGAAACCTTCGAGAGCATGCGGGGTATTAACGTAAAAAGCCTGGAAAGTTCCGTTAAAATGGAATATTATTCCATAACCATGCGCGCCTATTATGACCTGGCTACTTATAATAACGACAAGCATTATACACCTGTTTATACCTCACTGGCAAATAAGTATATTGATTCGGCCATAGCTTTAAGTAAACCCGGCTCTTACGATAACTTATATCTTTCCGGATACAAAAAATACAAGAACGGGTTGAATGACTCTGCGGCAACAATATTCTACCAACTCCTAAAGTCGAAGAAGCTTACCGAACACCAGGATGCAATTGTAGAATCTACCTTAAGTAACGTGTACCAAAGCATGTCGCAGCCCGATAAAAGCATCGCGTTGCTTATACGTGCAACCATAAGTGACATTCGCTCGTCTACCAAAGAAACCATTGCATTATTTTGGCTGGCCGAAATATTATACAAAAAGGGCGACATAAAAAACGCCTACGTAGCGCTTGAGCATGCGCTTGACGATGCAGAATTTTATGGTGCCAGGCAGCGAAAAACCCAGATTGGTTCGTTACTGCCCATGGTAGCCTCCGAAAAACTTTTGTTTATAGAACGTGAAGAACGCTTATATATAAGGAGCCTTAGCATGATTACTGCTTTAGCAGTAGCTGTTGTGGTAATTTCTGTCCTTTTATATAAGCGAAATAAAAAACTGAAAGCAAAAGAGCGGGTAATAGAGCGGGTGAACGAAAAGCTTATAGAAGGCACCAAAATCAAGGAAGACTATATTGGCTATTTTTTCAATGTAATATCAGGATACATCCTCCAACTGGAACGCATCAAACGTTCTGTAGATACAAAATTACCTGCAAAACGGTATGAGGATATACAGTTGATGGCTAACAACATCAACATAAAAAAAGAACGGGAAACGCTGTTTAACACCTTCGACCAGGTTTTCTTAAAAATCTTCCCAAACTTTGTTGAAGAGTTTAACACTCTCTTTAAAAAGGAGAACCAAATATGGCCGAAAGAGCATGAGGTACTTACTACCGACCTGAGGATATTCGCTTTAATGCGAATGGGAATTACAGACACAGAGACGATCGCAAAAATACTGGAGTACTCAGAGAAGACCATCTACGTATACAAAATGCGAATTAAAGCCAAGGCACTCATCCATGGTGACGAATTTGACCAGCGAATAATGGCAATTAAAGCCGTTGACACGGGCGCAAAAAACTAACAATGCAACTTCTCCAATCAGGAGCAAAACCGGTACTACTTTCCGTACTTAATACACTAAGGTAAAATACTTCCTTTCTTACTTCCCTTTTTATAAGCCTTATACAAGTTGAGGTTTATGGCTACAAGTTAGATCTTCTAAATTTAGCTCTTTTCGACCCCTCCTATCGCATGGAAATCGATTTTTAAACATGCTTCGTGTATTGAAATATGCTACAGCCGTTAAATTTTTGCAGATTTTTAAAATTTATATTATTGATTATCAATACTATAAATTTAAACAAATCGCCTTTTTATTAAATTTTATGTAAATAAATAGCTTACCGTTTTTCAGCTCATTTAATTTGTATCAGCGAAGCAAATCATCCCGTTAACACTGGATACTCTTCGAAAACAAACCAATTATAATTTATCTGCATAGCAAAAATTTCTGCTTGCATAACAGTTGATCTAATCATATAGGCACTAGTTATGGCCATTGGCAATACACATACTTTATGAATTGCCGGGCCGATTGGAAAGTCTGTAAATAAATATTGATCAACAAAAATTATTAATACGATAACAACCGTGCAGCCTTTAAGCAATTGATGGCTGTAATTAAAAGCAACCAATTTAAACTATTAACCAACTTAAAATTAAATGAGAAACAATTACCTAAAGAAGTATTTGCTCCTTTTTGCAGTGATGCTGATATCGCAAGCGATATTTGCGCAAACAAGAAGCATTACCGGTAAAGTGGTTGACGAGAACAACCAGCCGTTAACAGGTGCAACCGTACTTATTTCTGGCACCACTATGGCCGGTGCTGCTGATCTGAATGGCATTTACAAGATAAACGGAGTGGCGCCGGGTACTTACACCTTAACAGCCAGCTTTATCGGCTATACATCTGCACCTCAAAGTGTAACTGTTGGTACAGATAATGCTACAGTCAATTTTTCTTTACAACCATCATCAAAATCACTGAACGAGATTGTGGTCATCGGCTATGGTACCGTTAAAAAGAAAGATCTTACGGGCGCTGTTACAACAGTGAGTTCAAAAGATTTCCAAACAGGTAACATTACGTCGCCCGAGCAATTAATTGCCGGTAAGGTAGCAGGTGTATCCATAACGCCAAACGGTGGCGCACCAGGCGCAGGTAGTACCATCCGTGTACGCGGTGGGGCATCTATCAGCGCCAGCAACGATCCGCTGATTGTAGTGGACGGTGTACAGTTAAGCAACGACGGTATTGCCGGTGCCCCTAACGCATTAACGCTGATCAACCCGAACGATATTGAAACTTTTACCGTGTTAAAAGATGCGTCAGCAACTGCCATTTATGGTTCAAGGGCATCTAACGGTGTAATTATCATCACCACCAAAAGAGGCGCGACAGGCAAGCCGGTAGTAAATTTAAATACCCAGGTTTCCGCTTCGGTACTTACCAAAGAAGTAAGTGTACTGTCTGCAGATCAGCTGAGGGATTATGTAAAAGCTAACGGTAATGCAACCTTCCAGGGCCTTTTAGGTACAGAAAGTACAAACTGGCAAAAAGAGATCTATCAAACCGCTATCAGCAACGACAATAATCTGAGCGTATCCGGCGGGTTAAAAAATCTGCCATACCGAATCTCTGTTGGGTATTTGGATCAGAAGGGAATTCTACGAACCGGCTACTTAAACAGGGCTTCAGCTTCTATTAACTTGTCTCCAAAACTGTTCGATAATCATTTGAAAATCGATTTTAACGTGAGGGGTACCGCAAGCAAAGCGCGCTTTGCCAACCAGGGTGCAATAGGTGCTGCCATAAGTTTCGACCCTACTAAACCTGTGTTGTCAGGCAACACTAACTACGGTGGCTATTTTGAATACTTAGACAGCGACCCTTCATCGGCAACAGGCCTTAAACAGCTTGCACCACGCAACCCGGTAGGTTTGTTAGAAGAACGTGAAGACAAAAGCGATGTAAAAAGAAGTATTGGTAACCTGCAGTTAGATTATAAATTTCACTTTCTGCCTGATCTGCATGCCAACGTAAACTTTGGCTACGACGCATCTGAAGGTAAGGGTACAATTGTACAGCCTGATTTTGCTGCATCAAGCTTCAGGAGGTATAAAGACGCCAACAACGTATTACATAGTGGTGTAAACAACCAGTATAACAACAAAGTATTAAATACCACATTTGAGGGCTACTTAAACTATGTTAAAGAAGTTAAGGCCATTGATACACGGATTGATGCGGTAGCTGGTTACGCTTATTACGATTACAAAACTACGATAACCAATTACCCGGATCTTACAACAGACGGTACAGTTGTATCAAGCCCAACTTATCCGTTTGATATTCCACGCAACCGTTTGTTGTCTTACTACGGCCGTTTAAACTTAACAATTGCCAATAAATACCTGTTAACAGGTACTATCCGTCGTGATGGTTCATCAAGGTTTAGCCCGTTAAACCGTTACGCGGTATTCCCTTCAGGTGCGCTGGCCTGGAAAATTAAAGAAGAGTCTTTCCTGAAAGACAATACATTATTTTCTGATCTGAAACTGCGTGTTGGCTATGGTTTAACCGGTCAGCAGGATGGTTTATCCAACTACGCTTACACACCATATTATTCACTTAGTTCACAAACCGCTTCGTACCAGTTCGGTAATACATTTTACCAGTTATACCGCCCGATTGCTTATGACCCTAAACGTAAATGGGAACAGAGTGCTACCACAAATGCAGGTATCGATTTCGGTTTCCTTGGCGGACGCTTAACGGGTAGCATCGATGCCTATTACAAAGAGACCAAAGACCTTTTGGCACCAGTTAACGTAGCTGCGGGTGCAGGGTTCTCTAATACATTTGTTACCAACGTTGGTACCATGACCAATAAGGGTATCGAGGTATCGTTAAATGCACAAGTGGTGAGAAGTAAAGATGTAGCCTGGGATGTTGCCTTTAACGCCACTTACAACCAAAACAAAATTACAAAGTTAACTTTCGTAAATGATCCTAACAGTACGGGGATTGCGTCTGGCGGTGTATCAGGCGGAACAGGCTCTAGCGTACAGCGTATTATTGTTGGTCAGCCTCGTGGTGCATACTACGTTTACCAGCAGGTGTATGGTACAGATGGTAAACCGTTAGATAACGTGTACGTAGACAGAAACGGTGATGGATCTATTAATGATAAAGACCTGTATCTATACAAACAGCCGGATCCTAAGTATATATTCGGTTTCTCCAGTAATGTTAGCTACCGCAACTTCAATCTTGCTGTAGTAATGCGTGCTAACGTAGGTAACTATGCCTACAATAACGTTTATTCAAGTACAGGTACCAGAAACAGCATTCTTAATCCGCTTGGTTATTTAAATAACGGCTCCACCAATGTATTGGAAAGTGGCCTGATAGGTGCAAACGATAAAAATGTTTTATCTGATTACTACATCCAGAATGCATCATTCGTGAAGATGGACAATGCGAGCCTTGGTTACAACTTTGGTAAAATACTAGGCGGCTCTGCACAGCTTAGCGTAAGTGGCAACGTGCAAAACGTGTTTACTATCACCAAATATAAAGGGGTAGATCCGGAAGTAAACGGTGGTATAGATAATAACATTTACCCACGCCCGCGTACTTACGTACTAGGCGTAAACCTGAAATTTTAACTCAATCGTATATTAACGTATACAGCTAATAATAAGCGATATGAAAAAGAACTTTTTAAAAGCATTTACAATTACAGTGCTTACAGGCAGTGTATTTTCGTGTGACAAAAAACTCGATTTACTGCCAACAAACGACATCACCTCGGCAACGGTTTACAAAAATGCCGACGGTTACAAACAGGCATTTGCCAAAGTTTACGGCTCCTTTGCCTTAACAGGTAACCAGGGCCCTGCCGGTAACGGCGACGTACAAGGCATAGACGAGGGTACATCAGACTTTTTACGCCTTTATTGGAAAGCGCAAGAACTAAGCACAGACGAAGCTGTAATTGCCTGGGGCGATGTAGGCATACAGGACTTCCATAACATGAACTGGTCTGCAGCCAATCCTTTCCTGAAAGGCCTTTATTACCGTAGTTTGTACCAAATCACGCTGGCTAACGAATTCATCAGGCAATCTGCCGATGACCAGTTAAGCAGCCGCGGTATCTCCGGAGAGGACGCAGATAAAATCCGCAGGTTCAGTGCTGAGGCTCGTTTCCTTAGGGCATTTCAATACTGGGTTTTGCTTGACCTCTATGGTTCAGTACCATTGGTTACAGAAAGTGACCTAATAGGTGTTACCGTACCTAAACAAGCAGATCGCAAAACGCTCTTCAATTATGTTGAATCGGAATTGAAAGCCATAGAACCAACATTAGCTGCGCCAAAATCAAATGAATACGGCCGTGCCGACCAGGCTGCTGATTGGGCTTTACTAGCCAGGCTTTATTTGAATGCCGAAGTTTATACTGGCACAAAAAGATTTGATGACGCTATTACTTATGCCAACAAAGTTATTGGTTCCGGTTACTCACTTATAAGCAATTATCAGTGGTTAATGCTTGCCGACAATCAGCAAAACACCAGCGAAAACATCTTTACTATTAATTATGATGGCTTACGCACCCAAAGCTACGGCGGTACAACTTTCCTGACCCACGCACCGGTTGGCGGCTCAGAATCTGCCAGCAACTTCGGTATCAGTGGCGGTTGGGGTGGCGCACGTACTACCAAGAACCTGCCCAACCTTTTCCCTGATTATACAGGAGCTGCAGACAAACGCGCACAGTTCTACACTAACGGCCAGAACTTAGAGATTAAAGATCAGGGTGCATTTACCGATGGCTTTGCCGTTACCAAGTACCGCAACGTTAACCGTTCAGGCGCAGCCGGCCAAAGCCTTGATTTTGCTGATGTTGACTTTCCACTTTTCCGTCTGTCAGAGGTGTATCTTATTTACGCAGAAGCCGTTTTGCGCGGAGGCGCTGGCGGTAATTTAGGTAATGCGTTAACTTATGTTAACAATATCCGCACACGTGCTTATGGCAATACAAGCGGCAACGTAACCTCTATTTCGCTGGATTTTATCTTGGACGAAAGGGCACGCGAGCTGTATTGGGAAGGTTTCCGCCGCACTGACCTTATTCGTTTCGGTAAATTTACCACAGGCACTTACCTGTGGCCATTTAAAGGTGGTGTTGCCAACGGTAAAAGTGTAGAAGACTTCAGGAACATCTACCCTATCCCAACAGACGATATTACAGCCAACCCTACACTAAAACAAAATCCGGGTTACTAAAACAACTTACAGGCCCGGCATTGCCAGGCCCGTAATACTGCTATAATTTAAACGTATTCAAACAAGATTTTACAATGAAAAGAATCATTACCAAATTTTTAGCATTCAGCTGCCTTGCCGTATTTGTGCTGGCATCATGCAAAAAAGATGAAGTACGGGTTACAGCACAACCAGCCACTGGGGGTGCCTTAGCGGCTTCAACAACCAGCCCGGCACTTTCAAAAGCTAATTTAACCCAAACAGCAATTACCATAACAGCCAGCCCGCAAGATTATGGGTACAAAGCGGCGGTAACCAACACCCTGCAAATTGCGGCTAAGGGCACTAACTTTGCTTCTCCAACAGAAGTCGCATTAGCAACTGGCGCGTTAACCAAAACCTATACCGTACAAGACTTCAATAATTTGCTTTTAGCCATGAATATGCCAAGTGGTGCTGCTGCGCAAATAGAAATGCGGTTAAAATCATCTTTAAGCTCAACTACTCCGGGTAACATTGCTTACTCAAATGTAGTTACAATTACCGCTACTCCGTTCGCCTTGGTGTCTTACGTTTATGTGCCGGGTGCTTATCAGGGCTGGAACCCACCAACTGCCGATAGCTTGCAATCTGCAACAGGCAATGGCATTTATACGGGTATAATAAACTTCACTACTGGTAATTTAGATTTTAAGATAACACCTGAAAAGAAATGGGATGTTGCTTATGGTATAGTTAGCGGCAGCGCAATTAGCACATCCGGAGGGAACATAAGTGCACCTGGTGTAGGTCAGTACTTTGTAACGGTAGATTTAAATGCAAAAACGATTACAATGGTAGCCGTTGATGCTTACTACAGCCTGATAGGCGACGCAACAGCCGGTGGATGGGGCAGCGATACTGATATGAAGTTTAACAACGGTACACGCGCTTGGGAAATCACTCTTCCGCTTATTTCGACAGGGCACTTCAAAGTAAGAAAAAATCACGATTGGGGAACCAGCTACGGCGTTCCTAAAACTGGCGCGGACGGCGCAACTCTGGCATCGAGCAACTCCGACGATATCCCGGTTGCAACAAATGGAACTTATAAATTCACGTTCACGCCAATCGGCACAGATAACGCGAAAGCTGCGTACACACTGGTAAAACAGTAGTACGCTAAGGCTGGCCTTTTAAAGTAGGCTGGCCTTTTATTATTCCGGTTCTTAACTTACACCATTATGAAATTAAGGTTTAATATTACGCTGACCTTTTTGTTATTGTCAGGCTGCCTGCTGGCGCAAATTCCTGCCCTTGAACGGATAGAACCTGCTTTTTGGTGGGTAGGTTTCAAGAATCCTAAAGTACAGCTTATAGTACATGGTGACAAAATATCTGCAAGTGCTGTGAGCTTAAGCTATCCGGGGGTGAAACTTACTGCAGTGCATAAAGTAGAGAATAGCAATTACTTGTTTCTTGATCTTAACATTGGCGCGGCAACCCGCCCGGGCAAATTCCCTATCACCTTTAAGCAAGCTGGGAAAAAAGATGTGGTTTACACCTATGAGCTTAAGCAGCGAAATAAATCAGGACAATGGGCGCAAGGAGTAACCAATAAAGATTTGATATATCTGCTGATGCCCGATCGTTTTTCAAATGGTGATCCGTCTAACGATGTGGTACCAGGCATGTTAGAAACAGGGCTGCACCGAGATTCGATGTATTCTCGTCACGGCGGAGATATACAAGGGTTAATCAACCACCTCCCCTACCTCAAAGACTTAGGTGTAACTGCAATATGGATGACACCCGAGATAGAGAACGATGAGCCGCATGCATCTTACCATGGCTACGCCGTTACAGATTACTATAAAATAGACAGGCGTTTTGGCACCAACGAGTTATTTAAAACTTATGTTGCCAAAAGCCACGCGATGGGATTAAAAGTGATAAAAGACCTCGTACACAACCATATTGGCACCGAAAGCTGGCTTATACAAGATATGCCGATGAAAAGCTGGGTGCACCAATGGCCTAAATACACAAATTCTAACTTCCGTGATGCTGCAGTGATGGACCCACATGGTGCTGCTGCTGACAAAAAGCAGATGCTGGATGGATGGTTTGACAAACGCATGGCTGATGTAAACCAAAGCAACCCTTACGTGCAAAACTATCTTACGCAAAACCACATATGGTGGATAGAATACGCTGGTATAGATGGATTAAGACTGGACACTTACCCTTACAATGACGCTGCATACATGGCAGACTGGGCCAGGAAAATAAAAGCAGAGTTTCCTCACCTTTCCATCTTTGGTGAAACATTGGTATGGTCTGTTGCTAACCAGGCGTATTTCACACAAGGAAATACAGTAAACCGTGGCTTTGACACTCAGTTACCCGGCATTACCGACGCGCAGATCAAAGACGCTATTACCGAAGCATTAAATGGAAAAGAAGGATGGACAGATGGCGTGAACAGGTTGTACAATATTGTAGCACAGGATTTTATGTATCAGGACGCCACGCGCAATACAATTTTTTTGGACAATCATGATATGAGCAGGTTCTACTCTGTGGTGAATGAAGATTTTACAAAGTTTAAATCTGGTATGGCCATGCTGTTAACTATGCGCGGTGTACCGCAAATGTACTACGGCGATGAAATATTAATGAAAGGCTATTCCAACCCGGACGGGCTTGTTCGTGAAGATTTTTCCGGCGGATGGGCTGGCGACAGAAAAGATAAGTTCACCGCTGATGGTCGTGATAAACAGGAAAACGAAGCTTTTAATTATGTGCGTACCCTGGCCAACTATCGTAAAACCACACCAGCGCTGCAAACCGGCAAGCTTATGCAATACATACCGCGAAATGGCATTTACACCTACTTTAGGTACGATGCGCAAAAAACCGTTATGATAACCTATAACGGCGGCGAAAAAGATGCTGTTTCAAATGCTGAAGACTTTAAGGAGCGCACAACTGGTTTTACAACTGGCACTAACATTATAACTCACGAAAAACTGGGTAATTTAAAGCAGCTAAACATCCCTGCAAAAACCGCCCTGGTAATAGAACTAAGCAAATGACAGTTTTAACAGAACAGGCAACGGGGCAAGCTATTGTAGAACCGCACAAGGTTATTGAGCGCCCGCAACTTACCTTCTGGCAGATATTCAATATGAGCTTTGGCTTTTTGGGTATTCAGTTTGGCTTTGCGCTTCAAAACGGCAACGCATCACGCATATTGCAAAGCTTTGGTGCAGATGTGGAGCACTTGTCACTATTTTGGCTTGCGGCGCCAATTACCGGCATGATCGTTCAGCCTATCATAGGGCATTACAGCGACCGCACCTGGAACCGCCTGGGCCGTCGCAAGCCGTATTTTTTAACAGGTGGCATTCTGTCTGCTTTGGCGTTACTATTTATGCCAAACTCAGCTATGCTGATGTTTTTACCACCGGTAATGGTAGGTGCAGGTATCCTTATGATAATGGATGCGTCTTTTAATGTTGCGATGGAACCCTTTCGGGCGTTAATCGGTGATAACTTGCCGGATAACCAACGCAGTTTAGGATTTTCTATCCAAACGTTTCTGATTGGGCTGGGCGCTGTTACGGGTTCTGTACTACCTTGGCTTATTAGTTACTTCATGGGTACCAAAGCAGCAGCTCCGGGTCATGTACAACCAAATGTGATTTACTCCTTTTATGTAGGGGCTGCTGTAATGATTATTTGCCTGTTGTGGACAGTTCTGCGAACCAAAGAGTACTCACCTACCGAATATGCGCAATTTCACCCGGAAGAAGCAGAAGCGGAACAGTCCAACGGATTAGGTGAAATTATAAAGGATTTTAAACGTATGCCAATGGCGATGAGGCAACTGGGTTTAGTGCAATTCTTCTCCTGGTTTGCGTTATTCTCTATGTGGGTATTTGCGTCGCCCGCCATCGCTACCCATGTTTTTCATGTAGATTTAAAAGATACAACATCCGTCAATGCGGCAAAAGCCGGCGATTGGGTAACGCTAATGTTTGGGGTTTATAACGGTATCTCAGCGTTGTACGCTTTATGCTTGCCAGCCATTGCCCGCGCAACAAGCCGTAAGCTGGCACATTCATTTTCGCTGATAGCAGGCGGTATAGGGTTGATCTCTATCTTCTTTATTCAAAATCAATACATGCTTATTATCAGCATGGCAGGTATTGGTCTTGCCTGGGCAAGCATATTGGCTATGCCTTATGCGATCCTTTCAGGTTCTATCCCCGCTAAGAAGATGGGCGTTTACATGGGGATCTTCAACTTCTTTATCACTTTTCCACAGATCATAAATGGCTTTTTCGGAGGCTGGATTGTAAAGAACCTTTTTGGCGGACAAGCCATTTACGCGCTGGTGCTTGCAGGCATTTTCATGCTTTGTGCTGCGGTATCTGTGATATATGTACAAGACGGTAAAGACATCAAGTATCAAAAAATCAAATAGCAGAAAATCAGATGAAGGGGTGTAGGTTTTACGTAATGATACTTTTATTGGTGATCACTTTAACATCACTCAGGCCGGTAGCAGATAACTATCCGGTTTATAACGGAACTGACCTGGGCGTCACCTATTCCCCTTTAAAAACAGTATTCAAAGTTTGGGCGCCTCAAGCATCGGCTGCTAAGCTTCGCCTGTACTCCAAAGGCCACGGCGGTAATGCGCTCCAAACGCTTGACTTGAAGCAACAAGAGAATGGTGTTTGGTCGGCAACGGTGTTAAAGGATATTAAAAACCAGTATTATACCTTTCAGGTGATGCAAGCCGGTAAATGGTTGCTGGAAGTGCCTGATATGTATGCTAAAGCCGTAGGTAGTAATGGAAAACGCGGCATGGTAGTTAACCTGGCAGAAACAAACCCTGCTGGCTGGGCTGCTGATAAAAAGCCGGCATTAAAGAACTTTACCGATATAGTACTGTACGAGACTCATGTAAGAGACATTTCCATTGACCCAAATTCCGGGATTACACATAAAGGAAAATTTCTGGGCTTAGCCGAAGTGGGTACCAGAAGCACCGACGGCCAGTTTACAGGATTAAGCCATATGAAAGAGCTGGGTATAACCCATGTTCATCTACTCCCCTCTTTTGACTTTGCTACAATTGATGAATCTAAATCATCAAACGGTCAGTACAATTGGGGTTATGACCCACAGAACTATAACGTACCTGAAGGTAGCTACGCAACCGATGCATATAACGGTAATGTTCGCATCCGCGAATTTAAGCAGATGGTAAAAGCCATGCACGCTAACGGGCTGAGGGTAGTTTTAGATGTAGTTTACAATCACACAAATGATACTGAACACTCGGTATTTAATCAGTTTGCACCGGGATACTTTTACCGCAAAACTGCTTCGGGCCAATACTCCAATGGAACGGGATGTGGTAATGAGACTGCATCTGAACGGCCGATGATGCGCAAATTCATGATCGAATCGGTATTGTATTGGGCCAAAGAATACCACATTGATGGTTTTAGGTTTGACTTGATGGGAGTGCATGACATTGCTACTATGAACGCGTTAAGTGATGCGCTTCACAGATACGACCCCACTATATTTATCTACGGCGAAGGCTGGACCGCTGGTGATAGCGTATTGCCTGACAGCCTGCGTGCAACCAAAGCCCACACAGCACAACTACACCAGATAGCCGCATTTGGGGATGACATGCGAGACGGACTTAAAGGTGGCTTTAGTGATGTAAAATCCCGAGGGTTTGTGAGTGCACAGGCTGGTACCGCAGAAAGTGTAAAATTTGGCATTGCCGGTGCAGTACAACACCCCCAAATAGATTACAGTGCTGTAAATTATTCTAAAGTGCCATGGGCTAGTCAACCCTACCAGGCTATAAGTTATGCATCCTGCCATGACGACAATTCTTTGTTCGATCGCCTTAAAATAGCTAATCCTGATGCTACTGAAGCAGAGTTGATAAAGATGGATAAACTTAGCAATACAACAGTGCTTACCTCACAAGGTATATCGTTTTTGCACTCGGGTGCAGAATTCCTGCGAACTAAGAAAGGAGTAGCCAACTCTTACAAATCGCCAGATAGTATTAACCAGATTGACTGGTATCGCAAAACTCATTATAAGGCTGTTTATGATTACTACAGGGGTCTTGTTAATTTACGTAAAAGTCATCCGGCATTTCGAATGCCAACAACTGAACTGATTCAGAAGCACCTCAGTTTTATAACAACGAACGACAAGGAACTAATTGCTTACACATTGAACGGCAACGCGAATAGAGATAAGTGGACCACTATTATGGTTATCCTTAACGGCAATGCTTCTGCAAAGCAATATAAATTGCCGGCCGGCAACTGGACAATCGTAGCTGACGGTGACAAAGTGAACCAGCAAGGCATTTCTACCGTTAGCAATATTATTACCATACCTGCAACTACCGGTTATATTTTACATCAATAAAATCAACAAAACATAACAGCTGAAGCTGTATTAACAAACCTGTACTTATGAGAAGGATTATTTTACTAACGGGAATCATTGGCTTGCTGTTGGGCACCGTAAGCTGTAGCAAAAAAAATGTTGATCCCGGCACGCCAACAACCGGCGGAGGTGGCGTAGTTAACCCACCAGTAACCAATGGTAAAGCACTGCCCGTTGGTGCGGGCGACGGAGTAACGTTTATCAACTCTGGTACATCTGCCATATTTAACTTATATGCACCCGGCAAAATCTCAGTTGGTGTAATTGGCGAGTTTAACAACTGGCAGCCTACTGCAATGAACGTTACCCCTGATGGAAATAACTGGTGGGTACAAATAGACAATCTTGATGCTAATAAAGAGTATGCTTATCAATTCTTGGTTGATGGTAATTTAAAAGTGGCCGATCCCTACTGTGAAAAAGTGCTTGATCCTGCAAATGACCAATATATACCGGCTTCTGTTTACCCTGCCTTAAAGCCCTACCCTGCCGGCCAGGATGGTATAGTAAGTATTATGCAAGCTAATCAGCCGGCTTATGCCTGGAAAAACACCAACTTTGTTCGTCCGGACAAAAATAAGCTGGTTATATATGAACTGCATGTGCGCGATTTTGTTGGCACACACAGTTACAAGACAATAAAAGATACTTTAGATTACCTAAGTAACCTGGGTGTTAATGCAGTGGAACTAATGCCGATAAACGAGTTTGAAGGCAACCTGTCGTGGGGATATAACCCTTCGTTTTACTTTGCAGTAGATAAATACTATGGTACAAAGAACGATTTAAAAGCGCTGATTGACGAGTGCCACTCCAGAGGCATAGCGGTAATATTGGACATGGTACTCAATCATTCTTTCGGACAATCCCCGATGGTGCAGCTTTACTTTGACAAGGCTACACAAAAACCTACAAGTACCAGCCCATGGTTCAACGTGAACCCAACCCATCCATACAACGTTGGGTACGATTTTAATCACGAAAGTGCCGCAACCAAATACTTTGCAAAAAACGTAATGAAGTTTTATATGACTCAGTTTAAAATTGATGGCTATCGTTTTGACCTTGCAAAGGGATTCACCGAAAAAGTAAGCAGCGACGATGCTTCATTTGCCGCCTATGACGCAAGCCGTGTTGCCATATGGAACGAGTACAACAACTTTATTAAAAGTATAGACAATAATAACTTTTATAACATATTGGAGTTTTTCGGCAGTGACCGCGAAGAAAAAGAGTTATCAGATAACGGCATGATGTTTTGGAGCAACGTTAACTACAATTTCAATGAGGCTACAATGGGTTATGTACCCACATCAAACATCTCGCGGCTTTATTTTACCAGTCATTCGGGTTTCTCCCAGCCAGACAACCTGGTTACCTATATGGAAAGCCATGACGAAGAACGCCTTATGTTTAAAAACCTGCAATATGGTAATACATCAGGTGCAAACGGCTACAGCGTAAAAACACTGTCTACAGCATTAGCACGCCAGGAAGCAGCGGCAGCATTCCTATTAACTGCACCCGGGCCGAAAATGATATGGCAATTTGGAGAATTAGGTTACGACGTTTCTATTGATCAGAACGGGCGCACCGGAGAAAAGCCCATCCATTGGGAATACAATAAAGATCCGCTGCGCCATAAACTTTATGCAGCATTCGCTAAGTTGATTAAAATGAAAATCAGCAATCCGGTATTCTCAACATCAACTATCACTGCCAACTCGTCGGGTTCTGTTAAAACAGCGTACTTAACAGGTTCGGGGCAAAACGTAGTTGTTGTTGGCAACTTTGATGTGAATAGTCAATCAGCTACAGTGGCATTCCCTAGTGCAGGTACATGGTACGACTACATGACGGGAACATCCATTAACGTTACGTTACCGTATAACGCTACTTATGCGCCAGGTGAATATCATATTTATAGCAACTTAGTATTAAAATAATCGGGTAACCTAATAAACGGTGGTCTTATTAACAGCAGCTTGATGGAATCACAACGTTAATTTGGCATAAAAGTCTCAAACGATGCCTATAGGTATGCTTAACAATGTGATTTTTGTTGTCACATCGTTAAGCAATTTATATCAATAACTAACCAACCGACGGAAGGCGGATCTCATCTACCGACGCACCTGAACGCCAAATAAAGGTGTAGTATTCAACAGCTGAAAGCAACTTGCGTCTCCTTATATTTTTCTTAATGTGCGGTTTAAATCCTATTCAACACAGCTATTGGGTATACTCCGCAATAAAATCGTAGCAACTTCAATTAAGACTTACGCGACAAACAGGATTAGCCTGTGCTTTTTGGCGACTTAGATACAATTACTACCTTTAAACAAATCTTATTTTATGAAACGGGTAGCTACGCTTTGTTTAACCTTACTATTTCTTCTCGCTTACAATTATTCAAATGCACAGCATAAAAGCTTTGTGGATGTACCGGGGCTTGACCCCTCTGTTAAGCCAGGCGATAATTTCTTCAGGTATGTAAACGGGCGCTGGTACGATACCGCAAAAATAGATAATGACCAGGCGGGTGTAGGCTCTTACTCGTTTTTAAACATCCCGCAGAAGCGTTTACTGCAAAATATTCTGGATAGCGTATCTAAAACAAAAAACACCGCTGGCAGCATTGAACAGAAGGTTGGAGACTTTTATGCTTCAGGTATGGATATGGCAACTATTAATAGCCGCGGATATGCACCTCTTAAGCCTATACTTGCGCGTATTGAAGCTATAAACAGCATATCTATGCTTCTGAAATTCATCGCAGCTGAGACAGCTGCGGGCGACCGTTTATTAATCAGCTTCGGCGTATCCCCTGATAACAAGAACAGTTCGATTAACATAGCCCATGTTTACCAGGCAGGCATCAATTTGCCAGAAAACGGTTATTATTTTAAAACAGATTCAACAACGCTGCAGGTTCAAAAAGCTTATAAAAACTACTTACAAACTTTGTTTCAGCTGACAGGAAGCAGTCATTCGCAAGCATTAAGAATGCGGATATAGTCTACTTAATAGAAAAGGAGTTAGCTGCAGGTAGCAGAACCAATATTGAGTTAAGAGATGTTAACGCAAACTTTAACAAAAAGGCTGTATCTGCTATGTCAAAAAGTCAACCGAATATCGGGTGGACTACTTTGCTCGCCGGAATAGGTGCCACTACCGACTCCATTGACATGGCGCAGCCAGGTTACTATGACAAGTTAAATACAATGTTAAAGTCGGTTAGTCTTACCAACTGGAAAACCTATTTGAAAGCTGCTACGATTCAAAACTATGCACCTGTTCTAAGTCAGCCATTTATAAACGCTTCATTCGAGTTTAACAAAGTCCTGTCAGGTGAGGATACACAGAAGTCGCGCCGCCAGACTATGACCGCGATTGTAGACAACCTGTTAGGACAGGCATTAGGGCAGTTGTATGTAAAGCGGTATTTTAATGAAGATGCCAAAAAGCGCGTGCTTACCCTTGTGAATAATTTACAAAAAGCATTTGAAAACCGCATTAATCAGCTTGATTGGATGAGCGATAGCACAAAAGTGAAAGCCAAAGAAAAACTGTACACCATCATAAAGAAAATAGGCTATCCAGATAAGTGGCGGAACTACGATAATGTGCAGATTACCCGGACCAAACTATTTGAGAACATAATATCGCTTAATAAAAACGACTTTAAATACGAGCTGGCAAAGCTAAATAAGCCTGTTGATAAAACAGAGTGGCAAACAACACCATCAACGGTTACTGCTTACTACAATCCGCCAGTGAATGAAATTGTATTTCCTGCCGGTATACTTCAGTACCCTTACTTCGACTTCTCAGCAGATGATGCCATCAATTACGGTGGAATAGGCATGGTGATAGGTCATGAAATGACACACGCCTTTGACGACCAGGGTGCCCAATTTGATAAAGATGGAAATGTAAAAAACTGGTGGACAAAAGAAGATTACAGGAAATTTAAAGAGAGAACTACAAAGCTATCTGAATTGTATAGCACTTTCACTGTGTTGGACACAGTGCATATTAAAGGACCTTTGACCCTGGGCGAGAACACTGCAGACAATGGTGGCATAGCTATCGCCTACGATGCCTTTAAAATGACGGAACAGGGCAAAGGCAATGAAAAAATTGATGGTTTTATGCCTGACCAGCGCTTCTTCTTATCTATAGCAAGAATATGGCGAGTAAAAACCAGAGACGCTTTTCTGCGTACTTATGTAAACACCAACCCGCATTCGCCGGCCATGTGGCGGGTAAACGGACCACTTATGAACTTCGCGCCTTTTTACCGGGCTTTTAACATACAACCAGATGATAAAAACTATAAAGCAGAAAACGAAAGAGTAAGAATTTGGTGATAAAACAACGAGCTGAATTTTTCAGGCATCAAATTACGTTACTATTGAAGAAATAACAGAAGCATTAAGCCGTATCGAAAAACGGCTTAATGCTTTTTATAATAAAGCCTCAGGATTTAAAACGCGTTAAGGACTTTTTTAATTGTTCGATATAATACTCATAACAATTACCATTACCATTAAAGTGATATTGATGGTGTAAACAGGTCACGCTCATTATTGTTATTCTTGTTTTAGTTGACCGAATACGCTGCAGCACAGTACAGGAGATAATGTTTTAAGGAGCCGTGATCTGAGCTTTAAGGCTTTATCTTCTCAAAAAAAATTTTAATCATCTACATTGAATCAGAAAAAAGCTGCATTATCAGGGATTGAGCGTGCTTAAAAATAAAGCTTTAGTTATGTAATGCAAAATCAGACTACTTATAATTACATGGAGATCGCCGGGATCAAGATCTTTTATCGCGAAGCCGGCATAAAAGACGCACCCGCCCTACTTTTACTGCACGGCTATCCTCGTCCTCTTTCATGTTTAAGAACCTGATTAAGGACCTGTCAGACCGATACCATTTGATCGCCCCGGAACTATCCAGGTTTCGTAAAAGTGAACAACCATCCACCAGCGCACTTGCATACACATCTAACATAGTTATGAATACTTTGGCGACAACATTACCAACCGTCCTGATGCTTATCATTCAGGTTTATTTATCTAATTTGCCAGCGTAAGTGATCAGGCAAAAAACAAAATCATGAATAAAGACAACGAACCAAGATCAACAATGAGTGACCATTTAGCCAACGAACGCACATTTCTTGCCTGGGTGCGTACCAGCATCGCCATAATGGGCTTTGGTTTTGTGGTCGTCAAATTCTCACTGTTTGTTAAACAAGTCTCTATCGTTGTGACGGGTCATCCCTTAGCTACCTCACAGGGACATTCGGCATTTATCGGAACTGGCCTGGTAGCTGTTGGCGCTTTGACCACGCTTTTAGGATATGTGAGATACCTGCGAACGGAAAAGCAGATCACGTCTCAAATGGTAGCTCCGCAAAATGGTTTGTTACTTTTGCTAACGATTGGTATTATAGTGGTAAGCTGCGTGCTATTATTTTATCTTTTGCCTAACCTATGAAAATAGGCCGATTTCACTCGCTGTAAGGCAACTTTAAGACAAGTAGTGTGGATCAAAAAACACTCAGGCTTATAGAATGTCTTTGCTATGAAAAAGAGAACACTTATAAAATCACTTAGTGCAATTACAAATGCTGTTGCAAGACCTCAATCGTGTGAAAATTTAAGATCGTCGAAAAATCGAGCTTCTCATCATTTTGCGGATCGTATCACTTGTAATAACCGCTAACGCTCCCCCAACCATCGCAAAAAAGCAGTGGATTTATCTTTCCCAACTAACAACTTTTCATCTGTTTGAACTGTAAGTCTTATGAGCAGTTTGCGGGCGAAAAAATGTTCCACTTCTTTAATTGCTTTAAAACTGATAAGATACTGCCTGTTAAGTCTGAAGAAAAACTTACCATCTACCTGCCGCGTTGCTTCGTCTAGCGATCGATCAATTGCAAACATTCCACCTTCAAGCGTTACCAGGGTAGTCTGTTCGTTCCGCACAAAAACATAAGCTATATCTGCCACGGCAATAGTGGTATATTTGCCTTTATTATAAACCAAAAAACTTTGCTTAAAACTGGCAGGCTGATCAGTCTGAAGTAATTGCCTGATCATTTCAGCAGGCAATTGCCTCCCCCCGATTGCATCGCCGATTTTTTCGAGTCTGGCAAAGGCTGCCCTAATGGTTTCTTCTGAGAACGGCTTTAAGATATAATCAACGCCATTTGCTTTAAAAGCCCGGAGTGCATATTCATCATAGGCAGTACAAAATACAACGGGTGCATCTACGTTGATCTGATCAAATATTTCAAACGATATCCCATCTGCTAATTGAATATCCATAAAAATAAGGTCGGGAGAAGCATTAGCAGATAAATAGTCTACAGCGGATGACACCCGCTGTAAAGGGCCTGCGATCTGACTGCCTGGCCTGACAGCCGAAATCAGCTTGATAAGTGCTCTTCCGGTCTTCAACTCATCTTCAAGCACCAATATGTTCATTTAGCGGAAGCTTTACGGTAAAACATTGTTCGTTTGCAGCTACCTCTACCGGCCGGCCAGTAAGGTGCAGATAACGCTGTTTGATATTTTCCAGGCCAATTTTTGTAGACAGCTCCGGAATACTTTTTATCTGTAAGTTATTCTCAACCGTTAACCAGTTTCCAGACGAAGTTATTTTTATATATAGTGGCTGATCAACAGAAATGATGTTATGCTTTACTGCATTTTCGGCTAATAGCTGTAAAGTGAATATCGGTATCATGGTCTTCTGATGCTCGGGTAAAATATTCATTTCCAAAGAAATCCCCTCTTCAAAACGGGCCTGTAGCAGATAAAAATACGATTTCAGCATTTTCACTTCTTCCTGCACAGCTACTACATCCTTTTTACGGCTTTCTAAAGAATAGCGGTAAAAATCCGAAAGCCTCAAAATGAAATCAGCCGAATGCTCATCGCTGATCTCCACCATTGATTTCAGGGTATTTAAGCTATTGAATAAAAAATGCGGATTAACCTGTTGCTTTAGTAACTCGTAACGGGCTTCCAGGTGGTCAGATTTGATGCGTTCCAGTTCGACAGCGATCACCCGGTTCATAAAACTCTGATAAAGCAGGTAAATGAACATGTAAACAGTGAGATTGATCAAAACCCCTCTGAACTGATACATCAACATCATCGACCCGATCAACCGATCTTTGAATACCAACTGGTTCATCAGTACCAATATCCCCATCACCAAAATGCCCAGCAACAGGCTTTTGGTTAGACGGTTTCCGAAGAACTTGGTGGTAATGGTCTGGTGCGTGTACCTTGGCAAGGTATACAGATTGTAGAACCACACATACAACGAGTAGCAAAAGGCGATGATGCAGTCGGCAATGATTTCAACTAGGCTGCCCTGAAATTGCAATATCTTGGGAATAGATGCCAATATTCCCATAAAAAGTGCAGAAAGCCAGATCACCTTTGGTGAAATGGCAAATACCCTGGTATTTTCAGGCCCTATGTATCGTTCAAAAATCATGGCATAACAGATGCTTTCTGCGACAGTATAAACCGAATGTGTTCGCCGCTGCCGGTTGTGTCTGCTAACTTACTCAAATCTTTACCCGAAAACTTCTGATACTGGTAAGTAGTTATCCCGTCCCGGCTGATCCAGGTAAGTTTTTCGGCCGAGATCAAATTGCCGGGTATACGTGCGCCGAACCAATGTGGGTCGTCCTGCTGACGCCACGTGACCAATGTATAGGAGGCCCCGGGGATCTTTTTTGCCAAGGTATGGTTCGAAGCTGAGTATGCCTGCTCATTGCCATACAAAATACCCGTAGTGTGCTCCTTATTGTTGATAAAAGAGGTAATTACTTTCTGGTGCAGATCAGACAAGCTGAAGGTTTGCGGCAAAGAGGCCTTCTTATTAATAAGTTGATCAGGATCTGTTGCAGATTGACAACCGCTTAAAATAATAACACCAGCAACTAGTATTTTTAATGAAGATTTCATGGTTAGTTTTTGATGGGGAAGGTGAATACAAAATCATTTGCCTGCATTGGTTTATGGCAATTGATACATTCTGAGGTAAACATTGCACCTTTACCATAAGGCTTTAGTTTAGGGGTTTTAAACCGGGCAAAACCCCAGCCATCAGTCGATTTATATTTCTTCGCATCTTTAATCATAAACTCAACTTGCTTAAATGCACCGGTAGATACCATTCCTTTAACATCTTCCAACTTGTCCCAGGCTACTTTGGCAAAGATGGCTCCATCTGGCCATGGGTTATTGTGGTGTGCTTTAACGGACTGTACGGCAATATCGTTCCCGTAAATGACCCGCATTGTGCCATTGTCAAACCGGTCTGAAGTACTGATGACCTGCCAGTTCTTGTAATCCGGGATGTAGGTGATGCCATTTAAGCTTTCCGGCAATTTTTGAGGCTCAGTTGTGCCTACAGTTTTTCGTTGTTTATGCAGCGCATTAATTTTGGCCGTATCATTTGGCATATTGTGTATCGTACCTGCCAGGTAATTTTTGAGTGTGAGCAATTCCATTTTGGAAACCTTGGCGTCTGTATGAACAAGTGCATAGCTTTTTATCGGCATGGCACCTTGCTCGATCTGGTTTACGGCCTCCCATAGCTTTGCTTTCTCGTCTGCAGGGGCAAGTTTGTCCCAGTTAGAAAAGTTCAGCCCTTCCCGGCCTTCGCGTACATCCCGGGCCACTTTCCAATAAACCGGCTGCACTTTATCATACCAGCGCAAATTGGTTTGATTGGAATGACAATCATAACAAGCCTTAACAAAAATGGCTTTTATATTTGCTGGCGCCTGCAGCTCGCCGGTCACCGGTGGGTTTGGTATACCCGGCCTGAAAAGTTGCAAAACAATCAGTACACCTAAAGCTGCGGATATTGCTACCGAAAGAAACTTTTTCATATTATTTAATTCCTAACTTAAAATAAGCAATATGTTAAAACTCTCAGAAAGGTAAAACCGTGAATCCGGCAAATCCGGGGCTGAAGCCGGCATAACTTTGTGAATTGAAACGAATCCATTAAAAATTTCATTTTTTTTGTTTAAGCCCAGTGCATTATGGCATATAAGGCCGTTGTTGAGATCAGCACCCAAAGCGCTATGCCTTGTATTAGGGGTTTAAATCCTACGGCTGCAAGTATTTTCCTGGATAAGCCCGCACCAATTAAAAATAAGGTGAGGGTGAGCCCTGTTTTTGCAACAACCATCAGGTACGGGCTAATAATCTTTACTGCCGGTATATAGGTGTTGGCGATCATCGCTATAATAAACAGTCCGATAAAATAAGGTATGCTGATCTTTTTTGATTTGTTCTTGAAGATAAAGGTGGACAGGAAAGCTACCGGGATTATCCATAATGCACGGGCTAGCTTAACTGTTGTTGCTACTTCTAAGGCTTGCGGCCCGTATTTACTGGCTGCCCCAACAACCGAACTGGTATCATGGATGGCTATAGCACACCACAACCCAAATTGTGTTTGCGATAATCTGAGGTAATGGCCTACGGCCGGAAATACGAACAACGCAACGGAGTTGAGGATGAACACACATCCCAGGGCAACGGATATTTGCTTTTCCTCTGCTTTGATGACAGGCGATACTGCTGCAATTGCACTGCCCCCACAAATAGCTGTTCCTGAGGCGATCAAGTACGATGTTTTTTTCTCGATATTTAACCAGCGGCCCATCAGGCAGCCAAAAACCAGCGTGCTAATGATTGAAGCAATTGTAAACAGGATACCCTGCTTACCTGCCTGCAAAGCACTATGAACATTCATTCCAAAGCCGAGACCCACCACAGATACCTGTAATAACCAGTGCGTAGCCCTGTGATTCAGGTGCTGGCATGGGTGGCCGATTATCTGGGCTATCACCAAACCTAAAAAGAGTGCAGTTGCCGCACTAACATAGGGTGTTATGCACAAAGCCAAACAGATAACAAAAATTACCTTCCGGCCGGTTTCATTAATTTTAAAGAGGGTATCTGTCCTTAGATTTTCAATGGAATGCTGTTGAGTGTTCATATTTACAATGTTTTGTAGCTGCAAATATTCCATTCATTGACCGTCGATTTTTATGAGAGATAATGATGGTCGATAACCAACGGTTATTAAACCGATAAAAAACAATATCTTTGTTGCCGATTTAATCTATAAGCTGTTCGGCAAAATAACAGATCATTTTATTGATAGCACTATGTTCGATTATAGGTTACACGTTTTTTATAAGGTAGCCAAACGGCTTAACTTTACACGTGCCGCTGAAGAGCTTTTTATTACCCAACCTGCGGTAACTAAACACATACGCGAACTGGAAGCACAATTCAAAACTGCGCTTATTGTGCGTAGCGGAAATCGCAAAGTAAGTTTAACACCTGCTGGAATTACTTTGCTGAAGTATGCCGAACAGTTAAACGGAGTTTATAAAGAGCTGGAGTTTGACATGAACACTTTAGCAAACCAGCAACGGGGCGAATTGAAAATTGGGGCCAGTAATACTGTTGGCCAATACGTGCTACCTGCAATCCTTGCCAAATTCCACAGTAGGTTTAAAGACGTCAACGTCAGCTTAATTACCGGTAATACAGAACAGGTAGAAGAAGCTTTATTGAATAAGGAGATTGATATGGGTATCATAGAAGGCATCAATCGTAACCCCGAGCTCAGTTACCAGGAGTTTTTAAAAGATGAGATGGTGCTGGTAACTGCCACGTCTAATACCACGATTAGAAAAGATGTTATCAAGCCTGATGAGTTAAAAAACTTCCCGCTTTTAATGCGCGAACAGGGTTCGGGATCCCAGGATGTTGTAATGCAAGCATTAAAACAACACAGCATTAAGCTTTCAGACCTTCAGGTCGAAATGAAGCTGGGTAATACCGAGAGCATTAAATCGTATCTTACCGAGAGCAATTGCCTTGCTTTTCTTTCTGTACATGCCGTTCTCAAAGAGTTAAAAGCTAACGAATTGAAGATTATTGATATAAAAGGCGTTTCCCTTAAACGTTCTTTCTACCTCATAAACACGTATGGCCAGCCCGACCAACTGGCCGAGTTATTTGTCAGGTTTGCTGCTAAGCTTCAGCAATAGCTAAATAGGTAAAGCCTGTTAAAACCGACCTACTTAGTTTAAACCTGTGTTTATACTTTATTAAGGCGTTGTAAAAGTTTGTCTTTTAATTCTTTGATAGTGCCTTCCTTGTCAATTTTTATTTTTTTTAGCACCTGCTCCGCGCCTGGAGGATTATATTTTGATCCCCAGATCATCAGTTCAACAATTGCCGGGATAAGATCAATACCTTTCTCTGTGAGATTATAGATAAACTTATTCTTCTTATGTGGTGATACTTCAGATTTTATGAATTCATTTGCTTCCAATAACTTGAGCCGGTCAGCGAGAATATTGGTGGCTATTCTTTCTTTAGAAGCCAAAAAATCCCCATAAGTAGATTTCTCAGTAAATATCAAATCCCTAAGAATTAATAATACCCATTTATCACCTATATAATCTAAAGAAAACGATATAGGGCAATCTGATCTGTGTTGAATTTCTTTCATGACATTAAATGTTAAATAATACTTGCAAATTGAAAGTTAATTGATTTACCTTTGTTTACTTGCAAAAAGCAAGTAAATTTAAAAATAATAATAGAATATAAAAGTCATGAAAATCACAAAGAAAACAGTATTGGTAACAGGCGGTGGTTCGGGAATTGGTTATGCAATCGCACAACTTTTAATTCAAAAGGGCAACAAAGTAATTATCTCTGGGCGCAATCCAGCAAAACTGGAAAAAGCCGCTAAAGAAATAGGCGCAGATTATATCGTTAGTGATGTGACCGATGCAGACTCAGTTGCCAGCCTTGTCAAAAATTTGGAAACTGATTACAGCGATTTGAGTGTGCTGATTAATAATGCCGGTGTGGGTTTCGTTTACAAATTGGGTGAAGGTGCAAATGCAGTTGAAAAAGCAAGACAAGAGTTTGACACTAACTATTTTGCCCCGGTTAGATTGATCGAATTGTTGTTGCCGTTATTGAAAAAACAGGCTGAGGCAGCCATTGTCAATATCACGTCTAATGTGGCGTTTCATCCGTTAGTAGTTCTGCCAACATATTCAGACGCTAAAACAGCTTTACATTCTCACTCTGTAGCATTGCGATTAACCTTGTCATCAGATACCAATATCAAAATCTTTGAGGTAATGCCCTCACTTATCAATACAGACGCCACTAAAGATATGGGTGGTGAGCAGCATGGTTTACCGCCGGAAGTAGCAGCGCAGGATATTTATAAAGGCATTAATGAAGACCGTAATGAAATATTTGTAGGTGAAGCCAGCCAGCAGTATGCAGACTACTTTGCAGACCCTAAAGCAGCCATTGCAAAATTTAATCAGGGACTTTACTAATTATAAAATCCAATCCAATCCAATGCTGTTTCTTCGAGAACAGCATTGGCTGATAATATCAATTACAACAGTACCGTTATGTTAGACAGAAGACATTTTATTAAGCAAACCGGCCTGCTATAGATGGCTGGTATTATAGGAGCAAATCAAATTGCAAATGCTGAAAAGCCGGGTAAGGTTTATGCACCGACGCGTTCAAAATGGGCAGATGGCTCAAGGTTGGTGGTATCTGCCACCATGCTGTTTGAAGCAGGCGGACAGCCGGATAATGCACCAAGTCCATTCCGCCAAACATGAAATCAGGTTACAAAGATCTACCCGCAGCCACCTGGTACGAATATGGTTACAAAGAAGGTATTCCCCGCATGCTGGACAACTGGGACAAATTAGGCATTAAGGTAACAACTCACATGGTAGGTGCAGCCGTTTTTAAAGAATCCCGCTTTAGCCAAGGAGATCGTAGATTGCGGGCATGAAGCCTCTGGCCATGGCATGACCTGGAAAGATGAATACGATATGTCTTATGAGGAGGAAAAAAAATTCATCAAAGAGGGTTTGGACGCAATAAAACATGTAATCGGGCAAACCGCAGTCGCTTACAACGCCAGTTTCCTTCGTCGCAGTGAAAACACGTTGAAAACATTGCAGGAACTCGGATGTATCTATCATATTGATGACTTGAGCCGGGACGAGCCATTTATCATCAAGGTCAATCAAAAAGATTTTGCGGTTGTACCGTACACAGTACGTAATAACGATCTGGGTATGATTGAATTGAAAAACTTCTCTCCAGATCAATATATCACACAGATCAAAATGGAATTCGATCAGCTTTATGAAGAGGCAGCAATAAAGCGCAGGCAACTCTCCTTAACTTTTCATGACCGGGTAAGCGGTACACCGCAGATGGTGAAAGCCGCAACAGAGTTGATCAAGTATGCAGAAGCATCCCGGCGTTTCATTTAAACGCAAAGACGAAATAGCTGATATGACGCTAAAGATCCGACAAGCCTACGCGAGTAATTTAGCACATAGAAGTTCAAAGCTGCTTATTTGGGTAGCCTAACGCCATGCAGACAGGATCACCAATCAGACGAGTTGGAGAGCACTCGGTTGAACCTACCTGACGGTTCTATGCTACAAGCTGATCTGGAGGTAAAAACTTTAGCTCTGTCAGTGCGCCGAACGGTATTTTTATGGTAACCAGTGAATCCTTCGCGAACGAACGGAGAGCAGAAAAGCTGCTAAAGATAGCAGTTACCGCACCCGTGGTGCTCTTGCAAAATGGCTTGAACATTGAATGACCATTCCTAAGTCGCGGTTTCAAAAATTTATACCGCGGCGTATTACTGGCAACCAGCCAGTTTGAGATTGCCGATGAATTGCGGTTTCGGCCAGTAGCTACGAGTCCCATCGGAATTCTTAACAGTGAAACTGCTTTTAACAACCTTGTTGTTGACCAGCTTCATACCAACTGGTTCCCATTCGTCCGGGAGGACGATATTAATAAGATGATCTGGCAGAAGGCGATCATTAACTGTGTGTTTTCAATTCAGTCTGCCCTTTACTGGAGGTGGACAACGGCGCTTTTTATCGCGAACCCGCGGCGATGAAACTAGCAGAGCGCATCATTGAAGAATGTGCTATAATGGCGAATTAGTCAGGGTAATCATTCCAGTCTGAGGAGATAAGAAACACTCTGCTATCGATCAGCCGTGTGTCTGACGGGAAATTCATCTCCACTTTACAGGATATCCGAAATCACCGGCCCACATAAATTGATACTTTAAATCTTGAGGTGGCCGCCATTGTCAGGTCTTTAGTTTGGAAAACAAAGTAGCCATAACCCGAACATTAGGCGAACTTACCGCGCTTAAATCACAATCAAACCGCTAATATGCCACCCGGTTGGAAAAAGAATTCGACAAACTGTTGCTAGAAGAGACTGCTAAAAACAAAGGTCTTAAACGTACCCTCACTGCCTGGTCGTTGATCGGAATCGGCGCGGTTGGGGTGTTTGAAGGGGTCACTTGCCGATACAGAACTTGCTAAAAATATTTTCCAGCAAATCGTCTGTAGTAACTGCTCCTGTTATTTCGCCAAGGTAGTGTAGCGCTTGTTTAATGTCCATCGCCAGGAAGTCCGATGTGATATCATCTATCCCCTTCAACACCCTTGAGAGACTTTCCTCTGTTTTTTGCAGTGCTTCCAGGTGGCGGATGTTGGTTATAAGCGTTTCGTTGCCGTTTAGCTGCTCTTTTACAGCGGCATAATATATCTTCTGTTTAAGCTCATCTATATTCTCCTTCTGCTTTGCGGAAATAAAAATGACCGTTTCAGTATGAGGCAATGGTAACTGCTGTTCATGGTTCAGCAGGTCGGCTTTATTTGCAACTACCAACATGGCTACGTTTGGTCGTTTTAGGCTCTCCAGGTCGCTGTTCAAGTCGTCAAGGGTAATCTGCGATGCGTCAAAGACATACAACAACAACGCACTTTCATTAATTTTATCCATTGTGCGCTGTACACCAATCTGCTCTATAGCATCTGTAGCCTCGCGTATGCCCGCTGTGTCAATCAGGCGAAAGTTAATGCCGTTTATGTTCAACACTTCTTCGATGGTGTCCCGGGTAGTGCCTGGTATGTGGCTTACTATCGCTCGTTCTTCGTTTAATAAAGCGTTTAACAAGGTAGACTTCCCAGCATTTGGCCGGCCTGCTATTACAGTGTTCACGCCGTTTTTAATAGCATTGCCTAATTCAAACGAACTGATAAGACTTGTCACTATCCGATTAATTTCGAATATCAGCTTCTTTAACTGGTCGCGGTTGGCAAACTCTACATCTTCTTCGGCAAAATCCAGTTCCAGCTCTATCAACGATGCGAATTGAACCAACTGCTCCCGCAATGTTTTTAGCTGATTGCTAAAACCACCTCGTAATTGCTGCAATGCAACCTGCTGAGATGCTTTGGAGTTGGAAGCGATCAGATCGGCTACGGCCTCTGCCTGGGACAGGTCTAGCTGACCGTTGAGGAATGCACGCAACGTAAACTCCCCCGCCTTTGCAGAACGTGCGCCATTCTTGATAAGCAACTTTATAATTGAACCAATGATAAAGTTGCTGCCATGGCAGGATATCTCTACAACGTTCTCGCGTGTATAGGAACGCGGCGCAACAAACAACGACGCTACCACATCATCTAATTCGTTTTCACCATCCATTATACGGCCGAAATGCAACGTGTGCGATGCCTGCTTGGTAAGGTCTTTTCCCTTCCACACTTTTTGAGCGATGTTTATTGCATCCGGGCCGGATAAGCGGATAACGCCGATAGCACCCGTCCCAGAGGGTGTAGCAAGGGCCACAATGGTATCTTCAGTTGTAGTCATGTCTTTGTAAAGCATGGATGTTATTGGTTAACCATGGCATCCTGTTTAAACAACAAAAGTCGTTATTTACATCGAACTAAAAACCGCTAACTTCGCCACCCTATGGTAACTTTTTTTGAAGCATCGCTTGATCTTGTATCAGTTCATCACGTCGGCAATCAAACACAAGGTGAGATGTACGCATTGTCTGACCATCCACTTGCTTTAAAGGATGAGGTGATCTCTTCCCTATTGATGCAATACTTTCTGAAACCTTTTGAAAAAGCGAACGAAGTTTACCACCTGATGCATAGTAGCAACAACCTCGAGTTGAACGAGATCTATCATTTTGCAACCGATATGTTCAACAACAAAGAGAACTTCCAAAAATCTGCACAAGATATTGCCCGTCATCTTTACAACGTAAGCACCCACCCCAACATTAAAGGAGGCGAGCTATATGTTGTTTACTTTAATAAAGTACAAATTGAAGGTGACCTGCTGGATGCAATAGGAATTTTCAAATCGGAAAATAAGGAAACTTACCTGAAGGTATACCCGGATGATGGGGGCTTTGCAGTAGATTACGAGCAAGAGGCAATCAACATTAACAAACTTGACAAAGGGGTACTTATCTTCAATATAGAAAAAGAGAACGGCTACAAAGTTGCAGTTGTAGATAAAACTACGGGAGGCCAGGATGCTGCCGTATACTGGAAAGACGAGTTCCTGCAATTAAAAATACGGAATGACAGCTTTAACCAGACCAGCAATGTGCTGGGCATCTACAAAAACTTTGTAACGGAAAAACTTGACGATGAATTTGACATGAGCAAGGCCGATAAGATAGACCTGCTAAACCGATCGATGAAGTACTTTAAAGAAAAAGAAACTTTTGACATTGATGAGTTTGCCGATGAGGTAATCAGCAATCCGCAGGCTATAGAGTCGTTCAAGAACTTTAAAAACCAGTACGAAGACGAGTTTGACACTAAAATTGGTGACACGTTTGAGATATCGGATAATGCCGTTAAAAAGCAGGCCAGGGTTTATAAAAGGGTATTAAAGCTGGACAAGAACTTCCACATTTACATTCACGGCGATAAGGATTTGATTGAGAAAGGCTTCGATGACGGTAAAGCTATGAATTACTACAAGGTGTATTTTAAAGAAGAAGCGTAACAATTAACCCCTATACCGAAGAAAATGAAAAAATTGCTATTTGTTGTGCTGGTGTTCCTTTCGACATATGTATTTGGCCAGGACATTGCCATTGACACTGCAGGAAAACCTTCACCAGCGCTTCGTTCAAAAATACTAAAGGAATCTAAAAACAGCGGTAAGCTGGACATGTGGACACCCATCCAAGGGCATGAAACGGACGGCATCCAAATAGCACCCGGCGTGTTTGCCACCAAGCGGGAAGTAGCGATTATAAAATGGGCTTACAATTTAGTAGCTATCGGTATCACTAACAAGAAAGAAGTAATATCGATCTACGCGGAATTAATTGCCAGAGATGTAAATAGTAGCGAACTAAAGTGCCTTAACTATGGTTATGACCAAGGAATAAAAAGGGCTCACAAATAACCGATTATTCTATTCTTGCTCCTCATTATACGCCAACCGCATAAACCTTAACACCTCCTCATTCATGTCGTCAGCTTGCAGCATCCTAAAATGATGATTAAACTGCTGCTGACCGGGAACCTGCCCTACCTTCTGAAAACAAAGGTTATCCGGGTATTCCGTTTTAAACGGAAATACCACATGGATAAAGTTTTTTCCCAACTGCGTTACCCAGGCTATGCGCTTGTGATCATTAGAGATTCCGATCATGGTTTTTGTAGCCTCTACTCTGATGTTTCCAATTGTTTTAAACTGAGCAACAAAGTGCTCAAACAGCATCAATGTGTGTTGGCTTTTGCCTGCTAGAAAAGCTGCAACATCTTTATCTTCTTGCATTATTTTATATCGTAGCATAAATATAGTCTTTTGAATGTCTTGTTTTAAATATCAAATGCAACTAAGTTGCATTTGATATTTACTGTTTCTACATTTGGGTATGAAAACAAATTTTGACGTAGTAATAATAGGCGGCAGCTATGCGGGATTATCTGCGGCAATGGCACTAGGCAGGGCTTTAAGGGATGTGTTAATTGTAGATAGTGGCAAACCCTGCAACCGGCAAACACCACATGCTCACAACTTCATTACGCACGATGGTGATAAGCCTGCAACTATAGCACAAACCGCATTACAGCAGGTGTTAGATTATCCTACCATTGGCTTGAAATCAGCTCTTGCCCTAGGTGCAGTAAAGGAAGATAATCTATTTAAGATAATGACAGATGACGGTGTTTTTACCGCTCGAAAGATACTATTCGCTACTGGTATTTTAGATATCATGCCAGATATACCAGGCTTCGACGATTGCTGGGGTATTTCAGTACTGCACTGCCCTTATTGCCATGGTTACGAGGTCCGGAACGAACCTACCGCTCTATTTGCAAACGGCGAAATAGCTTATGAGTTCGGCAAGATTATTAACCACTGGACCAAAGAACTTACCTTACTCACCAACGGTCCGTCACAACTTACTCCGCAACAGATAGCCGACCTGCGCCGGCACAAGATTAACATCATCGAAGAGCCGTTAACGGAAGTAGTACACGAAGGTGGTTATTTACGCAACCTCCGCTTTGCTGATGGAAGCAGCCTTAAAGTAAACGCCATTTACGCGAAATTGCCTATTCAACAACATTGCAGCCTTCCGCAAGCACTTGGCTGCGAATTAACAGAAGCAGGATTTATCAAAATAGATGAGTTCCAGTCAACATCGGTAGCCGGAGTTTTTGCTGCGGGTGATAATACAACGATGTTCCGGTCGTTACCTATTGCTATTGCGGCAGGCAACAAAGCAGGAGCGCTCATCAACCATCAACTGATACAAGAAGACTTCTAAGTTCTACGAATTAAAATCCGGCAGGATACCCTCTATACCCCAGCGCTCTTCTATTCCTAACCCAAATAGGGCAAAGTCGTATTTTACGGGATCATGAGGGTCAAGTTCACGTAAATTTCGTGTGAGCTCGACAGCTGTCTGCCAGTCGGTTTGTTTGCGGGTGATTAGTTTAAGCTTGCGGGCAACACGGTCTACATGCAGGTCGCAGGGGCAAATCAGGTCGGCAGGCGTAAGCTTGTTCCAGATGCCGAAGTCCACGCCTTGATCATCCTTACGCACCATCCACCGCAGGAACATGCAAAGGCGCTTGCAGGTGGATTTCTGAGACGGAGATGAAACGTGCTTTTTTGTACGGTGCGGAAAATCAGGAAGCGAGAAGAAATAAGAGCGAAAATGATTTAAAACCCCCTCTGCCCCCTGAAGGGGGAACTCTTGATCTACACCCCGACTTTCCTGTTCCCCCTTTAGGGGCCTAAACGCCTCTTCCAAGCTGTCAAACCGTTCATAATGATACCTGAAAAATGAAATAAAGTAAAGCGTATCAATATCATTAAAGGTGCGGTGCTTAAAGTTAAGCAGCTTCTTCAGGTCGGGTTCCTGATGGTTGATGATGAAATCATAGGGCGCCCCATCCATCAAACCAATAAGTTCTTTACACTTGTTAATGATGGTAACACGTTGCCCCCAAGCCAAAGTTGCCGCCCAAAAGCCCATGATCTCGATGTCCTGCTTTTTAGTGAACAGATGAGGGATGCTAATTGGATCGTTAGCTATAAAATCAGGCCGGTTGTATTGAGCCACCTTTGCATCGAGGAAATGCTTAAGTGCGAGATGCCCGGCACCGTGTAGAGGAGGAGTTTGATTTACATGCTTATGCATTTCAATAAATCAATCTATCATCATTTTCTATTAACATAATCAGTTCTTCAAATGTAGCGTCTATGCGCTCAGCGTCAGGAAGAGTATCTTTCAACTTATAAAAGCCTGTTTTATGACGATGAAATCCAATCGCGTAACAATTTATCAACATGTCGCAAATTCCAATAAAGTCAGGTTTTTCCCACTTACTGTACTCATCTAAGATGCGATCCAGCGGCCATATCGAAATATTGCTATTAGCTAACATATCCCATTCATCAAATCCGTCTATTTTTTGATAAAATTGTTTGAAGCTAAGGGGAAATTTAAAATTCAAAACGGCTTCTATGCGTTCTATCTCGTCAATGGTAGCGGGAGGATTTAGCATTATTCCTTCTAAACTCCATTTAGAGATAATTGGTTCTATCCAGTCCGCCATATCAAGTTTTTGTCCTTTTCAACTATTCATTAAGCCAATGCTTGTTTCAGGTCTTCCAGCAGGTCTTCAATATCCTCTACCCCTACACTCAGGCGAAGCAGGTTATCTACTACACCAGCCTTTTCACGGGCTTCTTTAGGAATGCTGCCATGCGTCATACTTACCGGGTGGTTGATTAGAGATTCTACCCCACCTAATGACTCAGCAAGGGAAAACACTTTAAAGGAACCTGCAATGCGGTAGGTATCCTCAAGCGTAGCATCTTTTAATACTATGGATATCATCCCCCCAAAATCACGCATTTGTCTGTTGGCAACTTCGTGGTTTGGAGAATCGGGAAATCCCGGCCAATATATTTTCTCCACCCGAGGGTGATCTTTCAAAAACTCAGCTACCTGCCTGCCGTTCTCACAGTGTGCCTTCATACGCAGGTGCAGTGTTTTTATACCTCGTAGTACCAAAAAGCTGTCCATAGGTCCCGGAGTAGCGCCGCAGGCATTATAAATGAACCACAGCTTTTTGTATAGCTCCTCGTCGTTAAGCATCAATGCGCCCATGACCACGTCGCTATGGCCGCCAATGTATTTAGTAACGGAATGCATCACCACATCAGCACCCAGGTCTATCGGGTTTTGCAGGTACGGAGAAGCGAAGGTATTGTCAACTACAAAAAGCAGGTTTTTGGCTTTGCTAATCTTACCAATGGCTTCGATATCCACCACCTGCATGGTTGGATTAGTAGGCGTTTCTATCCAGACCAATTTGGTTTTGTCATTAACATACTCGTTAATGATCTCCGGATCGCTCAGGTCTAAAAAGTGGAACTTGATGCCATAGTTAGCATATATCTTTGTAAAAATGCGGTAAGAGCCGCCATAAAGGTCGGTCCCGGTGATCACTTCATCACCAGGTGCAAGCAACTTCATTACCGCATCAGTAGCGCCCATCCCACTTGAGAATGCAAGACCATATTTAGCATTCTCCAACGCAGCCAGGCAATCCTCCAAAGCCTTACGTGTAGGATTAGTACCACGTGAGTACTCATAACCCTTGTTGTCACCAGGCGACTTCTGCCAATAAGTAGAGGTTTGGTATATCGGCGTCATGATAGCGCCGGTAGTTGGGTCGGGCTCCTGCCCCGCATGTATTGCTTTGGTTCCGAATTTCATATATGGGTGAGCGGTTGATTAAGTTGATTAGGTGAGTAGTTGGAATACGGTACTTATTTGCTAACTACTTGCTATTTTCCTGTTTCTTACTTTTTAAATATTGAATATATCCGTTTATCAATCTCAAGCAACTATCATATTCTGCTTGGAAATGAGATAGCTCTTCTTCTGTTATAATTTTTTCGTCCAGCGCAATAATTAAATGATCTAGCGTTTCAGTAAGCGACCCTCGGGCCATTATACAAAACCGAAGATTATCCTGGTAATGAAATCGTCCATGCCCTTCAGCAAGATTGTTTCCTATTGATCTTGATGAACGGATGACCTGATCTGTCAATCTGAACTTTTCATCAGCAGGGAAACTTTTCACAACGCCGGAAATATAAACTCTGATTTTCCTTGCTTGTTTCCATGTTTCAAGTTCAGTAAAGGAAGCCATTAATATTTTAGTTAATTAGATAAACAGTACAAAATACGTTATAAGACCACTCACCTAATCAACTTAATCAACCACTCACCACCATTAATACGCCCTGGCAAACAACACCCTCTGTGTAGATGGGTTGCCTGTAAGAATGCACTTACCCTCTTCCTGCTTGTTGTTTAAAGGTATACAACGTATGGTGGCCTTGGTTTCGTCTTTTATCTTTTGCTCTGTTTCAGAAGTTCCGTCCCAATGCGCAGATATAAAGCCGGGCTGTTCATCCAACATACGCTTAAACTCTTCGTAAGTATCTACCTCAACCGTATTTTCCTCGCGAAACTTGAAAGCTTTTTGATAGATGTTAGTTTGGATCTCTTCCAGCAACGCTTCTATCTTAGCTCCCAGGCCTTCCTGCTGTACCGTTTCCTTTGTCTTTGTGTCACGGCGGGCCAGCTCTACGGTGCCGTTCTGCATATCGCGGCTGCCAATAGCAACGCGCAACGGCACACCTTTTAACTCATACTCGGCAAACTTTGCACCTGGGCGGTGGGTGTCGCGGTTGTCAAACTTTATTGATATGTTTTTGGCCCGCAGTTCTTTTGTCAGGCTGTTAACAAACGTTGTAATATTATCCAGTTCTTCCTGGTGCTTGTAAATAGGCACTACAACTACCTGTATAGGGGCAAGTTTTGGAGGTAAAACTAAGCCGGCATCATCAGAATGCGACATAATAAGCGCGCCTATCAAACGTGTTGATACACCCCAAGATGTTGCCCACACATAATCCTGCACATTTTCTTTATTGGTGAACTTAACATCAAAAGCTTTTGCAAAGTTCTGACCTAAAAAGTGAGAGGTACCCGCCTGAAGGGCTTTGCCGTCCTGCATTAAAGCTTCTATGCAATAGGTGTCTAACGCGCCGGCAAAGCGCTCGTTAGCAGTTTTGCGGCCGCGCACTACCGGCAAAGCCATAAAGTTCTCCGCGAAATCTGCATAGACTTCCAGCATTTGCTCTGTTTCTGCAATAGCTTCCTGTGCTGTGGCATGGGCAGTATGGCCCTCCTGCCATAAAAATTCGCTTGTGCGCAAGAACAAGCGTGTACGCATTTCCCAACGCATTACGTTAGCCCACTGGTTCACTAAAATAGGCAGGTCGCGGTAGCTTTGTATCCATCCGCGGTAGGTGTTCCAGATGATGGTTTCTGATGTTGGGCGAATAATTAATTCTTCTTCTAATTTTGCTTCCTCATCTACAACAATTTGCCCGGTGCCATCGTTCTTAAGCCGGTAGTGTGTTACAACGGCACATTCCTTAGCGAAGCCTTCCACATGGCTGGCTTCTTTGGAGAAGAAGGATTTTGGTATGAGCAACGGAAAGTAAGCGTTTACGTGCCCGGTATCTTTAAACATTTTATCGAGCGCACCCTGTATTTTTTCCCATATAGAATACCCGTACGGTTTTATGATCATGCAACCTCTGACAGGCGAATATTCGGCCATGTCACTTTTTATTATAAGGTCGTTAAACCATTGCGAGTAATCTTCGTCTTTACTAATAACACCCTTGCTCATATCTTGATCTTTGGAATAGAATTTGCCTCTAATTAATGTAACTATCGGCCAAATTTATAAATTTATACGTTTATTTGAACTTGAACTTTACTCTTAAAGCCAAAATGAAAAGGAACCTACTCTTAGGAATTTCGCTTATCGCCGCTATTGCGGTGAGTTCCTGCTCGGTTAACAAAACTGCATCTACTGCCGCAAACAACGACGACGTTTACTTTTCACAGGCAAAAGCCGGTGATGAGCCCGAATATGTTGCCCCAAAGCCTGTTTACCGCCAGGAACCGGAGGATGCTTACAACGACGAGGATGATTATTACTACTACTATGATGATTACGCGTCTCGTATAAACCGCTTCAGCTATTATTCTCCTTTCAGCTATTACGATCCCTTTTACAGCTATTCGCCTTATGCATATGGCAACGGCTTTAGCATCGGCTTGGGCTACAACCCCTGGTATTACGGTTCGGGATGGGGCTTATATGGCGGGTTAGGCTTTGGCTACGGCGCGTTCTCGCCATATGCTGGTTATGGGTATGGTTATGGTTATTCGCCTTACTCCTACTGGGGTACGGGCTATTACAACGGCGGCTATCCATACTGGGGTGTTTATTCGGCTTACAATAACTCAGGCACAGCACGGCCTTATAGGGGCAACGGTAACCCAAGAGGTGTAGTTGGTAATCGTAGTGGAAACGGCATTGGCTACGCTAATGGTAACGGCATGGGTTACTATCCTGGTCGTCCCACCAGAACAAGTGTAGGCGGCAACGTGCGTACCAATAGTAATGGTGGGTATAACAATGGTAATGGCAGTTATAGCCGCCCTGCGCGACCTACACGTAATGAACAACCTTCGTACCAGCCAAGGCCTACACAGGTAGAGCGCTCTTACTCTCCTCCTCCATCAAATAGCGGTGGCGGTGGTGGTGGCGGCAGCTCATCCGGCGGTGGCGGTGGTGGCGGCGGCAGACCAGCCCGACCATAATTTTTTACGATTTACCTAACGCTTTATGAAAATAAAATATCTACTCAGTGTGATCGCTATAGTAGCGGTTACTAAAAATAGTTTTGCCCAATATTCACAGGATGCTATCCGCTTTTCGGGTGGCCAACCGGGTTCTACCGCACGCATTAAAGGCGTTGGTGGTGCCGGTACTGCTGTTGGTGGCGATCTAACATCTGTCAGCTCTAACCCTGCAGGTTTAGGTTTTTTCACCCGCTCTGAATTAAGCATTACTCCTGAATATAATAACATCAAGACCAATTCAACTTATTTCGGCACCAGCTCACAGGCTACCAACAACACTGGTAATCTTAATAACGCTGCTTTAGTTATTTATCAGCAGTTAAAGAAAGCTCGTGGTGCCGATAAAACTAAAGGCTGGTTAAGTGTTAATTATGGTATAGGTTACAGCCGCACCAACAACTACTATGAGAACATCAATTATGGTGGCACTAATAACAGCAGCAGCATAGGTAATTACTTTGCAAGCTTAGCCAACGGTTCAAAACAGAGCGATAACCAAGGCTACTACCTACCGAGCGGATCTTTGGAGTCATGGGCTTACAACCATTACCTTATTGAAGAAAATAACGGCAATTTCACATCTAATGCACAGCCAAATGGTAACCAACAGGTAAACATTAGCCGTACAGGCGGATTAAGCGAGTTAGATTTTTCGCTAGGTGCTAATTACAGCAATAAACTTTACATTGGTTTAGGCCTTGGTTTTACAACCCTCAGGTACAACTCTACCTCGCTGTTCAGCGAAAGCGGCAACGTAATTTTACCTGCTACACCAACACTCCCGGCAGAACAATTGGACTATAGCACCGGCTTTGCGCAAGATCAGTCTACAAGAGGTACAGGTTTTAACGCCCGCTTAGGTTTAATTTACAAACCGGTGGAAGCTGTTAGGTTAGGCGCTACGTTTACTACACCAACGTGGTACAGCATTGATGATGTTTACAGCGAAGGCTTAAGAACACGCTACCCGTCAAGCACAACTAATAGCGACTTTGAAGACCGTACCGATCAGCCATATGCTTTAACCTACAACTTACGCACTCCTTATAAAGTAGCGGGTGGCATAGCTGTGTTCATCAAGCAATTTGGCTTCATTACAGGTGACATTGAGTACGTGGATTACACAAGCACCCACCTGAGCAGCAACGATAGTTATGACGCAGATTACAGGGATAACCCTGAAATAAAAACCCTATACAAGTCGGCAGTTAACTACCGCATTGGTGCGGAAGCAAGATTAACAAACTTCTTTATGCTGCGCGGGGGTTACGGCATACAGGGCGACTACCGTAAAAACTACGGCAGCGACATTAAAACTGCTAGTGGTGGTATAGGACTGCGTTTCGCAAACTATTACCTGGATGCAACATACATGCACTCCACCGGTAGCCAAACAGTCTTCCCTTATGAGATTGGCAGCAACACCCCTAGTGCATTAATAAATAAGACCAATAACAGCGCGTTCCTTACATTAGGATATCGGTTCTAATACCAGATACACAATATTCCTGCTAAAGAGCGATGAAGTTTTTCATCGCTCTTTTTTATTTTAACGCTTTTCCATATTGGGGTTAAATATAAAATGTAAAATAATACATATGTCGTTATAGGTTATAGAGTCATATGAACCTTAAAATAATCATCAACCCGCATGTATAAAACATTTATTGAAATATTATTTGTAAATATTTTAAATATTCATAAAAGGAGTATTATATTTATAATGTTCATTCAAAAGTATCACCTAAACCACTCACAACATGGACATAATCACAGACTTAACTGCGCACGCGGTATCTTACATTACTATTTACCAGGATATTTGTAAAGACAAGTTTTTCAGCGGAAATAAAATTGTCACAAATGACTATTGCTCACAGGAGCAGTATAATCGCATAAAAGAAGTTTTCATGAGCAGAGAGCTGCTGGATGAAAATATGCTTAAAGAACAATTTTCTAGGCGGGTACATCAGCTTTACAGTTGGATAAAAAGTGGTGGCGACGCAGCAATTGCAACCGTGCAGATGACCGCCGACAATGATGACATTTACCAGCCACCTACCTATTGGAGAAAAAAAATCAGGGCTATGTTGTTTGCAGACGCCAATGAGCGTTCTGAGTTAGCTAGGATTCTGAACTATGTGCCTATTCAGGTAATACTTGCAATGGGCGGAAACAAGATTAAAAATTATGACCGCACTTACCAGGCTTATGATAATACGGAACAACCCAAAGAAACTCCGACTACTGGTTTGATCAAAAACCCTCAAAGGGATAAATGGTGGGCGGGTAACTTTGAGAAAAAACCAAGAAGATCTTTGACAATTGAGCTCCTGGAGAACAACGAAAGGCTAAAAAATTGCCTTATAACGGCAAACGCACCATTACCATTTGACACTTTTTTTACAGAGGAACTAAAGGAGGTTGAACAGAGCCGTGAGAGCCGCCGTAAAGAATTAGAACCCGGGATGGTACCTCCATCAAATACCCCTGAACACGCGTTAGACCCCGACCCTTTTCTGCTGGCGTCGGATATGAAACTTAAAGGGTTGGCACTATCAGGCGGAGGCATACGCTCGGCAACATTCAGCCTTGGTGTTATACAAAAGCTGGCCTACCTGGGTCAACTTAGTTCTTTTGATTATCTGTCAACCGTGTCAGGCGGCGGATACATCGGCTCCTGGCTGATATCGTGGATAAAACGTGGCGGCTCTGTTACCAAGGTCAGCAATCGCTTAAACCCCGCTAAGTCTACAGATCCGATGGCTGACGAAGTAAGGCCAATTCGCTGGTTGCGTATGTACAGTAACTACTTGTCTCCAAACGCCAGCATTATGTCTGCCGACGCCTGGACCACCGGCATGACCTGGTTAAGAAACACAATTATTAACCAATGCATATTGTTGCTATTACTACTAAGCGTTCTTGCACTCGTTTCTTCTTTCTTTAACCTGTGGCGTATATTTCAATCAACCGGTAATAACTATAGCACTTGGTCCGTAGGAATTTGGAGTTTTATACTGTTGGCACCGGCAGCTTTTTTAACCGGCTTTGGAATGAGAGGATACAAAACCATGGACGGAGTTAATACCAAACCTCTTATTGCAAATGCTTATACATCATTCCTGATGGTTTTTTGGGCCGCTTTAGCTGGTTGCATTATCAGCTCCTGGCTCTATGCAGGGTTACCTGAACTTGGCGGCTACGTGTACAACGGCAAAAAGCTTTGGCCTGTTGCTGCGGTAGGTACCGCTTTAATGATTACAGTAGCAACAATTGGTAAGTATGCGTCACAAGCCAGTGCAATGAGCACATACAAAATTTACTTTGTACCAGGTTGGCTTCGTATTTGGTGCTGGATTATCCTTTCATCATTAGTGGCGGCTGCAGTGGGGTTGGCTGCTGTAACAGCTGTCTGGACGTTGTTCTGTAATTTACCGGTAGCTGGCTACGGTATTAACAATTTTTATGAAAAAGAGATATTCATATTAGGCCCCCCGCTTATTATCGAAGTAGTATGCATTTCTATTGTAGCACGCATGGCTTTAATGGGGTTATTGTTCCCCGACGAAAAACGTGAATGGTGGGGCCGTATGGGCGGCATTGTACATCGCTTTATTCTCCTGTGGTTATTGGTAACAGCAGGTGCCCTGCTACTGCCAGATTACATAAGATATAACAGCAAGAACATGCTTAAGGAACTTGCGCCTATACTGGGTACTGCAGCTACATGGGCGGGCCTTGTTGGCGCAGGTGTAAAAATGGCATTTAACGCTGCATCTGAAGGAAAAAAATCTGACCCGGGAAAATCAAAAGCTGCAGATATATTTGTACGATTTGTTCCATACCTCTTTATGGTAGGTTTTCTGCTGATAGGTGCATATACTTTGGAGGCGCTTACAAGAGTATTTGTGGACGTGAAAAACGCCGATGCCCAAACTTTAGCCAGCTGCTTTGGCCTGTTATCCGGCGGCTTAATTGTAATTACCTGGCTTGTAAGCTGGCGCACTGGTGTTAACGAGTTTTCTTTACACCACTTTTATCGCAATCGGCTTACACGGGCCTACCTGGGTGCAACACGCAGAAGGGATGACCGCGACAATACGGCAAACTCATTTACAGGCTTTGATCAAAGGGATGATCTGCCCCTCACAGATTTCAAGTACAAGGGAAAAAATGGCAGATATATTGGACCCTACCCTATACTCAATACTGCACTGAATGCGACTGATGCAAGTGAGCTGGACAGACAAGACCGGATGGCCGAATCTTTCATATTCTCGCCACTTTACTGTGGGTTTGATTTTAGTGCAACCAAGTCAGCCATCAATAATAAATCTTCAAAATTCAACTATGGTTACCGTAACACAGACAGGTATTCCGCCCCGATGGGTCCACAGTTAGGTTCGGTAATGGCTATGTCCGGCGCTGCAGTGAGCCCCAATATGGGTTATCATTCATCTGCCGCAACAGCATTTTTACTCACAATGTTCAATGTAAGGCTGGGCCGATGGATTGGCAACCCCAGGCAAGACAGGTGGAAGCATTCTGAGCCGACAGCCGGCATAGGGTATCTAGTTAAGGACTTAGTGGGCGATACAGATATTGATAACGACTACGTATACCTATCTGACGGCGGGCACTTTGATAATATGGGCCTCTATGAATTGGTGCGAAGAAAATGCAGCACCATTGTGCTGGTTGATGGCGAGCAGGACAGCAAAGCCAATTGTGAAGGCTTGGCCAATGCAATAAGGCGATGCCGGATTGATTTTGGTGTTGAAATTGAGATTGACACAACTAAGATAACCAAAAAAGCTAAAGATACCGGCTTTTCATTGGCGCATGCTGTTACGGGCAAAATACATTACCCTGGTGTTACTGATGTAGGGGAATTAATTTATGTGAAAACAACTCTTACTGAAGATAATGCAACTGATGTACGTGAGTACTACATGAGCAACCCCGAGTTTCCGCAAGAGTCAACCGGCGACCAGTTCTTTAATGAAGCGCAGTTTGAGAGTTATCGTAAACTAGGCTACCTGTCAATTGATAAGAGCATGTTTGCTGCTGCTAAATAGCACCTTAAACAAAAAAGCGATGGATTTCTCCGTCGCTTTTTTGTTATACCTGTTACAATTTAATCTTCGTTCACAAAAGAACGCAGCATCCAGGTGTTCTTTTCTTTAAACTGCATAAAACGGTTCACCATATCGTTGGTGCCGTCGTCGCCTGCGTCTGCAGTAATATCAAGTAGCTGGCGTTCCATTTCAATCAGCGTAGCCATATCATCAATCAAAGCTTTTACCATATCGGTATCTTTCATACCAATTGTATCAATTTCCTTTAATGTTGATGTGGTTATATAATCATTAAATGTGCTATACGGTGGTTTACCCAGGGTAAGTATACGTTCGGCCAGTTCATCAATTGTAGTCAGTGCTTCTGTGTACAGTTCCTCAAACTTTACATGCAGGGTAAAAAAGCTTTGTCCTTTTACGTTCCAGTGGCAGCCACGCAATTTTTGATAGTGAATGTGGTAATTGGCTAATAAGTCGTTCAGGTGATCTACAACTGGCTTTACTTTCTTTTCTTCTAGGCTAATTTCTTTCGCGTCCATGGTAAATATTGTGTGTGTTTTGGTGTAACAGCCTTCAGGAGGCATTGTTCATAAAGGTAAGCACATTTAATATTAATGAGCATATTTGCACATAATTTAACAATGGACAAACTATTGGCCCCGTTATTAGCACATTGTTTTACCGCACCGGTGTGGCGCATGGAAATTGATGAGCTGAGTGACGCAATTGTTTTGGAACTGCGCAGTGAAGCCGAAAAGCAGGTGAGCTTTGCATCGCTTAGCCTTACCACCGGACAGGTAAATTTTAAAAATTATCTAACAGAAGAACGATGGTTAGTTGGGCTGGAGGCTTTGTACAACGGCGTAGCACTGCTTCACTACTATAAAAACGAGAACAGCCCCGAACATAAAGGTATTATTGCAATTGATGCACAAACCGGTACTAACTTGTGGGCTAATTACAGCTTTGCTTTCGACGGCCTTACCCCTAATGGCCTGGCGGCTTACAACACCGCACTACAGCCAAAAAAAACGGTACTGCTTGATATAGCCACCGGTGCTGTTTTAAGAAATTGCACTCCCGCTGATAAACCTTTGACCAATAATATAGTCGTACCATCAATGATCTCGGCGCAGCAGTTGCCGCAACATTCCCTGCCTTTGCAACCGTACGGAAATATGGTGCATTACCTCCATCACAATAAGTACATAATTGTATCTTTGCACACATTTGAAAACGGGGTGCTGCAGCAGCACATGTTTATAATGGATGGTGCAAATATTGTTTACCGCGATGTTTTAAACAGCGGTATACAAAAATTACAGCCGGAGGCGTTTGTATTACATAAAAACGTACTGGTTTACATTAAAAACAAGACCGAATTAAAAGCCGTGCGCTTGTAAACTATTGTTTAATAACATATTATGAGATTTAAGATCGTATTGTTATCTACCATATTGCTATCCTTATCAGCAACTCTTTTTGCCCGCCCGCTTGTAGATTCAGTAGGCATTGAAAATCTGAACGGCAAAAAAGTGATCCTCCATAAGCTGGATCCAAAAGACAATTACTACTCTATCGGACGTAAATACGGCGTGAGCCCAAAGGCAATCATCTCTTTTAATAACAATGCCGGTATGCAAATCGGCAAGATAATAAAGGTACCTACAGAGCGACCGTTTGACGGGTCAGAACAGGCGGCCGCAACACCACCCCAAAACAAGCCGGTTACACAACCACAACAAAATAAACCTGTAACGCAGCAGCCGATTCAAACACAAACCACCCAAACGCAACCGGTAACTACAACAGTAACTCCCCCGCCGGTACAAAATCCGGTTGAACAAAAGGCTGCGCAGCAGGTAGCAAATTCCAACGCCAATGGCATAAGCTCCCAGCAATACAAAGTGTCCGCAGGCGAAACGCTTTACTCTATTGCAAAACGTTTTAATACTACTGTGGAGGACATTACCGCCACCAACAAACTTACAGAGAGCATTAAACCGGGCCAGCTGCTTACCATTCGCAGTAACGTTCCACCTCCGCCGACACCGGCTGCAGTTGCTAATGATAGCCTACTAGCCAAACGCGACTCCACGATGGTTGCTCCGGCAGACACCATGGGCGAACACCGCCCGGGCACCAACAAGTACGGCCTGTTTGAGAAGAACGAGCGTGGTGTTGCCACCTGGATAGAAGATACCAGCCTCGACCCTAATAAGAAGCTTATATTGCACCGTACTGCCCCTATTGGCACTATTATGCGCATAAGCAACCCCATGACCGGTAAAAGCACCTTTGCAAAAGTAGTTGGCCGCTTTACCGATAACCAGCAAACCAAAGATGTGGTTATTGTAATGACCAAGAACGTTGCCGACAGCATCGGCGCGCTCGACAAACGTTTTCATGTAAATATTAGCTACGGCACTCCTAATGAATAAACCTTTTGTTGTTGGCGTTGCCGGCGGAAGCGGCAGCGGCAAGACCTTTTTTTTGAAATGTTTCCTGGAGCATTTTACTGCTGATGAGGTGTGCCTTGTATCGCAGGATGATTATTACATCCCCGTAGCCCACAACATGACCAAGGAGGAGAACAAGTTGTACAACTTTGACCTCCCCAGCACCATTGATGCAGACCGCTTTGAAGCCGACATCAGTAAGCTCATGCGCTGGGAAACGGTTTATCAGCAGGAATACACCTTTAATAACCCCAACATTGTACCTAAAATGCTGGAGATAAAACCCGCACCTATCATCATTGTAGAGGGGTTGTTCATCCTGCACTTTAAAAAGGTAGCCAATGATCTGGACATGACCATTTTTATTGATGCGGATGAGGAAGTCGCGCTACGCCGCCGTCTTAAGCGCGACCTTGCCGAGCGTGGCTACTCCAACGAAGATGCCAGCTACAAATGGCACAACCACGTTGTACCAGCTTATAAAGAGTTCCTGCTGCCTTTTAGGGACACCTGCGATCGAGTAATTATAAACAATGGCCACATTGCAGATGATATTATCAAAGTCACTGATGACATATCGCAAGAATTAAGAGAGAAAGTTTTTGGAGAGAAGAAGAAGTAACTAAAAGATCAATCGCAGTTAAGCAACAGATCGTAGTACTTTTTCATAAGAACGGTATCATAGTTCACAAGGGAGTTGTACGCCTCGGTAACCAATTCGTTAAGTATGGACGAGCCAAGCTGCCCCGCCCCGTTTGGGATAGAATCGTAATAGGCAATAAGCTCTTTAACCCTTATAATTTCGTACAATAACTGTTGTATGAGGTCGGCTTGCGGGCCGCCGTTCATACCCCCCGAGTTATTGAGAAAACCAAGCGGGTCGTTCATAGTAGACGTCATTTTCAATATACAGGACCGGCTTTATTTTCTCTTAGCACATTTATACTTAATTATACCAAACCGCCTAATAGCTGATTTGTTTTCAAAGTTTAAAAAAAAATAATATAACAACAAAGCCCTCGTTAATGAGGGCTTTGTTGTTATCAGAATACAATTCTTAGTTGTTGTTTTCCGGCTTTTTAACTTCAGGTTTTGGCAATAGCACTTTACGGGAAAGTTTCAGTTTGCCTTGCTTGTCAATATCAAGCAGTTTAACCCTTACTTCATCACCCACCTGGAATATACCGTCCATTGTTTCAATACGACGGTGGTCAATTTCAGAGATGTGCAGCAAGCCATCTTTACCCGGCATGATCTCAACAAAAGCACCGAAAGGCATTATCGAGCGTACTTTACCTTCGTAGATCTCGCCTACTTCCGGTTTAGAAGCGATTGCGCGGATGCGGCCTACAGCTGCATCAATAGATGCTTTGTTATCTGCAAATACCTGTACTATACCAACGTTGTTAACTTCTTCGATAGAGATAGTAGCACCGGTTTCGCGTTGCATTTCCTGGATGATCTTACCGCCGGGCCCAATTACAGCACCAATAAATTCTTTATCGATCTTGATGGTGATGATACGCGGAGCATGTGGTTTGTAATCCTCACGTGGTTCGGTAATGGTTTTAGCCATTTCGCCAAGGATGTGTAAGCGACCGTCTTTTGCCTGGTGAAGGGCAGCAGCAAGCACTTCGTACGATAAACCGTTTATCTTAAGGTCCATCTGTACAGCAACAATACCGTTTTTGGTACCGGTTACTTTAAAGTCCATATCACCTAAGTGATCCTCGTCGCCAAGGATGTCAGAAAGGATGGCGTATTTAGTACCCATTTCGTTGGTGATCAAACCCATTGCAATACCCGATACCGGGTTAGCAATCTTCACACCGGCATCCATCAGCGCAAGCGTACCGGCGCAAACAGTTGCCATAGAAGACGAACCGTTAGATTCAAGAATATCAGAAACAATACGGATAGTGTAAGGATTTTCGTCTTCAGCAGGCAATACGCGTTTTAACGAACGCATAGCCAGGTTACCATGACCAATCTCGCGACGGCCGGCACCCCTGTTAGGGCGAACCTCACCGGTAGAGAAACCTGGGAAGTTGTAGTGTAATAAGAATTTCTGATAACCGTTGATGAACGCACCGTCAATCATCTGCTCGTCGTCCTTAGCGCCTAAGGTAACGGTAGTTAATGACTGTGTTTCGCCACGGGTGAATACCGCGCTGCCGTGAGCAGATGGCAAATAACCAACTTCGCTCCAGATTGGGCGTATCTGCGTGGTAGAACGGCCGTCAAGGCGTTTGCCTTCGTCCAGTACCAGGTTGCGGATAGCGTCGTACTCTACGTCGTGGTAGTATTTTTTAGCTAACGATTTAGTGATGTCATCTATCTCGCCAAGAGTTTCTATGTAAGCGTCACGTACAGCTTTGAATTTAGCACCGCGCTCGTCTTTAGCAGAAGCTGAAGAAGCAATGTCATACACCTGCTGATAAGTAGCTTCGTAAATAGCCTTTTTCAGGTCTTCGTTGCTATGCTCGTGGTTGTAAGTACGTTTTTCTGTTTTGCCAACTTCCTGGGTAAGTTCAATTTGTGCAAGGCACTGTACCTTAATAGCAGTGTGCGCAAATTTAATAGCTTCAACAAGTTCATCTTCCTGTATCTCGGCACTCTCGCCTTCCACCATGTTGATGTCGTGCTGGTTACCTGCTACAATAAACTCTAAAGTTGCATTTGCTAACTGGCTTAAAGTTGGGTTTATAACCAACTGGCCGTCAATTTTAGCTACACGTACTTCAGAAATAGGTCCGTTGAAAGGGATATCCGAAACAGATAAAGCTGCCGAAGCGGCCAAACCTGCAAGTGCATCAGGCATAATATCTTTGTCAGCGCTGATCAGGGAGATCATCACCTGTGTATCTGCGTGATAATCTTCAGGGAACATTGGGCGCAGGGCGCGATCAACCAAACGGGAAATTAAAACCTCATAGTCTGACAGACGTGCCTCGCGGCGTAAGAAACCACCCGGAATACGACCGGTGGCAGCGTATTTCTCTTGGTAATCTACAGAAAGGGGCAGGAAATCAATGCCTTCTTTCGCTTCTTTTGATGACACTACAGTAGCAAGCAACATGGTGTCACCCATTTTTACTACTACCGAGCCATCGGCTTGTTTGGCCAGTTTACCGGTTTCGATCTCAATGGTGCGGCCGTCACCTAAATCGATTACCTTTTTAATTACATTTAAACTCATCTTGTTTGTGTTGCGGTGCGCTTTTCATCTTCAGGAGCGCACCTTTTTTATGTTTGTAAAAATTGTTTCAGAAATTAAAAAAGCCATCCTGCTTAGGCGGACGGCTTTTTTTTGTTTTTCAACAAAAGTTATTTGATGATATCCCTTAGCTGTAACGCCTTGATGATAGCACGATACCTGTTAATATCTTTTTTGTATAGGTAAGCCAGCAATGCGCGACGTTTACCTACTAACTTCTGAAGTGATAACTGTGTAGAAAAATCGTGTTTGTTTTTCTTTAAGTGACCAGTTAAATGCGCGATACGCGTGGTAAAAAGAGCTACCTGACCTTCGGCTGAACCTGTATCAGTTGCGCCTTTACCGTGTTGTGCAAAGATCTCCGCCTTTGCTTCTTTACTTAAATACATTACCTGAATAATATTAAAGCGTGTAAACTTTTGTTAATTGTGGTGCAAAGGTAACTAATTAAGTCTGAAGTTTCAAGAGTTTACGAATAAGAATATCGGGGTAAAAGAGTCAAGAGTCAAGAGTCAATGCTTGGCAGGATTGGTTGTTTTAAATTCTATTAATTCTTTAAATTTCATAAATTCGAGTTCAGACGATAACACTGGCCGACTCACCCCGACATCGCTATCGCTCGTCGACCCTCTCTCCGCTGCGCGCAAAGAGGGTAATACAACAAAGCGTCATTGCGAGCGATAGCGTGGCAATCACCGACACACCTGTCGTCGACCTTTCTATCGAAGATTGCTTCGTTCCTCGCAATGACGCATGGTTACTGGAGGACAAACAACCGCGTCATTGCGAGCGATAGCGTGGCAATCTCCCGACAAGCTTGCGGCAACCTTTCTACGAGGGTTATCGTAACTTTTTATCTGGAGATTGCTTCGTTCCTCGCAATGACGTACTTCCAGAATAATCACCTAAAATCTCTACAAGCACCCCCTCTTTCCGCAACGCGGAGAGAGGGGGCTGGGGGTGAGTAGATTCGCCACGAGCGATAGCGTGGCAATCTCCCGACAAGCTTGCGGCAACCTTTCTACAAGGGTATCGTAACTTTTTATTTGGAGATTGCTTCGTTCCTCGCAATGACGTGCTAATAAACTCACTTACACTTAAAAGATTACCTCCCGTTCGTTCCTTTCCCGAATAGCTTCTTCAGTTCTGGGAATAAAATTTTCCCGTACGTTCTTTTCGGCAGTGCCTTGTACTTCTTCAATAAAAGGACGAATGCTTTTTTCATAGGTCGCAAACGCCGGGTTGTGATCCCCCCCGTGTTCAACTAAGGCATCGGCCAGCGCTGCCGCCCCTATCATTGATAATGAAGCACCCATGCCTGCAGCCGGAGATGCGCAATACGCTGCATCGCCTACCAGCACAACACGACCTTTGGACCACGATGGCATTTTTATCTGGCAGAATTTATCAAAATAGAAATTACCCGAATGCCTTACCTCTTCCAACAGCTCGGCAGTACGCCAGCTTTCGCCGGAAAAGTGTTCCAGGATGATGTTTCGCTGTTGCTCGATGTCGCGGTAACTATAAGAGATCTCCTCCTGCGAGTGAAAACAAAAGATCACATCAGTTTTATTCTTATATGCATTAAGCATAACGGCTTTATTCGGCACGTTAAACATTTGCATGGTGTTTTGCTCTACCAGCAGCTTGTCCACTATCGTAATAGAGAAATACGCCTCCATGAAATGCGCGTAGTCTGCTTCAGGACCGAACCATAATTTACGGACGCCGGAATGTGAACCGTCACAGCCTAGCACCAGATCAAACGCGCGTTGTGCGCCACTTTTGAAAGTAACCTTAATATTATCCCCGGTTTCGTTTAAAACGGCAATGCTATCGCTAAAAATAAACTCCACGTTGTTCTTAAGCTTGGCAAACAGCATATTTATAAACTTATCTCGTTCAATTTCTACTTCGTTGCTTTCGTCATCATTGCCGTTCAGCACTATGGTGCGTTCAGAAACATCTGCTGCATTTTTAAATATTATCTGTTCTACATTGAGCTTGTTGGCCTCCAGTTCATCATGGATGCCCATGCGGCGGGCAACATCCACGGTATTTCCGCGTATGTCAATAGCAGAGCCGGCAGTGCGTGGCTGATCTGCAACTTCCACAACAGTTACGCTGTAGCCTAAATTATTCATCCACCAGGCGCAGGAAAGCCCCGCTATGCTTGCGCCGGAAATAAGTACTTTTTTGTTTTTAAATGCTTCCATAGTTTAATTGTAGCCGCTTGATGACTACGGTACAAAACTGCATAATGCACCTCCCCTACGCTTGTACAAACACGACAAAAGCAAGTGGCTACCTGAAAGTCGAGGATTGCTTCGTCCCTCGCAATGACGCTCGGGAATTCTGTATAATTTCAACACCGTCATTGCGAGCGACAGCGTGGCAATCATCGACATGCTTGTTGGCTACCCACCCGTCGAGGATTGCTTCGTTCCTCACAATGACGCAGTGTCAGAACGAGCACTACTAACCCACGCCGACTCACCCCGACACCGCTATCGCTCGTCGACCCTCTCTCCGCTGCGAACAAAGAGGGTAAGAAGAATTACAAAACAAGAGCAGCACAGCCGGAACAACCACCTCAAAACCGGTATCAGGAACGTTCGGGTAGTATAGGTATTGCCAAAGCACTAACTTTAACAGAACGTAACGTAGCCGGCACGTTATTCACTCTGTTCATGAGATCGCTGCGCTAAGTTTCTTTGGTTCGTTTCTTTTGGTGTCAAAAGAAATGAACATCCACTGCCGCAAATTCAGCAAACCCATTCCTCATCAGCACTAACGACTCACCCCGACATCGCTATCGCTCGTCGACCCTCTCTCCGCTGCGCGCAAAAACGGTAAGAAAAGCCAGTCGATTCACCCCAATGCTACCCCGCTTATCAAACAGCTAATGAATAAACCTGTGAAATGAAAAATCAGGATGGCGAGTCTCCAACTCGTTAGCAGCAGACTGCCGTTGTGCTTCCCCGGCATAAACAAACATTTGCTGCTCGTAATCTTCTATTGCGGCCTGTATGCTGGCGTATTTGCCGTTGGTAAGATTATCCGACAGAATTAGCGCGTCCGTTAAACCAGTGTTTACACCCTGCCCTGCAAAAGGCGGCATAAGGTGAGCAGCATCGCCAATGAGCGTCACCGGCAGTGGCCTTTCGCTTTTCCAAGGTTTATCTAAGGGCAATTTCTTTGTAGGCAGCACCCAAAAAGAGTTGGTTGCCTTAAACAGCTGCCGGTAAACATCAGCCCATTGTACAAACCTGTTGGTCAGGTAACTGATAATGCTATCCCTGCCCAATCCGGCGCTCATAATGCCCGGCTCATCAGCACTGCTAAATATTACACCGTAGCTTAAAACCCCGTTGTTACGAGGGTTAGCAACCAACGAAGTGCCTTTGCTGGATACCATAAGGATATTGCCTTTGCACAGCTGGTAAAAGTCGGGACACCGCATAGCGGCATTGTGCACCTCTCCCTGCACAATGATCGTCCCGGTATCCTCCACCTCTGTATCCGTAAGGTACTTTCTCACAATTGACATACCGCCATTTGCCCCAATCACAACGTCGGCAGAGGCATCGGGCTTACCTTCAAAATGCAATAACCATTGCCCGTAATTAGCCTCAAGGCCGGTCAGTTTTCTATCCCATACAACAGTACCCGGGGTTAAACTTTCCAGCAATAAGATTCTAAGAGAATTTCGGTTTATTTCGGGGTTATCATGTTCGTTTTGTGGCGTTGGCACCCTGGTGAACAAAATATTACCTTGTTCGTCGGCAATGGTTCTGCCCATCGCTATTGCCATTGCATAGTAGCGCTCCAACAGCCCTGCTTTTTGCATAGCTACCTGGCCGGACTCCTTATGAAGATCAAGCGTGCCGCCCCATATACGTGCTTGCGGGTCGGTATCCCTTTCGTATACCGCAACATTGGTTCCGTTTTGCTGTAACAACCGCGCCATAGTGAGCCCAACAGGGCCGGCCCCGATAATGGCTACGTTTTTATCTTTCAATAACATGTATTGCATCATTTATTTATGATGCAAATGTGCGGCTGACAACAGCCTTAATCTTGTACAAACGCGACAAAGTTGGCCACAGCCGAATTGCCGCTTTTAGCTTTACGGGCGAAAGCTGCCGGCGTAGTGCCGCTATAGCGTTTAAACTCGCGGCTAAGATGGGCCTGGTCGGTATAGCCCAATTCGGCGGCTAAAGTAGCAAGGTTAACGGCGGGAGTAAGCCATAAGCGGTTTCGGACCTGCTCAAAACGCATAACGCCCGAAACATCTTTTACGGTGTGGCCCGCGGCCTGCTTAAATTTCCGTTCCAGTGTACGTACCGTAGCATGTGCAGCCTCGGCCACTTCGCTAACCGGTATAGTGCCGTTGGCATTGTTTAAGGCAGCGCCGGCTTTATGCAGCATGGGGTCTGCTTTATGCTTTTTGTGTTCTAAAAAATATTGTTTCAGCAAAGCCAGTGCATCATCGGCGCGATCTGCAGCCATTAAAGCTGCCAAAACAGGTTGAAGTTGGGCGATGGGATGTGTAAAAACGCGAACGCTCTCGTTACCTGCGGGTAAGCCCAGCAGATCGAACACTGTCCATGGGAAGCACCTTACCCCCAGCACCTGCAAACGGCCCTGCGCTTTTAATATCACCGGCTGGCCGAGCAGCCCCATCAGAAAGGGTGACGGCAAAGGCTGCAAGCCTTCGGGAGTGGATACGCTGCAAGCGGAACCAAAAAGAAAAACGATCTCGGCATAACCATCGGGCAGTACTTCAAAATCTGAAGGCTGCTCGCCAAAATCTATTATGGTATACCAAAATTCTTGTATGCTATCCCGCAGTTCTTCGGGCGGTTTATACTCGTAGTGCCGCATGCCGAAAGATAGCATATCGGCGAGTGCATTGCGTAGTCGGATAGAAATTTTTTTCATTAATAACGAACAACAAGTCGCACCGGGAATGCTTTTCAGACTGTCAAATTAGACTGTACAAGTGTAACATCATCAAAAAACTGTAACATGATCGCCAAAACTGTAACATGTTGCAACATATAATTTTTATAAACAATTAATTACCTGATAGTTGGTCAAAAATAAGCATTTTCAAGTGTATCAGGTGTAACACCTTTTCTTGTTACAGTGCAGCTTATATTGGCTTACCGGTAAACTTTTGCAACTTTACTGCATTATAAACAATATGAGCACTTACGCCACCTTTGAGACCGAGCACCGGGTAAGGCCGGATGATATAGACATGTTTCAGCATGTACACAACAGCAAGTACTTTGATTATGTGCTGGCAGCACGCTACGAGCAAATGGAAACCTGCTATGGCATGGCCATGGAGAAGTTTATGGAACGTGGTTACGGCTGGGTGGTGCGTACCGTGAACATGGACTTTAAGCGCCCCTTAAAGATGGGCGACTATTTCCTGGTACGCACCGGCATAGAAAGCATCAACGACAAAGGATGCCGGGTAACCTTTGTAATAACCAACAAAGCAACCCAAAAGATATGCTGCGACGGCTACTTCGACTACGTGATGATAGACATAGCCACCGGCCGCGGCATGAAGGTGCCGGAAGATGTAATAACGCATTACGCTATTTAGCGTAAGTACTTCAAAGAGTATTAAGCAGCAAGAAAGCCTTTAGTGCAGATGGCGTCTGTCACCAGCAACCCCTTGGCACCGTTAATCGCTTCTATAGTGTGAATGTACTTATAGCTGTTGGTTAGCTGGTCATACTCCTGCCCTATCACCTCTATGTTGAGGTCCTCTGCCGCGAAGTCAAGGCTGTCTTGCAGGCAAAGGAAATGCTGGTTGTGCATTGGCAGGAAGTCGTTGGTGTAACCTTTATCATGCAGGTCGATAACGCTCATTGTTAATGCGTTGTTTACTTTACGGGCGGTGTTTCTTAGTGAGTTCATTGTTGTGCAGTTTGTTACAGATTAATAGACGCAAGAATGTTTTACCTAGTTACTGACCACGTAAATAAATCAGCACGTTGGTGTTAACAATTGCTATACCATTGCACAACCTTAATTTAACTAAATTAAAAGCACACAAAGCTACTTAAGCTGCAAACGGCATCCTTTAAGGCAGCTGCAACATAACTCATTAGTTAATACATTTTCACAAATGTTAATAACCAATGTGAATTAAGAAAGTGTCTTGGATAGTAGTAATTCTGTATACAGCAGTGCCCTAAATATGCAACGCACTATCTATCAACTCGCTGTAGAAGTCTGGCAGGTGCATGCCGGCTGCCCTAACCTGCTGCGGAATCAGGCTTGCGGATGATTGCCCGGGGGTGGTATTAATTTCAATAAAATAAAACTCCTGTGTTTCCTCTAACAGAATAAAGTCTACCCGAACCATACCCCGGCAGTTAAGTCGTAGATATACTTGTGTAACTATCTCAGCTATCTCATGATTCTTTTCAGGTGATAGATCCGCAGGCGTTATCTCCTGGGTGATGCCGGGCGTGTATTTAGCTTCATAATCAAAGAACTCCTTGGTTGTTTTAAGTTCGGTGGCAGGAAGCACCGTTACTTTCCCTTTAAGCCTTGCGATACCGATACTGAACTCACGCCCTTTTATAAACTCTTCTATCAATATCTGGTTGTCTTCGGCAAAGGCTTTGTCCAACGCAGGCTGAAGGCCCGCAATGTTGTGCACTTTGCTCATACCCACGCTGCTACCTCCGTTATTAGGTTTAATAAACAGTGGAAACTTGAGATTAGCAGCAATGGTTGCTGTGTCGTGTATATCGCGGCTGTGCAACTGCATAGATTTGGCGGTATGCAGCCCGTGTATACCGTTCACGATAGCCTTGGTATAAGCCTTGTTCATGGTAATGGCCGATGTTGTGGCATCGCAAGTATTATAAGGCACGTTCAGCATATCCAGGTAGCCCTGCAGTTTGCCGTCCTCGCCCGGTGTGCCATGTACTGTTATGAAAGCAAAGTCGAACTTTATACGTTCACCATTAAGTATTATGCTGAAGTCGTTCTTGTCAACATTTACGATAGCATCATCAGCTTCAAACACCCAGCTATCCTTGTTGATAAGTATAGTATAAACCTTGTACTTGTCGCCAATAAGGTTGGCCGCGATGTTACGGGCACTGTTTATAGATACTTCGTACTCACCAGAGTAACCGCCGGCCAAAAGAGCAACATTAATAGCTTTCATGCAGCCAAATATAAGTCCCGCAGCGGAAAGTAGGCAAATTGGTGCGCTTTTATTTTCAAGAGATTCTTTGTTTTAACATTGTAGATAATCTTGCAAATGGCTTTACTTGGCACCTGAACCATATAGCACTTTTCCCACTTTCCACACCGGTTTTCAATTTTTTCATGTATGTTTGAACTTAAATATCCGCGTACAAGGCATGAGTAAATTCGGTCAGTATATTAAGTCCAGGCAATTCAGGAATACCATTTTGCTGGTAATATCCACCATTATCGGGATTGTATTGATTGCATTTTTCAGCCTGGGTTATTATACGCGTCACGGTAGCGGAATACCTGTTCCCCAGCTTAAAGGCTTAAGTGTAGACCGGGCAATGGCCGCCTTAAAAGAACAAGGCTTTAGCTACAAAATAGATTCTGTTTATGTAGCCGATCAGGAACCCGGTACCATTGTAGAGCAAGACCCCGATGCCGGCACCAACGTAAAGCAGGGCCGTACCATTTACCTTACTATGATTACGCAGCAGGCGCCGAATGTGTCGCTGCCCGATCTAATTACAGAACAAAGTATTTACCGTGAAGCTGTTGCAACGCTTTCGAATTACGGTTTAAAGGTTGGAGATACTATTTACCGATCTGATATAGCACGTGACCGGGTTTTAGAAGTGCATTTTAACGGCCAGGTGATTAAGCCTGGAACTAAATTACCAAAAGGCTCACGGCTGGACCTTGTTTTAGGCAATGGCGAGGGTGCAAGCGAGGTAGACATACCCGAGCTTGTTAATCTCGACTTAGATGCTGCTAAATTTGCCATAAAAGGAGCCGGGCTTACCGTAGGCACAATCACGTATGAAGGCAGCATATCCGACTCTACAAACGTTATAGTGGTGTCGCAATCGCCTATGAAAACGGATTCTACCGCGCAAACTAGCATCGGAACAAGGATAAACCTGACAGTCTCGCAGGGTCAGAAAACCAATGAGCCAAATTAACGCAGCCCAGTTAAAGCAACGATTGCAGGAAGAACAGTTAAACCTTCTTGATGTACGGGAAAAGATTGAACATTATACCTTCAACATTGGCGGGTTGAATGTACCTGTATCCCAGCTCGAAAAAAGCTTACCAACCCTCCCCTACAACAAAACGGATGAAATAATCGTTATCTGCAGCAAAGGTATCAGGAGCGAGCATGCATGCTCTATTTTATCCGCACATGGCTACCATAATGTCGTAAACTTAAAAGGCGGATTGATAGCTTTGCAGAAGTTAAACAATCAATAGTTACATCTATCTACATATATGTCAACCGAACAAAAATCATCAGGCGGAACTGCAAAGAAGTTCATAATTGCTTTGGTGACTATTATATTTATCGCGCTTGCGGGTACAGGCTTTTTCTATTACCTGCGTTATTTGGGGCCGAACGTAAATGACAATAAGGAGTACCTATACATAAAAACCGGATCGAACTTTAATGATGTTTACAAAACTATAACGGAACAGCGACTGGTGAATGACACCACAACCTTCTTGTGGGCAGCGCATAACATGAAATATGTTAATCGAGTTAGACCCGGCAAGTACCGCCTGAAGCCCGGGATGAGCAATCGTGCATTTATAAACATGCTTAAGGCAGGCAACCAGGAACCGGTAACGCTAGCTTTTCACAATTTGCGGCTTAAAGAGCAATTTGCTGGGTTTGTCTCAAAAAAACTTGAACCTGATTCTGTATCTATCTTACGTTTACTGGACTCAACTGAGTTTGCTGAGGCGCATGGCTTTACTACCGATAACATCTATACTGTTTTCATCCCAAACTCCTACCAGTTCTACTGGAATACTACTCCCGAAAAGTTCTTCGACAGGATGTATGCCAACTATCAAAAATTTTGGACACCTGAGAGGAAATTTAAAGCTCAGTCGCTTGATCTTAGCCCCGTGCAAGTATCAGTACTTGCATCCATTGTAGACGCTGAGGCATTACATGATGATGAAATGCCATCCATTGCGGGCTTATACCTGAACAGGCTAAAAAAAGGCATGAAGCTTCAAGCTGATCCGACAGTCATATTCGCCATGAACGACTTCACCATCAAGCGTGTGCTTAACCGTTATCTTACTAAAGACTCGCCTTACAATACGTACATGTATAAAGGTCTTCCTCCCGGTCCGGTAATGATGCCTTCTCTAAACGCTATCAATTCAGTCTTGGATTATAAAAAGAGTGATTACCTGTACATGTGTGCAAAGGAGGACTTTTCAGGCTACCATAATTTCGCCACCAACGAGGCTGAACATAAAATAAACGCCCGCAAATTTCAGCAGGCGCTTAACGACAGGAACATTAAACGCTAATGCTTAAGCACGCTACACAAGTAAGGGTACGCTACGGCGAAACCGACCAGATGGGTTATATGTACTACGGCAACTACGCTGAGTTTTTTGAAGTCGGCCGCGTGGAAATGCTGCGTAGCCTGGGTATGACCTACAGTTGGATGGAGGCGTCCGGGGTAATGATGCCGGTTTTGGAAATGCATTCCAAATACCTCAAGCCGGCGTTGTATGATGAACTGATAACCGTAAGCGTTACCCTTGAGAAGATGCCGGGCGTAAAGATTCACTTTAAATACGAGTTGTTTAATGAGAAAGAACAACTAATTCACGTTGGCGACACGCTACTGGCTTTTGTAAACATGAAAACGAATCGCCCCTGCCTGCCACCGCAAGATTTTCTGGATAAAGTAAAACCATTTTTTAGCGAGATTTAGATTAATGAAATGGGCGCACCGCTTTTTAAGCCGTTTTAAGTTCTATCAGTACTTTACGGATTGGATGAAATCCGTTTACATTCCCGGCTTTCGCCCGTTGCCGCTTTATACCGTTGTGGTATTCTTTATAGAGGAAATACAAAAAACATCATTAACCAACCGCGCCGCAGCACTGGCCTACAACTTTATGCTGGCTCTGTTTCCTGCAATCATATTTTTATTTACCCTAATTCCTTATATCCCAGTCCGTAATTTTCAGGACGACCTGCTTAGTGTTTTCGCACAGATAATGCCTACAAACGCTTATCTGGCCTTTCAGAACACGATTGTAGAGATCATCAAGAACCAAAACGGTAAATTACTTTCTTTAGGTTTTGCTACAGCGCTGTACTTCGCTACAAACGGTGTTAGCAACCTTATGCAGGCATTCAATAAGTCATCGCTGATACTGGAAACGCGCACGTGGTTGAAACGTCGCCTGGTAGCTCTTTTGCTTACTATTGTTATAAGTATATCGTTGCTTGTAGCTATAGTAATTATGATTGCCGGACAAGCGGTAATAAACTTTATTAAAGACAAGTTTCACGGCCAATCTGATCTTTGGTCATACCCAATCGCTTTGTTAAAGTGGATCATTGTGTTGGTAATCTTTTTTGTTAGCGTGAGCCTTTTATACAGGTATGGCCCCTCTAACAAACGTAAGTGGAATTTTATTAATCCCGGTTCTATTTTAGCTACAGCGCTGGCAATACTTACTTCTATCGGGTTTACTTACTACACTAACAACTTCTCGTCTTACAACAAGGTATATGGATCTATCGGAACCCTCATTGTAGTGATGATCTATCTTTATCTAAACTCGCTGATTTTACTGATCGGGTTCGAATTAAACGCTAGTGTTGATCTTTCCAAGCGTACGATTCGCATTGTAAAACCTCGATTTAATACCTTTCGCAGCCAAAAAGCTATTGAAAATCAAAAGCAAAACATTGCTAAACAGTAGTTTATATACTATTTAAAAAAAGTTAACATCAAATTTGCCAAATCAGCCGGGATTTGTACTTTTGTCCCCGGAGAGTTGGCAGAGTGGTCGATTGCGGCAGTCTTGAAAACTGTTGACTGTAACAGGTCCTGGGGTTCGAATCCCTAACTCTCCGCAGATTATATCTTAAGTAACAAAACGCCTTAAATGCATCATTTAAGGCGTTTTTGTTTTAGGACCCATCCAAATTGTATAGAATTTAAAACTATGTAGTATACATAGCAGCTCAGGCCCAGTACCAGGCGGGCGCAAACTCCATCTCTGATCTGATCACCGACTTGTCCAGGGCGGCAAAGCTGGAATACAGCAGCTTTGCCCGCTGCAATTCCGGCAGCTGAAGCTTCTTCAGGTTATAGCTGAGCGCGCCCATAAAGTTTTTGCCGATCTTTTGTATGGCGATCATTTCACCAGGTGCCTGATGATCTCCTGCTGGTGAAGCAGGCGTTCCAGCGTCGCGGATATGCCTGCCGCCCATTTCCCCGAGTTCACCCGTTTTGCGAGCTGGTTGATGTTCACGCCGATTTTCCTAAGCTCCAGGTAGACCTGCACATCTAGCTTCGCCAGCCTGGGCTCCGGGTATTTCCCGCTGAGCAGCCGCTGACGGATCAGCAGGTACACCGGCAGGCCGCAGGCTTCTGCTGACTGGTTGATCCGCTCCTGCTCTTCACGCGTCAGCCGGATCACGTTCCTGTAACTGCGTTTATGCCCCTCCTGTACCTTTGGCCTGCTCATCCTGGTCTCCTAAGCAGCAAAGGTGCCGGGCAGCCAGGTTAAACTTGCAGGAGCTCTTCGGTAGTGGTCTGGTTTATTTTCTTTATTCAGGAAGCGGTTGGCTCTCTGTTGAGGTTTTGAACGAAGTGAAGGACTGCACTGACTAAGCACGTCAGCAAGCGTTTGGAGGCACTCCAAACATGGCTTGCTTCCGGGTTTTAGATGATGGTACAGTTAAATCTTTTTCAAAGATTTGTTTAGAGACAGCATTGGTTTAAAGCTTAGACTACCATCGGGAGGTTTAGTATGGTGCTACCCGTTTTTGAAGTAAGTTACTTGATTTACAGAGCAAAACATCTATTTATTATTAATAATACAAGATCTCCCGGAAGTAATCACGAATCTCTGGTGCTAAAAAGCGGCAATGTAAATTATATGGCGGCTTTAATAACATCAATATTAGAGTGGAGCTGAAAAATGCGATTAGCGAGTTAATTTGTAAACATGATGTAAAAGAATTTCAATTCACAGATGTAATTAATAGGCAAAAATCGTTTTAAAAAATTAAGTACTGACGAAGTCTTGCTTCTTTTCAGAAGTTTAATAGTTTCTTAACCATTACAAACTCCCTTATTCCTTCAGATAAGTACTCCACCCAGGCTTACAGAAAATGCATAAGTAACAACCGCGATAAAAACCTAAGCAAGATTGCCTTTGATTTTCACATCGCTCGCATAAAAAAATTTCATTAAAGAAAACAATAGAGTTTGATTTCGACATTGTGATCGATAAAGGATGGGCAAAGCCAGGAAGCAAACTTGAAAAACCATGGTTAAAAGACATTATTTAAATAGCTAGGTTCTATTCCACAGCTCGACTACATATTAGTAAATTTAATTATAATAAAGAAGCCATTGTTAACTACTCCAATGGCTTCTTTATCATATATTGTTAGAGTTGCGCTGTTAACATAGCCGGCAGCTTAGTTAACTTCCATTTCGCTAGAATAAGTTTTCCCGAACCGATCTGTGGCTACTACTTTTATCTTCTTTACGGAAGGTGCGAAATGAGCTACAAAAAGATGGTCGGTTTGTACGGGCTCTACAAAGTGCCTGCTGACGGGCATATCTTCCCCCTTGTATAGGGTCACGGATAATGGATCGTAGCCGATCTCTTTTCCTAGTTCACCTTTTGACTGACCGTCTAAAAAGTACTCGACCTTCCACTTTGGGTCGTAATTCCAAATGTTAGCTATCAGGCGTGTTTGATCTGTAAGCTTATTTACATAAAGGCTGATCTGGTGCTCGGCAGGTAAGCCGGTAGATTTGTAGTACCATTTAAGTTCGGTACCGTTCACCTCGTAAACGCCATAGCCCCTTGGGGTACCGTCACAACATATAGGCCCGGTCCACCAGGCACCGCAAACAGTGCCGTGGTTATGCTCGTATATGTTGCCGGCGACATTATTGGCGTGGTAATGTGTGTGGCCCGACATGATGTGTACATTTTTAAAACCATCCAGCACTGCATAGAAATCTTTATTATTCTTTACCTGGTTGAACACCGGGATGTGCAGGTTGATGATGAGCAAATTATCTTTTTGAACATACTGTAGGTCTTGCTTAAGCCATGCGAGCTGCTCCTCCGTAATATAACCATCATAGTTGCGCTCGGTGCCAAGGTAACGTACGTCATCCAATACCACATAATGTGCCTTACCCCTGTTGAAAGAATAATAGGTTGGGCCATAATTTTGCTTGAACGTAACGTCAGATGTTTCATCACCACCCTGTCGGTAATCCATGTCATGGTTACCAAGCACCTGAAAGAACGGGATTCCCATTTGTTCTACTGCGGCATTGTAGTCGGCAAATAGCTCGTGATTATCCCAAACCAAATCGCCCACACAGATACCATGCACCAGTGCATCTTTCCCTAATGCGCGGATAGTACGATTGGTGTCCGGTACTGATGTTTCCATCATCTGCGCTACATCTTTTTTGTTTTTGACCTGCGGGTCGGCCCAGATTATAAAATGATGATTGTTATCATTCTTTCTCAACTGTTCGAGTTTAAAATCAAAATGTCCGCTATCTAATTTCTCGTATTGCTTAGCCAGACTGTAATCTGTTTTAAAGGCATAACCCGCCGGGGTACTCATAAATATACTCTTGGCTCTGGTGTTCGGTGTTATTTCGTAATACCCATCTGCATCAGTGGATACTACACTATAACCATCAGACATAACTACACCTTTCACGCCGTTTTTACCGTTTGTTACCCTTCCCTTAACTTTGTCGTTGGCATCAGCAAAAGCCTGGTTGTTTAATGCTATGAATGCGCCACCAGTAAGTATGGCAACACTTTGTATAAAACTTCTTCTGTTCATTAAATGAGTATATCTTTTAAGTGCCGGCGGAAAACGCCGGCACTATTTAGTTTTGAATAGTTGTAAAGCCTGTGCCGCTTTCGATAGTACTAAGCGGTGTTGTGAGCGTTAGCGGAATGCTTGTTACTGTACGGCCAGTAGTCCAGCGGCCGGTAAGTGCGTCGTACACACCTCCAAGTTTTGTAAAGTTACTTGTAGCAGGCAAGCCCAGTTTAGATGTGTTGGTACCTCCACCATAGAAGGACTGCGTTTGACGGGTAAGCGAGTTTATGGTGCTGTAATAATCGGTATTGGTAATGCGGTATCCTATCTCCGGCGGGCCGGCCAGGTATACTGCGCCGTTACCACCGTACATGATTACGTCTACTGGGGCGTTAGCTGCGGTAATAGCTGTGCCTTCAAACACCGCTATACCAGCTACGTTACCGCTGTTTGCAAGCAGGTTGCCGGTTATGTTACCTATCCCGTCTGCACCGGGCACTGTTGCATATTGTGTGCTATTGATCCATGTAGCACTGCTAATATCTGTAGAACCTGCGCCGTATATGTTCTTGTTACCACCGACATAAAAGAATTGTCCTTTAGTCACCTTTCCCGAGGTAAGATTAAACTTATAAGTACGCGCGCCGCCCTGCGCCCAACCATCAGGAGATGGCGGAAGCGTGCCTGCATTATTACATGTAATAAGTGAGTAGCTTGTCACCGAGAAATCGATATCCTTTGTTGCTTTCAGCTGGATATACTCATAATTCGCGTCTGTTCCTGTAGGATCGGTAAGGTAGCCGGTGATCACAATCGGCGTAGGCCTGGTAGCTGCAAGGGCAAAAATGTCTTCTGCAGTACGTGGCCACAACTGTACTTTTGTATCTGTACCCGTAGATGCAATTACCGGAATGCCCGTAAAGTTGGCGCTAAATGGCAACTCATTGGCAGCATACTTGGCAGTAGCTTCTGTGTGCAGGGTTATAATACCAAATCCATCATTTATTTGCTTGTCCCCAGCTAAGCTTTCACCGGTTTTAGGCTCGGGAGTAGTTACCGCTTTACTGATGGTCACGAGCGTGTTTTCGTAAACGTCCGGCGATGCAATGAGCATACCCGATGGAACTGATTGTACCTTTAACGCTTTACCCGAAGCTACTTTGGTAATTGCCGTTTCAGTGATCCCCGTAATGCGCATACTTCCGTTTACCCTGGTTAAGGTTGCACCTTCTACTTGGATGATTACCGAATCACCGGGAACGTACTTGGTGGCCGTATTGCCAACAGCAACAGCAATACCGCGCAGGGCGTTACGGCGGTTGTTTTGTACCACTAATACACCTGCGGGCGTATTGCCAGACGCAGCGTCGGATATTACCACGCCCACTATCTCTTTAGCTCCGCTTAGTTTATCGGCAGATAAGGTTACATCTGCCCCTTTATAAATATCTTTAAGGTCCACAACTGCTATGATTGGGCTTAGGGTGCCTTCCGCATAGTTATTCTTTTTACAGGCGGCAAGTACTGTTACTGTAAAGAGCGTTAGCAATAAATATATCTTTTTCATTGTTTTGATGTCTGAGTTTTAACTGAACATTATGGTTTCTGCCACCAAACCTGGGTGCTTATCTCATCCGGCCCTTGTGCGGCAACAGCGGTCTTGTAGTTATCCGGGTTGGCCGATTGTACGTACACGGGGTATGGCAGGCGGGCGGGCATCACACCGTTATTACGCAACCCATTCCCTTTAGGTAAAATGGGATGCCCGGTGCGGCGATATTCAAACCACTGCTCAAAATCTGTATAGAACATAGAGTAGTACTTTTGGAGATGAATAGTCTCCATCTTTTCATCCAACGAAGCTGAGTTATCCCAAGCAATGTCCCCGCCTGCTAAATAGGTGTCAATGGAGGTATTAAACAACGGAACCCAAAGAGTTATTCCAGTTAGAACGCCATTGTTATAGTAGGTTTTGGCATCTCCGCTGACCCAACCTTTTGCTGCTGCTTCTGCAAGGATGAACTGCAACTCCGAATAGTTCATGATGTTGCCAATTAGAGGATCATTCATGAGTGTACCAGTAGTAGTGGATGTGGTTGATAAAAAGTACGACTTTGTTGCCTGCCCTTCCCCCGGTGCGTACCCGCTCGGTATTCCTGCATAACTACCTTGATAAGCGGCTATCCCCCAACGATTGGTTGTTAGCCGTGGATCTGCCCAGCGGTTAAGGTTATCAATAAAGAAAGATGAAATGGCCAGTGCACGCCAGTCTTGCTCGCGCACACCACCTATAAATGGAGATGTAAGCGCCCCCACTCCTGTCCAGCGTAGTATTGCTGCATCATCATTGCTCGTCATAATTGGGTAAGCTGTAGGATTGGTGTCTACAATCTCTTTAATTTTGGCAATACAAGCAGCAGAAACATCAGCTTTACCTGAAAGCCTCATGAGCAAACGCAGGTAAAGGCTGTTACCAAACTTACGCCACTTAAGCGCATTACCATTAAATACCGGGTCGCTTCCGCCGCTAACATTAGCAGCAGCGCTCAATAAGGTATCTGCCGATTCCAGCTTCTTGAAGATATCCAGGTAAATGTCTTTTTGCTTATCAAATTTCGGGGTGAAATTACCATCCTTACCTTTATTTGAATCAAAGTAAGGTACATCACCATAAGTATCCGTGAGCAGCGAGTACAACCACGACTGACAAATGAGGGATATGCCCATATACGTTTTATTGTAGGTAAGCTCCTGGCTTGCTACTGTATACATATCCTTAAAGTTGGTAAGCTGCGTGTACCAGCCGTTCCAGGTATTATCTGCAAATGAGCGCCTGATATCATACCTGAAAACCTTACCCTCTGCGTCGCCCGGATCTACTGTAACCTGCATCAGCTCATTGTTAAAATTTCGGCTGCGCAGCATATTGATAGAAACGGTATTCACCAACGCCGGCGCAAGCAGTTGCTGCGGTAATGCGTTAGGAGTTCCGTTAGGATCGGTGTTAATGTCAACAAAGTCCTTTTTACATGATGATATTGCTACGATGCATAACAATGCCATTGCTATTATTGTGAATGTCTTTTTCATTTGATCATTATTAAATACCAACAACCAGGTTAAAACCGAATGTTCGGGTAGATGGGAACTGAGCGATCTCGAAGCCTTGTACAATATCGCTGCCCGACAGCGTACCAAATTCCGGATCAAAAATTGGCCATTTGGACCAGATGTAAAGGTCGCGGCCATAAACGCCGACAGTAGCACGTCTTAAGCCAAGCTTTTTTGTCAACCGGGGATTAAGGGTGTAGTCGAATCTCGCTTCACGGAACTTGATAAAGTTGGTTGAAAACGTGTTGCCTTCAGCATTATCTATCCCGTAGTGAGAGCGGTAGTACCCATCTATGTCTGATGCGATAACATCATTAGGACGGTAACTACCATCAGGGTTTTGAATAACCCCTTTTCCTATGATACCATTATATCTGCCCGGCAAAGTGAGGGTGGTTTTACCCTGTTCGGCAAGTTTGTAATTTGACAGCGAGTATGCTACGCCGCCAAACTGCCCGTCGAACAACACGTGCAAACCAAACTGTTTATACTTAAAATCGTGACCCATGCTCGCCTTCCACTTAGGCATAGTATTACCGAGGTAAACCAATTGATCAGACAACCTTGCAAAGCCTGTAGAGGCGTCGTAAACGATCTGGCCATCGGGCGAGCGTAAATATCCGCGGCCATACATGTCGCCCATGCTGCCACCAACCTTAGCCACAATTTGCCCGTTGCCAACCGGCCCGGTGCGCAACACTACGGCACTATCCGCGAGTTCCTGAATGGTGTTTTTATTGGCAGAAAAGGTTCCGGTAATTGCCCAATCAAAACCTCCCGGTTTGCGTATAGGTGTCCCGTTTAGCGCCACCTCTATACCTTTATTATTCACACGGCCCACGTTTATAACCGCCTGAGCGAAGCCAGATGACTGATCTACCGTGCGGTTAAGTATTTGGTTTTTAGTATTTCCGGTATACACAGCAAAGTCAAACCCTAAGCGGTTACCAAAAAAGCGCATTTCGGTACCAAGTTCTAATGTTGTGGTGCGCAGCGGTTGTAGGTCGGGATTAGCCAATGTTCTTGGATTTTGCAATCCGCCCGCATAAGTGCTGCCCGCAGTAACATAGTTAAAAGTTGTTTGGTATGGCGTAGTGGTACCACTACCTACACCGGCGATGGATGCGCGGAATTTAGCATAATCGATAGCCTTTGGTAACCTGAATGCTTCTGAAGCAAGAAAGCTTAAACTTGCCGACGGATAGAAGAAACCTACTTTATCGGTACGGTTTGCCGTAGCCAGCGTACTTACCCAGTCTTGGCGGGCGGTCAAGTCCATATACAGGTAATCTCTAAAACTAGTAGAGAGTAGCCCGTAAAAACTATTTATCGCGTACCTCGATTTAAAAGGCGCTGTGACTAACGGTCCGGCATTGTTAGATATTGAATATACGCCCGGATACACCAACGAGTCGGCACGAACCTCATCGCGGTTGTAATTGTTGCGCAGCATGCTGCCGCCGCCGGTAGCTGTTATATTTATATCGCGGTTTATCTTCTTATTATACTTTAGCAAGAAGTCGCCACCCGCTTCCTGCGAGTAGATGTTTTGTGTACGATAAGATCCCTTTGGATATTTGGTACCTGCGTCATAAGGCCTTTCCTGTGCCCTTTGCTCATAACCCATGTCCAGCGTTGCACGCACCTGCAGGCTTAAGCTCTTGGTTATGGCGTACTCTGCCTGTATATTGCCTGTTACAGAGTTGCGGTTAGACTTGTTGATGAACTCGTTTGATATGGCGTAGGGGTTTTCAGGAAAAGAACTAAACGGGTAAAATATAGCTTTGTCCTTTTGTCCTATCTTCCAGTAATCCTTTAACCAATTAAGATCGGCACTTGGCTGCCAAAAAATATACCAATACATTAACGATTGATTACCATAACCAGCACCCGGAAGGTTATCGCTGTTTCTGTTATTGTAATTAACCTTAGAACTTATGGTCAACTTATCGTTGATCTTCGAGTTTACGGACAATGCCAGGCTGTTACGTGTATAACCTGTATTTGGTGTGATCCACTTGTTGGTAACGTTAGTTGCCGAAAAGCGGGCGCTTGTTTTATCAGAACCGCCATCAACACTTATTGAATTAGTAAAAGTTTGACCGGTTTCGAAGAACTCCCTGCTTTGATTTTTGTAAGGAACCCACGGGGTTCTTACTGTTGATTGCTTTTGGGTGAGCGGGTCCAGTTGATAAAATTGCTGACCATCGAACTTTGGCCCGTAAGCAGAACTTGTTGCGCTTGTGCTTGCGCCATCAGGCCCTGCACCAAAAGAATAGTACCGGGAACCGGCGGTGCCCTGGCCATACTCATATTGCAGGTCAGGCCAGCGGTTAACGGATTCAAAGGCAGTGTTAGAGTTAAAGGTTACACCTAAGCCACTATGTTTACTGCCCGACTTGGTGGTTATGATGATCGCACCGTTTGCGCCTCGCTGCCCATAGAGCGCTGCCGCACCGGGGCCTTTAAGTACTGTTACGGTTTCTATATCCTCAGGATTGATGTCGTTCAGGTTGCTACCGTAATCGGCAGGCATATTATCACTGCTTGTACCGTATGCTGATTCGCCTGAGTTTGACGTACGGCGGCCGCTTCCCTGGTTAATAACTACACCATCTACAACTATCAATGCTTCGTTATCGCCGGTTAAGTTATTTTCACCACGTAATATAATTTTGTTAGATCCGGCAGGACCGCTGTTAGAGCGAACAAGGTTTAAACCCGCAACCTTGCCCGATAACGCATCAGTCCAGTTATTGGAGATAGCATTTGTTAGCTGCTCACCTTTTACACTGGTTGCCGAATAACCTAAAGACTTCTCTTCGCGTTTAATACCAAGCGCAGTTACAACAACTTCCTGTAAACCGTTTGCGCCAGGCTTAAGCATTATGTTAAGCGGAGTGACGCCATTTGAGTTTACCTGTACATTGTCTATCTTTTGAGTTTGGAAAGACAAAAAGCTCACCTCTACTGTGTAAGTACCATTAGATACTATCAGTGAAAAGGAACCATCAACCCTGGTTGCTGTAGATACCCCCGCAGAATTTATCCTTACGGATGCTCCCGGGAGTGGCTCGCCTTTATCATCGGTTACGCGGCCTTCTATACGGCCTTTGTCCTGAGTTTTGGCAATTATAAGAATGTTACCTTCACCTGATTGCCTGAACGTGCAGCCTGTACCTCTTAAAAGCAAGTTTAAGGTTTCCTGTACAGTACGTTCTGCACGTGGTAATGTTATCGTACGGGTATCGTCCAGCATATTATTATTGTAGCTGATAGAGATGTTACCTGTTTTTTCCAACTGCTGAAAAGCAGTTTTAAGTGACACCCCCTGAGCGCCGAACGTAACCTTGCGGTTATTGAGTGTTTGCGCATCCGCGCGTAAGATGCCTAAAGGCATCTGTAAGAAGATCAGCATGTTTAGCAACCATAACTTTTTCATATATTTACTTAATTTATACTTGTTTGACGTGAGTTTAAATTGAACTTTTAAGCTCGGGTTGTTACCAGCAACCCGGGCTTATTCAGTAACTGATTAGTAATGCTATCTCATTAATCGCCCTCCTTTTTGATCACCGTGAGAAACAAAAACCTGATTGCCCTTTATTGTGTAGCCGAGCCCGGCAAGAGAGCACAGATCGTCCATTGCCCTATTTATTGTTAAGTTCTTAAGCTTAGCTGTTAGTTTAATATCGCCGAGTTCGGCATCGGTTAAAAATATCTTTACTCCGTAGTGATGCTCCAGAGATGCCGCGATGTCGCTAAAATTTGTGTTGTAAAAAGAGAGATTATTGTTCACCCAGGCACTTACAGCGCCAGCATCAGCGTTGTTAAAGGTGTATAAGCCTGTTTGAGTGTTGATGTTCAACTGCTCGTTTCTTACTAGGTACCGTACTAAATGATTATTCTGATTTGAACCAGATAGTACTCCCACTTTACCTGAACTTACAGTAACGGCAACTTCCTTTTGAGAACTGTATGCCTTTACATTGAAAGATGTACCGAGTACAACCGTGCTTATATCGCCGGTAAATACTACAAAGGGCTTACCGGATTGATGAACCACATCAAAGAAAGCTTCGCCGTCTAACATGATATTACGGCCATCCGCACCAAAGTTTTTGTTGTATTTCAATATGGTGCCACCGCTAAGAATGACAGTCGAGCGGTCAGGAAGAAGTACTTTGGAGTGCTTACCGTCCACATTGGTTATAGTTACATATTCCGACTTATTAAACTGTTGTAAGACGCCTCGTGCGCTCCAGGCCAACGCGCAAAGCAAGATGCAAGCAGCGGCAGCCGCATACCATTTTGTATTTAAGGTTTTTGATTTGATGCCAGGTTGAGCTGAAATATGAGCTTCAACTTTCGCCCACACTTGATTATTGTTTAACGGCTTAGCAAAGTACGCTTGAGATGCTTCCAATATGCCTATGGTTTCGCTAAACTGGACCAGGTTTTCTTCGCTCGCGTCTATCCACTCCTTTAAAAGAGTTAACTCATCATCACTGATGGTTTTTTCGTAATAAGCCGTTATAAGTAGATGGTATGTTTCTTCCATTATCTGTCTCTGATTGTAAAGACAGATTTAAGCGGTTACTATACGTAGCTAAGTTGATTAACCTTACATTAAAGAATTGTTAAGAACGCGAAGAAAACTTACGCTGATCTTTCAGGAGATTTCGAAGGTTGCCAATGGCTTGGTACAGGGTAGTCTCCACAGTGCGTACTGTTATGCCGAGTACGTTAGCAATCTCGCGCTTATCAATACCATCTATACGGCTCATTAATAGTACCTGCCGCTGACTGGGCGGGAGCTTTTCTATGACTTCTAATACACTCCGGTAAGATTCTCTGCCTGATAGTATGGTCAACGGAGTGTTACCGTCTTTTATCAAATTCTGGTCAAGTTGGATATCTTCTAAGGATGATATTGGGGCCTTCTTTTTTTGATTGTAGTTAAGTGACAGGTTCTTGGCGGAGGTAAATAAATAGCTTTTAATGTTTAGAATAGTTGTATCTAACCGGTTGTCCCATATTTTCATGAACAGGTCAGCAACTATTTCTTCAGCTGCCGATAGGTCGTTGATGTAAATCGAACAGAAATGACACAGGCTTTTGTAGTAGCGGTTGAAAAGGGCTTTAAGCGCATAATGGTCATCATTCCTGAGCAGGTTTATTAGTTCTTCGTCTGTAAATTGAAGGTAAGTTGTCAAAGTCCTTTTTTTTGGCAAAGCTAAAAAGGGAATGTTAGGGCAATGTTAAATCAGACGCTTCATATCAACGAACAACAATTGAAACCAAAAATACTAACCCGTCTACTCTGATTTGTATTATTTGGTTCAATGTCTAGGAGCAAATTATTTGATGGTTGCATTTCAGGTAGTTTTCATCCTCACAGATGAAAGCTGTCCAAAGATGATTAGCAAGGCAGTCGCTACTCAAGCTAAGTTGGCGACCGTTGGCGAAAGTTTAGTAGCCCCCATCCAGCCGAATGTTTTAAGGCTTCGTGAGCGATATTATACCATTTCGATGAAATAATAATAGAGATGCTTCAGGCTGGTGTCGAATTTTAAAAGTTTACTGATAAAGCAAATATTTGCTTTATGCACATATTTTTCATTGTTCCGACGCTTTGAAGGCCCTAATTACCTCGAACTATTGCAACATCATAGTTTATAGTTATAGGTTTTTGACACTCTAAACTCTTCAACTACCTGAACTTTTTTCCGGCATTTGCTCCAGACCTTTGCTTTATGGGAAACAACCAAAATATTGAAGAGACCATTCTCACTTACACGAGTGCATGGAATGAGAACGAACGCGAAGTCATCCTGGAAAAGATAAGCAAATGCTGGGCACCGGATGGTACTTACACCGACCGCTTAACCGATACCATTACTGGACCTGATGCCATCACTGATCTGATCGTCAGCTCATTAGGACAAATGGGTCCAAGAACATTCAAGGTATTGGCAGAACCACAGGTGCATCACCAAAGCGGCCGTTTTCGCTGGCTGGCCATCCGCCCCGAAGGATACCCGGTTGAGGGCATGGATTATTTTGAATTTAACAGCGAGAACCGCATCACCCGTATTGTAGGCTTTTTTTAAACAAACGACTATGAAAATCACATTACCGAATATTGAACCGGGCCAAGGGCCCGTGTTAATGCTGAACATGATCAGGTTCAGAGACAAAAAAACCTACTTTGAACAATACATACCGGCATTTAACCAGGTGGTGCAGCAGCTGGGCATTGCAGGTGTAACCGTTAAACTGGTAAGCGAGGTTGTGGTTAATATCGTTGCCGATGAGCACGAGCAATGGGACGAGATTGTAGTAGTAGAATATCCGAGTGCCGAAGCTTTTAAAACCATTGCGCAAAGCGAAATCTATCATGAAATAGCCAACCCGCTTCGGGAGGCCGGAACAGCGGAACTGAAGTTGTTCATGACGCGCAAAATCGATTTTTAAAAGTTATACTTGCTTAGATGTCCGAACTTATATTGTCTAACTTTGCTTTGCATATAGCACTTGCCCCTGACGAACAGGAGCAAGTGCTTGCTTTGTTGCAACGCAAGACAGTTACCAAACGCGGTATACTGCTGCGCCCGGGCGAGATCGAACGGCATATTTATTTTGTCAATAAAGGTTGCCTGCGCATGTACAACACTGATAAGGACGGTCAGGAACACAATCTTTGCTTTTACCCGGAGAACTGGTGGGCGTGTGATATTGTCAGTTTTTTTAAAGCTAAACGGGCTACCAACTCCATCCAGGCATTGGAAGATACAGAGGTTTGTTACTTTAGCTTGCCTGCACTTGAACGCTTATTTACTGAGGTGCCGAGGTTCGAGCGCTTTTTTCGCATTCTCACGCAAAACGGCTTTGATATGTTTCAGAGACGGGTAACGTCCAACCTGTCCAAAACTGCCGAGCAGCGCTACCGCGAGTTCCGCAGGCATTACCCGGGACTCGAACAGCGTATATCCCAAAAACATATTGCCAGCTACCTGGGCATAACCGCTGTCTTTCTCAGTATGATGCGCAAAGAAAAGGACTTGTGAATTACGCTTGGTTGCCGGCATATAATAATAAATTGATTTGTATAATACGGAGAAGTTGACCAGGTGATTCCGTGGCAAATTGACCACCTAAGTGCTGGCGAACGAGCGCAGCAAACGCTGTAGAAGCGTTGTCAAAAGTAGTTATTTAAAGATGATTTTCCAGATAGCTTTTTTCAGGTTCGAAAGGTCGTCGTCTTCTCATGGATTCGCCCTTTAGTTCCATTCGGTGCGCATCATGCACGATACGGTCGAGGATAGCATCAGCGATCGTCTTTTCACCAATAACCTCATACCATTTACTGACCGGCAACTGAGAGGTAATGATCAGTGAGGTCTTACCGTGTCTGTCCTCGATGATCTCCATCAGGGCAGCCCTGCTCTGCGCATCAAAAGGCTGGATACCGAAGTCATCCATGATCAACAGTTGCTGGCGTTCCAGCCTGGCTACTTCCTTCATGTACGATCCATCAGCCTTAGCCATTTTTAGTTTAGCAAAGAGCTTAGGCGTGCTGGCATAGAATACCCGGTACCCTAATATGCAGGCCTGGTGTCCGATAGCAGAAGCAATATAGCTTTTACCGATACCGGTGCTGCCCGTGATCAGCAGGTTCTCATTACGGTCGATAAAGTGACAGTCGGCAAGGCGCATCACCTGGTTGCGGTCGATACTGCGATCTGCATGATAATGGATGTTCTCTATCGAGGCCTTATAGCGGAACCTGGCGTACATAATGGTACGCTCTATGCGCCTGTTCTGCCGGTCATCCCATTCGGCCTCTACCAGGTGGGCCAGCAGTTCATCAGTAGTGTATTCAGCGGTTTGTCCCGTTTCCAGGCAGCTTTTAAAGGCATGGTACATGCCAAAGAACTTCAGCTTGCGAAGTTTGTCTGAGGTGTTTGTGTTCATATTGATCTGTTCATTAATGGTTATTTATAATAGTTCTCTCCCCGTATATTATCATGGCTGGGCATAGGCAACTCGTCAGCAAATAAGCTGTCCTCGTAGCTGTCCATCTTGTTCTCCAGTATCTTCTGTATGGTCTTGTAGTTGTAAACGCCGTAGCCGAGCGCACGCCGGCAGGCGCTGGCCAGCCTTTCGTTACCTGCCTTGCGCGCCAGGCTGAGGATACCGATACAGGAGCGGTAGGCTTGCTCGGGATGTTGCTTCCGGTCCAGTATCTTCAGGATATAAAGCCTCACATCCTCATCAATGGATGCTGCCCATTCCAGGAACTTGTCCGGTGTCCATTCGGTCATAAAGCGGTGGGTGGAGGCCAGGTGATCTTTATCCGTAGTATAGCTGTAAGGGCTTTTGATACGCCTGTGCATAGCGATACGCCCATAGTGATAATAGACCTCGACGTTGGTGCGGGAATAAAGTAGTTTGACCTTCCTGCCGATAAAGCGGTACGGTACGCTGTAGTAGTGTTTGTCGATACCCAGGCAGACATGCCCATTCTTCATTACGGTAGCCTGGTGCTGCCGTTTGAACTCATAGCGCAATGCGGGTAATGGTGCAAGCGCCTACCTTTCCACTTCCTCGAACTGTAGCCTCCGGCTGTAATTACGGCCTTTGAGCGGCTGGCTGTTATGTGCTTCTAAAGCGACTTTGAACGCTGTGTTCAGCTCGGCAAGGGTATGATAGACCTCTTTGCGAATAGGTGCGTAGATACGGCTGTAAACGACCATTACGGCACCTTCTACCAGTGCCTTGTCGCGAGGGCGGTATGCCCGGGCTGGTAAGATGGTCGTTCCGTAATGGTCGGCAAAGTCAGCAAAGGTCTCGTTCAGCGTTGGCTCATAGCGGTTGCTTTTAGTAACAGCTGCTTTCAGGTTTTCGGGAACAATGGCAGCAGGTACGCTGCCATAAAAGTGCAGGGCATTCTCGCAGGCTGCTATAAAGTCTTCTTTCTGCTGGCTCAGCACAGCTTCTACGTAAGTCAGCTGGCTGGCACCAAGGATAGCAACGAATATCTCGACCTCGATGACCTCACCGGTATCCTTGTCCGTTATGCTTAGCTTTTCACCGGCAAAGTCCACATACAGCTTATCACCGGCTTTATGATCCAGGTGCATCGTGGGGTTCACGCGGGCTTTCCACTGGTTGTAATAAAAGCAGAATTGGGTTTACTTGAGGCCGTCAGGGAACTCTTTGATATAAGCTTCCCACAGGATGCGGCAGTTCATGCCAACCCGCTTTAACTCTTTATCTATCTGCGGGAAACAGCGCTGCAAGGCAGGCGTGCGTTTATCGGGAGAACGTTCATTGCTTTTGCCAAAGAAGTCCTCCAGTTCTTTGTCATTAAGGGTATTGATCTCCTCGAATGTAAAGCCGCTGGCATCGTAGGCGGCAAGGTACTTCTTGGCCGTATTACGTGATACGCCGTTCTGTGCCGCTATCGATAGCTTACTGCGGCCCTGACTGTACATTCTTAAGATCTGTCTAATCTTGCTCATGCTTATCGTAGTATTGGCCATAATTGGTAGGTGTTAAAACCTCCAAAAATATGGCTGCTCCTACAGCATTTGCGGCTCGTTCGGGGTGGTCAGTTTACTGCGGAATCAGGTGGTCAATATCAGCGAATTCTCCAGATAAGGGATGCCAAACTGATTGACGAGCTCAACAACACATTGGTCGACGGTATCAATAAAGTGATCGACGTTTCGCTTTGGATGGCGGGTGCCTGAGATTATCGATTGGAGTGACTTTAATGGTTTCAAATATTCCAATCGTAAAACAGAAGATTTTTGGGAGGAGATTGACCTCGACGATTACATCACAACCAAAAATGGCCACCCTGTTTCCTACGATGATTTGAAACATGATATTGTGAGTTGTTGGCGAGAATCAAGGATAACAGCGTGCTGCAATGGAGCATATACAAATGTTTGAATGGCGAATTGACCCATGGGAGTGATCTTTATTTCTTGATAAAGGAAAATGGTATAAGCTCGAACGTGCTTTTGTTAAAGAAGTCAAGAAAGCTGTAGGCGAAATTAAGCCTTTCCCGAATGCATTACCTGACTTCAAGCATAAGGACGAGGCCGATTACAATCATGCACTAGCTACTTCTTTAAAGGGTATTTTGCTAGACGCAAAGAATGTACCGTATGGCGGCGGTTCAAGCAAAATAGAGGTTTGCGATATCCTAACACCGCAGCAGGAATTTTTTCATATAAAAAATACGGAGGATCTTCAACGCTGAGTCACCTTTTCGCGCAGGGATTCGTCTCAGGAGAATTATTTGCCTCAGATGCCGCCTTTCGGGAAAATGCAAAAAAGTATTTGTCAATGGGCTCACCATACGACACCTTTTTCTCAAAGAAACGTCCGGAAATTCATAACTATAAGGTCATATACGGCGTTATCACAAAAGCAAAAAAGGGAATGAACATTCCATTTTTTAGCCAAGTAACCCTAAAGAACTATAAAAGGATTCTTGAAGGTTATGGTTATACGCTATATCTTGCGGAAATCAAAAACTTAAATATTGCTACAAAGCCAGCCAAAACTAAAAAAGCTTCTAAGCCATGGCGTAACAGCTAATAAACACTTGTTCTGATCAGGGGTTATGAGATTATTCTGTAACCAGCCTTTCCAATCACTTATCTTCTACGGTAGCTCCTATAAGAGAGAGTCAGCGAGCATTAGTAGCGATCTAAGTATCAGGTATTATCCCTTTTTATTCCTTCGAAAATTCTGGCTCAGTGGCAATAGTAGATTCTGATTGCCCTACATTTATCAATGATTAAGTTCAAAATCGCAGGGCGTGATATCAGAAGTGATTATTTAAGAAACCTGAGTTTGAAATCTGTGTGCAGCCGTATTTGAAGAGGTCTAACTTGAAATGTTGACGACACCTACACTAAGGTAATTTATATTATTAAAAGATTCCTCTTACTTTAGAGAAAGAAACGAAATGACTGAGATTAGGATTCCCAAGAGTGTAACACCTGCGAAGGTAAGCAGTTTATATAAAGCATTCATAATTGATCAACGATGTATTGATGTGAACTTGGTTTTACCGAGCGAAATCAATCGGTACACTTTTGGGTTGCTAGCAGACTTACTCAGGTTTATAATTACACTTAATAGCCTAAGTGAAATAAAAAAACTGACGGTCGATGCGCAAACAGATGAATTAGATGATTTTTATGATCAGGAATATGCTTATCCAATTATTTCTCTGCTTTGGAATAAATCCCTGTTCGTTGACAATAAAGGAAATAATATTAAGGCCCAATTACGTGAAAGACAGAATAGATTTTTATTTAAAATGAATTCTCTTTCTAAAATCAAAGGTAACAAGTTTATTTTAACCCATACTGATCATCTATAATCGATAACATTGGCTTATTTGAGACACACAAAAATAAAATTGATGCGTACATAAAGCAATTCGTGCCCGCATCTACCAAGTATATTATTCACTTAAATGATAAAGGTTCTGAAAAATTAGCGGGTTATATTTATAACAATTTATCTTTAGAATTGAAAGGTGCCATATCGGTCATAAACCAAGCAGATTTAAATGAAACCTCAATCGACAAAAAAGAGTCTGGAGCTATCTTAATAATAGGATCTTGTATAACAAACGGAAAAAATCTGCTTTATTTAAGTAGATTTTTTAGAAATTATGAAGAGATTAGATTAGTTTATTTCGTAGGTATCAATAGGGTAAGCGATATCTTTAAGAACAAAGAACTTAAAACAAATATTAAATATGGGCTTTACGGTCCAGAAAACAGTTCATTTGTCGAAATAGAAACTATTAGCTGCGACAATGCTAATCTTGAGACACCTTGGAAAGTTGAATTACAATTTTTAAAACGCACACAGGCTGGTCTCGACGAACCTTCAGAATTTATTGAAAGTCGAATTGAAACTATTAAATCATTTTCTAACATTAATTATAAAGGTGGATCAGATAAGATATTTTATCCCAGCCTTTCAAATAGTGAATTGGAGATAAGGAAAAATTCTGCATTCTTTAAAGACAATTCATATTATGGAAACATATGTCAATCAGATGTTTATTTTACGATTGCTTGTGTTCTTAACAACATGAGAAATAATAGCAAAGATGGATTGTGTCAAACCACTTTTGTTAAGAATTTGCTTGACCCATTTGTATTTAGCAGATTTAATGACGGAATTATTCAAGCATCAATTTTAAGGGCAGCTAAAAATGAAGAATTAAATTACTCGATTAGTCAAAGTCATTCGTTTGAAATACTTTCACTCATTGGTACATTTATTAAGCATATCAATGAATATCAAGGAGAAGCGACTATCGAATTTTTACATGCTTTAGCAATCGGAAAATTGAGATTAAACAAATCACATTACCTTTTATTAAAAGATCAACTTGAGAAGATCGGTGATGAAAGATTAAGCTTTACTCGGCGTCGATTGACTTAATTTATCAGAAGAGTATATAAAGGGCCTATATACAAAAGTTCTTAGGTACGTTTCACGTTTAAGTACCCCATTTTTTTGTTAAATAATTATTATCTTTAATAAAGCTTTACGGCTCTAAAAAGAGAAGATAAAAACTGGTGAGTCATGCCGTGAGTCAATTTTATACAAAAGCATAACAAACTGAAAATCAATAAAATACAGAGATAGGTTCTGAACCCTCCCTCTTCGCAGACTATATTCTTAAACAACAAAAACGCCTTAAATGCATCATTTAAGACTTTTTTTGTTTCCAGCCGCATTAATTCACTTAAAGGTGACCAATATCATTCATCCTACTCTTTTATATAAAGAGTTACAAGCTTGCTAAAAAAATATTTTGTAATACCAATTTTCAATTGCTACTGTTGGAATGATCACCACGTTAGCCCGGCTAAACCGGGCTATGTTAATACCTACAAAGTTACCTTCGATGTCATATACGGGGCCGCCGCATTGAGACGGAGTCAAAATTGCGTCTTGTGTAAATACTTTTTTAAAGCCATCTCTTCGCAAGGTTTTGCCCCCGCTAAAATGTTCTGCCGGATGATTTAAAATCTTCTGCGGTGGGTACTGTAGCACCATCATTTTTTCCATCTTCTTATCGTTTCTTTTAATGGTGATCAGAACCGTATCACCAGCCATGTATTTACCAAATGACTTAACAAAGTCAAGCTCATCATTAACCGGATGACCACCAATCGATTCTACACCGTCTCCAATATTTAAACCCGCAAGTGCTGCCGCACTATTAGGTTGTATAAAGGTAAACTTAAGACCATTGCTATCTAATCCGGTAAAGGCACCTATATAGCCATAGCTTGATTTTGGAGGCAGATCTACTATGGCACTTCCCAACACCGCAACTACAGGGGTTGAGTCTGGCATGGGCGATATTAACAAGCTACCAGCGCTATTGATGTGAGTAGCGGAACGCTCAAGTTCGTTGAGCTTTACTCCGCCGGGCAATTTTTCATCTGTTGATAACAGCACCAGGTCATTGAGCCGATCTCTTCTTAACACTGTTGCCCTAACAATCTTATGATTCAAAATAATTACAGGGTTCTCCCCCACCATTGAACTTTTGCTTATCAATAAGCCAGTAGAAAGCCTTTTTCCTGTTGAAATTTTACTCATCACTATGGTGCCCAAGATCAACTGTTCCTGTCCTTCAATCAAGCTTTTGATTTGAACGCAGCTTTTCCTTTGATCATGCCCAATATTTGTGAATTTCTTTAGTACATCACCTTTCAGCGGCGACAGTTCGACGGTTTTAAACAAGATGTCTTTTTCCGACTCGTTAGCGTCTGGCAGCTTTTGGTAATCAACAGCCTTTGTTAGCGCAGAGTAGTATTTGCGATAAATATCAATCGGTACCTCATGATTGATCTGTTCTGATACTTCAATACCGCTGTGTATTCCTATTACCCGTCCCATCAGATCAAATAGTGGACCACCGGAATCGCCTGGTTCCATTTTGCAGGTAGATTGAATAAAACCATACTTGTTTTTTAAAACGGCAATCTGTCCAAAACGAACGGTTGGTTGCCGTTGCTCCAGACTCTCGGGGTAAGCTATACTGACACAGGGTGATCCCACACTCATGGATGATGACCAGCCCATTTCTGCAAAGGGCCAGGGGCCTTTATCGATAATCTTTAACATAGCCGCATCCGGAAGCATTCGCTCCGGCGGTATGGAAATAGTGCCCAAGCCCTTTGCTATACATTCGCGACCATCCGGAAACATAACCTTGTAGCTTTCCCCCGGTTTCACCACATGGGCTGCACTTAATATTATTCCGTCACTGGACACGACTACTCCGCTGAATTGAGAGCTCTGCCTTGCTCCTGTTTGCTCATCAATGGACCACATAAGTACAGATGAAGAAGCCACTTTAGCAACGACAGCTAACAAATTCCTTTGTAGTTTTCCAGTTAAATCGTTTTTGATCGACATACCTGGCTGCGCACCTGAATGTGAGATAATAAATACCAACTGGATAATAATCAATAGTAAAGCTTTGTATCTATTCATTTAAGTATTATAAAAGAAGCCGGACTTGCCGGCTTCAGTAATTAACTATAAAGAACTCGTTATTAATTGTGATAAGGTTTAGGATATAATTAATGCGGCACTGCTATCTTTTTTCGTTGTAAACTTCAAACTCTGCTATTGAAACCTGGTGATCGGCTTTATCAATCCTTATCCGGACTTTGCTGCCCTTTACAGTATTAAAACGATGCACCTTTATCCTGCTTTTGTTCTGCCCTGTTAATAGTTTCTTCCAGACGCCATTACTTAAATACTCCAGCGTATAATCAGTAATGTTCGGCTTCTGTTCGGCAATTACAATAGTGTTAAACGGCTGTTCAGGCTTTAACGCAACCTCGTACCAAGGCTTTGTCACAGTTGGGTTAGATACCCATGAAGTGCTGAAATCATCGTCATTAGCAAAGTCCATTATCGAAGAGTCATCGCTCCAGCTAGAGTTGGCAAATACCTTTTTTGCAAGATTGTGGGAGATGATCGGCGCATCAAGCGCCGGCAGCTTGCCTACGGGACCTTCGTTCTTCCACAATCTGCCTATTTCCTTTAAGGCGTCAAGTGCATTGTCATCAAACAACCCATCACGGTTTGGCGCCACGTTCAAGATGAAGTTACAATTCACCTTGTTTAACGGTATTAGTATATCATTTACAATTTTAGACGGAGCTTTAACCGGATCAGTTGGGTGATTAGTTTCCCAAAACCAGTTATATTGAAGTGGCAGGCAAGCCAATGCTGGCATTGTGTTTTTGTCGGTAGCAACCCGTTGCCCTGCTCCCATCTCATAAGTTTTAATATCAGTGTAATACATGCCTTCTGCCGGGTACTTTGCACCATTGAGGTCCATCACAAGACAATTCGGCTGTTTAGATTTAACTAATGTGTATATATCCTGAAACGGCACATCATCGTAAGATATTCTAGACCATGGCGCATCCCACCCATCTATGATCAATGCATCAATTTTTCCATACTTTGTCATAAGTTCGGTTATTTGTGCTTTCACCATTGCTATGTGCTTAGGTGTGATAGCGTTTGGGCGTAATTGATGATGTGTATCTAATATAGAATAGTACAAAAACACCTTCAACCCATTTGCTCTGAACGCATCAACATACTCCTTAACAACATCTCTTTTTAATGGGCTGTTCATCACGTTATAGTTGGTTGTCTTGGTATCCCATATGCAAAAACCACTATGGTGCTTAGTAGTAATGCAGCCATAGCTCATATTGGCTGATTTTGCTGCCTTTGCCCATTGATCGCAGTTGAGCTTTGTAGGGTTAAACAGAGAAGCCGGAGCTTCCGGGTCTGCCCAGTCCTGGTTCATGTAAGTTGGAATATTGAAGTGGATGAACATTCCAAAACGTAGATCAACGAATTCTTGCTGTAGTTGAGCAAGCGGCCGCGGCGATGCATTCTCCAAAGTTTGCGATTTAACCTTTGTGAAAAGTACAACAAGAAAAAACAAGCCTATGGCTTTATACTTAGTCATCTTAATATTTGATTATTATTTTGTAAACAGCTCTTTAAGCTTTGCATTTAGTGATTCGCCTCTTACATCGGTAGCGATAATCTTACCGTTTGCATCAACAAGAAAGCAAGCAGGCACCGCTCTTATTCCATATAGCCGGCCTACATTATTGTTCCAGCCTTTTAAATCTGACACGTGTTTCCATGGCATACCGTCATGATCTATCGCAGTTTGCCAGCTCTTTTTATCGCTGTCTAACGAAACCGAAAGTATTTCAAACCCTTTGTCTTTGTAAAGCTGGTACTGTTTAGACAAATTCGGATTTTCTGCACGGCATGGGCTGCACCAACTTGCCCAAAAATCAATTAACACCACCTTTCCTTTTAAGGATGCTAGAGACAATGGTCTACCATTTAGATCAGCCTGGGTAAACAATGGAGCCTGATTACCAATTACTATTGTGCCCGCAGCTTTAATACGTTGAGCCAATTCTACACCCACATCTGTTTGCTTAAGATTTGGATTTAGCGCCTTGTAAATTGGTTCTATCTTCGGCAAGTCAACTTTAGTTCCGGCAGCTTCAGAAAGTGCTACCAGCCCGAAATAAGAGTTTGGGTGTTCTTTAGCAAATTGCAGCTGTTTATCAGATCTTGCCGCTATGGCCCTGCGAAACCGCGCATCTACTGCTTTGATATAACTCTCATCCTTTTGCTGCTCTGGTGTACCGCTTGCAAAATCCTGGTTAACGGCTTTGGTAAGGGCCATCATTGATCCACCGATAGATTTGTTATAGGCGGTAAATTCTTCATAAACTTTAGACCCGTTTACAGCAGCGTTAATAAGCGAATCTTTGGAGGTCATCATGATGTTTTCCGGACCGAAGTAGAAGTATATAACATCACCACCGCGATAAATCGCGAACTGTTTGCCACCTCCGCCATGAGCAACGGACATACGTGCAGTAGCAATGTCCTGAATACGTCCGGTAAACTTAAACTTGCCATTAACAAGCTCTGTAGAATCCTCATGGCTTTTACCATTGTCCATGTAATCCAAATAAACCATAGAGGGTTTGCTGAGATCACCAATACTTCCCGAGAGGGTGAAGTTTACATTCTGCCCACTGCTTACCGCCGGAAGCGCTAGTACCAGGCAAACAAGTCGAGCAAACTTTTTTATTAACTTTTTCATAGATGTTTATAGGGCCTTAATAAGCTTTTTAATATAAGATTTGTGGAAAAGCCTTTTGTGCTGCCACAAACTGGGCTTCGGTTTTGTTGTTCCATCCAAAGGCTGCAGTGGCTTGTTCTTTTAAATTCACACCGGCAGCACCGCTCCAAAAATGTACAAACTCACCCCAATTAAGATCGTGGTCAAATTCGTTCCCGTTCTTCTTTGGATAGTATTTAGCAAGCAATTCAAAGTATTTGTTCAGTACAGCGGCCTTACCGTGTTGATTGTAAATCGGGTAAAACCAGTTTTTAAACCACTGAGTGTTTGCTCGCGGGAACGTGTCGTATTTATTTTGCATTTCCCTGAACACTTTTGCGGCTTCTGATTCGTATCCTATGTGCAAGTAAACATCATAGATGAATATTTCCATAAACTTGCTGTCTCCCCATAATGCGTCAGATGGAGAACCTTTTACCCCATGGCTTGCGCCGCATACAATGTGGCCGATCTCATGTATTGGCATACCAATTTGCTGCCCTGACGGATTAGTCCAGTCATCAAGGCCACAATCGATAACATTCCGATAGTCATGACTTCCGTCAAAATACGATGCCGGGTGCCCGCCGCCAAGTTTGCCGTTTACTACTTTGTGAAAGATGACGTACAGCCGTGTAGAATCGCCAAAGTTGCCATACGTACTTTTCACGTAAGCCCACGCATTAGAAATAACCTTGTTTGGCCAGATTACATCTCGCGACATGTTATCATCATAGTAAACAGCAGCGTTGTTATCATAAAATGTACGGGTAACTGTTAAATCATGCTCAAACCAGTGCTCTTTCCACTTAAGAGGTGGTGCACCCACCTTTGCATTAGCGGCTTTTTTTGCTTTACTTGAATTTGCGAAGTGCGTTTCTCTGCATGAGGTTCCCATCAGCGCAGCTAAAGCAATTGCGCCAGTCATTAATTTGATCCTTGAAATCATAGGGATAAGTTAACCTGCTTTAAATAGCGGCAGGCAATTAGAAAATTTTTTTAAGGGGCATTCTACAATGCCCCTTTAGTAATAAATTATTTACCAGCCGGTATTTTGAACTAACTGCTTATCACTGTCCACATCCTTTTGGGGAATGGGATACAGGTAATGTCTTTTAGTAAATACGCGATTTTCAAAGGTTACCAGGTTATAAAACTCTGGAACGTTAGCGCTTATATTTAATGCTTTAAACGGCCCGTTATCTGTGGTTTCTGCAATTTTCCAGCGGCGTACATCAAAAAAGCGGCTGTTCTCAAATGCAAGTTCAACCCTGCGTTCTTTCCTGATCGCTTCCCTCATGGCAGTCTGTCCTGCAGGAACAGGCAGGTCTCCTGTACCATATTCCGGCACGCCAGCCCTGTTCCTTATCAGATTAACGTACTTTAAAACATCCGCATTGCCTGGGTCACTTTCGTTAAGTGCTTCGGCATAGTTAAGGTATATCTCTGCAAGCCTTAGCATCACCCATGATCTTCCGCCTTGCCTCCAGTCACCGGTTACAATATTCTTACGAACAATATAGCCGGTTGGCGAATAGTCATTCCCACCAGTTTGCTTACCTGAATTACCTGTATTGTATGTTTGAGTAATCACTTCGCCACTATTGGTATTCAGCCACCTGCTGCCGTTGTAAGTTATCCCTACATAGAAACGAGGTTCCCTGTTTGTCCATTGATTGTAGGTACTGCGGGCTTTGTCATCATAAGGTGCCTGGAAATCAGAAAAACCTGTTTTTACATAGCCGGATTTACTATCGTCTATAGAACGCCCGTTTGCCATAAAGTAAGCATCAACCATGGTTTGGGTTGCTCCTAAGCCACCGCTTCCCCTAACCTCATCGGCGTAACCAGAGTGATAAGGCGCCAGTTCATAAGCCCTGTTGGTAACACCCGCACTAATCCTAGCGTATATAATTTCTTTGTTCCAATCCACCAGCATTACGTCTCGACAAGATAGATACGGACTAAAGTTGCCGCTAGCATCGTTTACCCGGTAGAGATCAAATTGAGATGGAACGAACTGATCAATAAACGCCTTTGCTGCATCAGCTGCTTTCTTCCACTTAGTAGCGTCGTACTGATCATTAATTAGCTTTTTCCCGTCAGCATTAATCATAGAACTATAGTCGGAGTTACCGTTGAATAAGGGACTGGCTGCATATAACAAAACCTGGGACTTTACAGCCATAGCAAAAGCTTTGTTAATACGTCCATAGTTATTATCGTTTGATGCTTTTAAAGGTAAATTGACCATTGCAGCATCCAACTCTGATGTCACGTACTCAACACATTCGTCAAACGAACTCCGTGGCAGCTGCACATCAGCAAACGATGCATCAGGAGCGATGGTCTTGTCGCCAGTGATTACTACAGGTCCATAAATGCGCATCAACCAGAAATAGTAAATAGCTCGCAATGCCCTAGCCTCCGCTTTGTACTGAACTTTCAAAGAGGCGGGCAGATCAGCAACTTTGTCAACATTGTCCATAAATATACCTGCAGAACGGATTCCGCGGTAGTACGTGGTCCAAAAACCGCCTATAAAGCCACTGGATGCATCATAGTTACCGTTATTAATGTTTTGGGTAGCGACAAAACCCCAATCGTATTCAGCCTCGTCTGATCCGCCTGTCCACTCACCTATACTATTGTCACCACCGGGAAAGCGTTGCGATGCCTCATCAGGTATTGCGGAGTAAACGTTTGCTAAAAACTTTTCGGCCGTGTTCCTGTTCCTAAATGTTTCGTCGAGTGTAAGGCGGTCATCAGGCACCTGGTCTAAGAAACCTTTCTTGCAAGAAAGACTGAATATGCATAATGCAATAACTGTTATTAAAATTCTTTTCATTTTAGTTTTTAATAATGTTGTCCGTTAATTAAACTGAGCGCTTATACCGAAAGAGATTGTTTTCACGTTGGGGTACGCGGTTCCATTGCCTGTGTTCAACTCTGGGTCCCAAAGCTTAAATTTACTAATGGTGAAAACATTGTAACCCATAACGTAAATGCGCGCACTGCTCATCCCAATTTTTTGGAACGTTGACTTTGGAAGCATGTACCCTATATCAAGCGTTTTTAAACGGATGAACTGTACATCCTTCACCCACCATGAGCTGTGCTGAGTATTGTTGGTGTTGTCGCCATCCCCGTAAGCCAAACGCGGGTAAAACACATCTTGTCTGGGATTTTCTTCAGTCCATCTATCGGTAATATTAGAATAAGCATTGCTGATGCCACCGTTAGTAGCGAAAGGTTGTATTGCGTTACCAGAGATGTATCTGGAAGCATGGCCTGTGCCCTGGAAAAATGCACCAAGGTTAAAACCTTTGTAAGCAACGTTGAAACCAATGCCATAGATTAAAGATGGTACGTCTCCTCTGCTAATCTCTGTACGGTCGTAAGCATTAATAATGCCGTCGCCATTCAGGTCACGATACTTGATGTCGCCCGGGCGAATGCTTTGTTTGGAACCCGGTACCGCGCTGGCGTCTATCTCCTCCTGGCTGGTAAACAATCCCTCAGCTATATATCCAAAGTCCGCTAGTACGTTATGCCCTCTCTGATCATTCCACGGATACTTTGGTGAAGGCTGATCGTTCTCAACAACTTTATCTCTATTGTAAGTAACGTTCCCGCGTAGGTTCACTACGGTAGCACCTATATTAAGCCGCTGCTCTACGGTGGCATCAAAGCCTTTATTGTCTACAATGCCCAGGTTGGCGTATGGAGATGATGTTAAACCAACATAGTTTGGTACGGCTGCCCTTTGCAGGAATATACCTGTACGGTGCTCTTTAAAAAGGTCGAATGTTAGAGAGAAGGAATCATTAAAGGCCCTTATGTCTATACCCAGATCTTGCTTGTGTGATCTAGACCAGCTAACATCTACTCCGTAATCAGTAATGTTTATACCGCCTATAGAATTGGTGTTATTTAAGCCATAGGTGAATCCGTCTACAATATCTGGATCATCAGACAACAACGTCAAATAACCGAACCTGCGACCGAGGCCGATGTCCGCACTACCAACAATACCATTGCTGTAGCGGAATTTCAGGAAAGAAATGGTTTTTTTAATAGACTCAAAAAACTTCTCCTCGGAAACCAGCCAGCCTAAACCAAATGCCGGGAAATAACCGTATCGTTTATCCGGAGCAAAGTTTTCCGAACCATTGTAACCCATGTTGAATTCGGCAAAATAACGATCTGCATATGAATACGTCGCCCTTGTTGCTAAACTTCTTAAGCGGTATGGTATCGAGGTAGTGAACTCGTCAGCCGGAAACCTCGATTCGTCTTCCTGGTTGAATAACACGAGCCCGCCTATACGGTGCTTACCAAAAGTGCGGTCATAATTAAAGGAGCTCTCTGAATAAACTTTATTTCTCCCGCTGCTCGTTGCTTTAAAGTTAAGGTAGTTACCGTCTCCAGTATAGGTTCTCACAAGGTTGAGGGTACCATCCAGATTATAAGGAGTGTTTTGATCAGGATACCAGGTGTCCTCTCTTTTTTGACGTAAAACACCGTTGACATTGTTTGCGTCGAATGCAAAAAGTGTGGTGAACGTAAGGCCTTTCACAATGGAGTTTAAATCCTGAGTGATCCTGATATTTGAATATAATTGATTTTGAAAATTGGTTCTGTAACCCCTCCTTGTCAGATCAGCATACGGGTTGCGCTGATCACCATTTGGATTTACCCCAGGGACAAAACCACCTGGGTATTCTATCGGAAACACAACCGGGGAAACAATCATGGCCTGACCAAAAATATCGCCTGAAGAAACAGAAGGATAGTTCCCTTTCCCTACATAACCCTGTACACCTAAAGCAACTTTGGTGCTTTTAGTAACATCTAAATCAACGTTGCTGGTAAAGTTGTAACGTGTGTAGTCGATATTGGAATCGAAGGTGGATAGTTTGTCCGTCTTTAATAGACCGCCTTCATTGTAATAACTTGCCGAAACATAATATTTTGCATTGGGTGCACCGCCGTTAATGTTGACGTTGGCACGCCTGTTACGGCTTGTGTTTTTAAATACAGCAGCCAACCAGTCGATGTTGGGGTACAATAATGGATCGACATTATTTTGTGTGTTTCTGATGTATTGCTGTGAGTACTTCGGCACCCCGCCGCGTGTGGTGTTTGCCTCATTAACGGCGTTCATGTAAGTTATGCCATCCGCCATTTCGGGCCTGCGGGTAAATGAAGATAAACCCTCATAATAATCAGCATCAATTTTTGGTTTACCTGATTTCCCACGCTTGGTTTGCACCAAGATAACACCGTTAGCGCCCCTTACGCCGTAAACAGCAGTAGCTGACGCATCCTTTAAGATGGTAAAAGATTGAATGTCCTGCGGATCGAGATTGTCTATCGAACGCGTAACACCATCTACCAGTACCAAAGGTCCTGTACTATTGTTAGTAAAGGTTGAAATACCGCGTATCCATATGTTTGCGCTGTTGGAACCAGGCTCACCGGAACGTTGTACACCAACTATACCAGACAACCTTCCTGCTAGTAAAGTAGAAAGATTGGCAACGGGTTGTTTCAATTCGTCTACATCAACGGTAGATTGCGCACCTACCAAACTAACTTTCCGCTGAGTTCCGTAAGCAACAACTGCCACCTCCTTTAACTCATTTTGCGGCTGCGGCACAAGTTTAACATCAATTACTTTTTGATCGTTAACTGCTATTTCCTGGGTTATGTACCCAATAAACCCAAAAACCAAAACCTCTGTTTCGTCGTTTACCTGAACTTGATATTTTCCCGCAACATCGGTAATGCCGCCCCTTGTGGTGCCCTTCACACGTACAGTTACGCCCGGCAAAGCTTCTCCCTTTTCGTCTACAACTTTACCTGTTACAATGCGCTGTAGCTGTTTTGGCTTACTTATAACCGGAGCTTTCTGCTGATATTTAATCAATATCTCGTCTTCAAGTACCGAAAATGTAAAAGGTGTTTTATCAAGAGCATAAATTAACACTGTGCCAAGCTCCTTGTCAACTACCTTAACAGACACGCGGGCATTGCTATTAGCCACCGATCCGTTATAGGTAAACTTTACACCGGAAGCAGCAGAAATATTTTCGAGGGCTTCACTTAACAGGATATTTTTAAATTCAACGGTAACATGCTTCTTGAGTACATCCTGTCCGTTAGCGTCAGTTGCGGCTACAAGAATACCTGAACTACATAAAATGATCAGAACAATGGTGCTTATCTTCATAAAAAGCATGTACTTGCGTCCCATATAGCGGGATACATTATTTTTCATATATTCACTCAATAAAACGTTAAAAATTAGCAAGTACCCTGGGTTGCACGCCATGGAGGTATAGCTGTTTGTTGGATGTTTTTTTGATACAGTAAGCGCCCCCTCGCACGGGGCGACTACTGATCTTTTGATGAGAGTATATCGTTATTTCAAATTGCACCCTCCTCCTTTGATCGTCCATACACTATCTTTTTGAGTCATTTTGGCATTAACCACGAATGCCATTTTCTTCAGGAATTTTTCAGGACTTTCACCTGGTTTTATCCGGCCAAAAAACGTACAATCTTTTACTCCACCTTGCACTTTTACCTGGAGATTATACAATCTGGTGATATCTTCCACTACCTCCTTAGCGGGTACATTTTTGTACTCATAATATCCATTATGCCGGCCTAAGATGGCGCTAACATCAGGTATGGGCAGTACCTTAGTAAGGTTTGTCTTTTTGTTATAAACAATTTGATTGTTCGGCAATAAAGTCACATCTTTTTTGTCGCCGGCAAAGGAAACCTTGCCGGTGAATAACGCAATGACTACATCCTCGTGCTCTGTAAAAGATCTAATGTTAAAGCTTGTTCCGAGTACTCTAGTGCTGGTGTTAGCTGTATGAACAATAAAAGGATGTTTTTTATCTTTAGCTATATCGAAGAAAGCTTCACCAGTAAACGTTACTTCTCTAGTACGTCCGTTGAAAGCCACCGGGTAAATAAGAGAGCTTTTTGCGCTCAGCCAAATTTTTGAGCCATCCGTTAATTCAATAATCTTTCTTTCGCCGGCTTTAGTAGTAACGGTAGCCAACTCAACAGCAGAATTTCCCTTATTGGTACTCCAAAATATGGCAAGACAAACAATTACTATTACTGATGCAGCTATAGCTAACCTGGACAAGGTAAGTGACTTACTTGGCCCTGTGGCTTTTACTTGCTGCTGTATATTATTAAAAATTCTTTTTTTTGCTTCATTCTCCTCGGATTCGCTTTGATATGGAGATAAGCGCGCTTCATTGCCTTCTGCCCTATACCAAGATAATAGCTCTTCCCTTTCTGAAGTCGTGGCAGTTCCCTCAATATATCCTTTTACTAAATACTCTTTTCTCGACTCTTCCATTCTAACGGCAATTAATATGAAGTACCATAAGCCCGCGCCTACCCTTAGTGGCGAGACATTTATTTTTAATAATAAAGCTACTTTATGGATTAGGCAATATGAGGTATTGCCTTAGTGCTGGTTTAGCAAAATGATCAGGATCATCATCTCTTTAAGATTAAGACGAAGGACCTTGAGTGCTTTTGTCAAATGAGCTTCAACTGTTTTTTTAGCAATGTTCATCTCATCTGCAATTTCCTGAGGCGACAATCCTTTCTGGCGACTGTATTGATAAACCAAACGGCACTTTTCTGGTAGTTGCTCCACAAGGCCGTTAACATACTCCTCCAAAAATTTTGCGTGTAATAAATCTTCCGGAAGATCTGCCGACGGGGAACCGGGCATTTTCTCAAGCAATTTCTCGTGCCGGCTTTTAGTGTATATGCCTTTAAATACGGCAAACTTAATTGAGGTTGCCAAATAAGAATTAAGCGTTTCTATTTTCACATGCCCTCTTCTATTCCACAAGCTAACAAAAACCTCCTGTACTATCTCTTCTGCAGCAAACTTCTCCTTTGTATAGCTATAAGCTAGTGCAACAAGCCTTTTCCAGTACCTGTTATATATATCTGCAAAAGCATTATCATTGCCGTTTGCAAACAGATCAAGTAACTCGCTATCAGTAAGCTTCACATCAGACTTCATCAGGAATGGCAATGTTTTCACTAAAATATTAATATTTTTTTAACATTAGATACTTTTTGTTGCATTAGCCGTCACTTAGACATTTTGTGGGATTGCGAAGATCAAATCACATAAATGCAAAAAGCCGCTTCATCATTATGAAGCGGCTTTTTGCAAAATTTAAATTTAATTTAGCAATATCTTTTCCGTTATAATTCTGTCGCCAGTACCTCCTACATACTTGTAGTGAAGATCAAAAGTTTTAGTTGCAGGGTCATACGTGCAACTTCCGTTTGTTTGTATGGACGGATTTGCCGAACCCGGCGCAGAAATTACAGTAACGGAGTTATCAGGATTAACAATCAACCACATGTAATAGTTGCTACCTCCCAAATCAGCTGCTTCAACACGTATAATATTGCCATTTACAGTTGTTAATGTTTTGTCCCGGTTTGTCCAAGAGCGGTTTATAGATGGATCCGGAAACTCTATCGTTCCGGTTGCTTTTGCTTCGCCCTCATAAGCACTTTTTATCCCCACTATGTAGTACACTGATTTGTAATAGTTTATCTGCTGCCCTTGAGCATCGGTAATGGATATAGGTAGCATGTACTTAACACCAAGTGTAAGTTTGGATGTGTTTATATTAACAATATAGTCTGCTGTGGTTTGCCTGGCTGGTATCACCACCGTTGAGGTTGGTGCACTATAAGCATCAGCAGGCAGACTCTCGTACAGCTCATATTTGAAGTCTGATGAGTTTGGCAAATCGTTACCATCTTTTACTGCAGCTAAACTATCAGCTACGTAAAGCTTGCGATGCTCAGCGTTCAATGAGGTTAACGCTGCTGCATCTATGCTTAAAGTAACAGTAACATCTTTGTTAAGGGGTTTTGTGCCCGACAAGAGAACAGTAGTAGCTAAAGGCTGCGGAGTAGAGCTTATACTTTTGGATACTGCATATTTAAACCCTCCGTTATCAAACATTGCAGGGCCGGCGTGCGCAGCAATGGGTAATTCCACAGAAGTAGGGGCATTTTTGTAGTTGTAATTCTTGTCGGATTCCTTAGAACATGATAGCGCAAGACAAGCCATTAATGTTACAAGTGACAGATAAAGTTTAGTAGATCTTTTTTTCATTTGATTATAGCTAGTTATTAAATTTTGATTTTTGGCGCTGATCATTCGGGATTATAATAATCCCGGCTACAAAGAAGAGTATATCAAAAGCCGTAACACCCTTACTGCTTTTAGAACTTTTATAAAAATAGAGCCTTATCACTTGCCCCTGCAAACTCCGGCAGTCTACATTAGGGTACATGCAGAAATATATGAGCCTTTTTACTTCAAAAACCTTGACATAATCAACTTATTTCTTATCATAAATCAAAGCAAAGGTTAATTGAGCACGCCACTTTTGTAGCAAGAATAACATTAACAATGAAAAAAATAAGTCATTAAAACTGCAAAAGAATTATTATTGAATTATTTAGAAAATATAGGAAATCCTGATTTTCAAATTAAACTATTCGCCGAAGATGCTAAATGAGTACTTAAAAAACATTTTGCATACATATATAAATCTATTGCGTCTCAATTGTCAAGACAAAAAAGTTTGATCTCTGATAATTTTTCGCGAAATTTACCCAATAAGCATTAGCGATAATTGAACCATTTTCAGGTGACCTATTCGGTGACCTAGATTAATTTTAAAGTACATAAAGCGTTGATTAATAGCGATTTGATTGCTTAATTCTGTTCCCTAACTCTCCGCAGATTATATCTTAAACAAAAAAAACGCCTTAAATGCATCATTTAAGGCATTTTTATTTTAGGACCCATCTAAAATGTAGAGAAATTGAAGCTATGTAGTATACATAGCAGCTCAGGCCCGGTTCAGGCGGGCACAAACTCCATCTCTGATCTGATCACCGCCCTCTCGAGTGCTGCAAAGCCGGAATACAGCAGCTTTGCAGCACTACCTCGGCCTTTTCCGCTCAGCAGCCGCTGGCGGATCAGCAGGCATAACAGCAAGCCGCAAGCCTCTGCCACCTAGTTGATCAGGCTTCGTGAATGTTGTGAAGCGTAATTGCGAAGGTTGAAAACTCGCCTATTAATCGCCTTTCTACTTTAGATTGTCACCGTTTTTCAAATCATCACCTGCGTTCAAAACAATTTGGTCAGCGGCTTTTAAATTGCCAAATACTTCCGTAGAATCCTTCCCGGCGAGACCCTCCTTTATGTCTGTTAAAACTGCGTGGCCGTTTTTGGCGACAATCACATATTTTCTTTCCGTAGATCGAACGATGGCGGAATTAGGAACCAATAGTGACTGAGCTCCTGAACGCAGGGGTATTTTTACTTCAGCATACATGCCTGGCTTTAGCTGACCATCATTATTTACAACATCAATCTCAATGGCTTCTGAATGCATATTTCCTAGTGCATTAGCCGTACGACTGATCTTAGCAGTATGTGCAATACCTGGCATAGCGTTAAAAGTAAAAGTAACCAACCGTCTTAAGTCTAACTTGTCTACATAATCTTCTGGAATTGCCACTTCAAGCCGTAGTTTTCGGGTGTCCTGTAATACCAGCATGGGTTGGTCAGTTGCCTTACCTGGCGCGACCAGCGCACCGGGGGAAACATTGCGTTGCACGATTGTGCCGTTAAAAGGAGCATATATTTGCAAATAGCCTTGCATAGTTTCCACCGATCCCATATTAGCTTTTTCAGAATTAGCAATAGCCAAATCCGATTTCATACGCGATAACGCATTATCAAGTTCCAAAGGAGAAACAGAACCGGGTTCAGCAGCGGCTTGCTTTAACCTGCTATACTTTTCCTTACTGGCATTAGCCGTTTCCTGTGCCTGTAAATAGCGGGAGTTAGCAGCCTGCAATTGTGATTGCATCTCCGGTGCTTCCAGCGTTAACAGTAGCTGACCTTTGCGTACCTGCGTACCACGATCAACCAACACCGTTTTGACGAAACCGTTAACCTTTGGAAATAAATTCACCTCATTAAACGGATTCAACTGGCCTGGTAATCGCGCATAGCTGGATAGTGCCTTTTGGGTTATAGTTCCGATCTCATACTTTTTGTTACTTGTGATTTTCTGTTCGGTTAGATCTACCGGCTTTTGATTACCTGAGCAGGCTGCGAAAAGTAGTGGTGCAAACGTTATGATGATTAATTTGGTTTTCATGTTCTTACAATGTTGAAGTTTCGATAGCCATGTTTTCTTTAGGCATTAATGATGGTGATTCATAAGAAGTTTTATCCTGTACCCAGGCAAATACCAATGGCAAGATGAATAAAGCAGCTAAAGTTGACGCCAGTAGGCCGCCGATCACGGCACGGCCTAAAGGTGCGGTTTGTTCGCCAGCTTCGCCTAAGCCAGAGGCCATAGGGATCATTCCTGCCATCATAGCCAAACTTGTCATCAGGATGGGTCGCAAGCGGATAGCGGCGCTGGTAATTGACGCGCGAGTAGCATCTTTAAACTCTATCCTCAGTTTTTCTCCGTTGGTGACTATAAGGATAGCGTTTGCTACCGATACACCCGTAGACATGATCATCCCCATGTAAGATTGCAAATTAAGCGTAGAGCCGGTAAGTAAAAGTGCCGTTAGCGATCCCAGGATTACTGCTGGTACTGTGGAAAGTACCGTAAAGGAAAGTTTAAAGGACTGGTAATTAGCAGCCAGCAATAAAAAGATCACTAATACTGCGAAACCTAAACCGCTTTGTAAACTGCTCATTGTTTCGGTAAGTAAGCTGGTCATGCCTTTTAGCTCGGGTAGTAAGCCTTTTGGCGGCTTACCTATTGATTCGAGCGCTTGTTGCACGTCGGCAGTTGCGGTTCCCAAATCCATTTTGTTGATGTTAGCGCTTACAGTAAGAAAACGCCGCGGACCTGCACGGTCATATTCACCAGGTGCGTAGGTCATTTTAAAATTTGCTACGTCGGCTAATGTCGGGGTGCTTTGTCCCTTCAGCAAGGGTATTTCCTTTAGTTCGTCCATAGTATTCATCGTATACTCCGGAATTTGCACTTGTACCTGGTAGGTATATTGTTTGTCTTCATCCAGCCATTGGTTCTTTTCAGTGAAGCGACTGGACGATGTGCTTGCAGTTACTGAGCGGGCAATGTCTGTAACGTTCAGGCCAAATTGCGAAACTTTTTGGCGGTCAAGCGTAATTGCAATTACAGGTATTTTCAATGGCTGTACAATCTGCACGTCTCTGAGGTATGATATCTGCTTTAATTTGACTACCGTTTTATTGGCATATGCCTCAATCTGTTCCATGTCCTTACCTGCTACCCGGATTTCGATTGGTGTGGCAGCACCCTGACTCATGATCTTTTCAGTCATATCAATCGGCTCGAAGGTTATACGCAGGTCAGGCATTTTCTCACCTATGTTTTTACGCAATGCATCTTTTAGCTCGTCCATGTTCACCTTATAGCTTTCATCAAGCTTTACTTGTAATACAGCCTCATGAGTGCCTGTATTAAAAATGTAGAGATTACTGCTGCCGTAACTACTTGGAATTATACCTACATAACCCGAGCTAATTTCTACATGATGATCAACTGTTTTATCAATGATGTTTAGCACCTGTTTGAATTTGTCTTCTGTACGTTCCAGGCGTGTTCCATCCGGGGCTTTAATACGGATTAGAAATTGACCGTTGTTCAGCTTTGGCATCATGTCTTTTCCGATAACCGCGAAACCAATACCCGCCAGCAAAACAACTACTACTAAATATACCGGTACTATCCATTTCTTACTAGGCATCCACCGCGTGATAATGTCCATGAAACGCAACTTTACTCGTTCGAAAAAATCGTTTTTCCCCGGATCTTCCTGCTCATTCTTCAAATGATCGTTTATCTGATCTTCTTCTTGCCAATCCAACGCTTCGCCAGCGTGAGCATGCAGTTCTCCATGATGATAATGCTGATATTGCTCGGCTTTGATCAGCCAGTTGCTCATGATGGGCACAAGTGTTTGCGCCAATATGTAGGATACGATCATGGTTAAACCAATGGACATTGATAAAGGAAGGAACATTGCTTTGGGTACCCCAGTCATTAGGAAAGAGGGGGCAAACACAGCCAGGATGCAAAGCAAGATTAACAAAAGCGGGAACGAAATCTCTTCGCAGGCATCATAGATAGCCAAGCGTTTCGACTTTCCCATTTCCAAGTGCTGGTGAATGTTTTCTATCGTTACAGTCGCCTGATCAACAAGGATGCCAATTGCCAACGCAAGGCCGCTCAAAGTCATGATATTAATAGTTTGTCCAAAAGCTCCTAATAACATTACACCTAGTAAGATAGAAACAGGAATAGTAACAACGACAATTAAGCTACTTCGCCAATCGCGTAGAAATAACAATACCATCAAACCGGTTAGCAAGGCACCCAGTCCACCTTCGGTCATTAAGCTTTTAACAGCATTGATCACAAAAATAGATTGGTCAAACTCATACGATACCTTAATGTCATCGGGCAACAAACTTTGCATTTCGGGAAGCTTACTTTTGAGCCCTTGTACTACCGACCAAGTAGACGCATCGGCAGTTTTAACGATAGGAATGTAAACAGATCGTTTGCCATTGATGAGCGCGTAATCTACTGTAATGTCGGATGCGTCGGCTACACGGGCAACATCTTTTACAAGTACAGAAACACCGTTTTTTGTTTTAATTGGAATGTCACCAAACTCTTCAGACTTTTTTACTAGCGAATTAATGGTGGTGGTAAACATGGTATTGTCAATCCTTAAGTTACCCGAAGGTGACATAGCATTAAATTTTGCTAACGCTTGCACAACCTCATCGGGTGTCAGTTCATAACTGCGCATCTTAGCCGGGTCAACACTTACGGTGATAGAGCGGGAATTTGCACCAAACGGTGGTGGTGCTGACAAACCCGGAACCGAGGCAAACATAGGCCGGATGCGGGTGGCGGCCATATCATAAATTTCTTTTAAGCTACGGCCAGGAGCGGACAATACCAATTGTCCGACCGGGAGAGACGACGCATCATAACGGATGACCTGCGGTGGCAACGCACCCGGCGGAAAAAACTTCATGGCGCGGTTTACCTGTAAAGCCACCTGCGCCTGGGCTTCGGCCATGTTAGTGCTTTCGTAAAAGCTAATCTTAAGCATGGTAAGCCCTTGAATATTTTTTGTGGTGATATTTTTGATGCCATTTACGTAAAGAAATTGATCTTGTAAACGGGTGCTAAAAAAACCCTCCATTTGCTGGGGAGACATACCGCCGTAAGATTCGATAACATAAATAGTAGGAAGGTTAAGCTGCGGAAAGATATCTATAGGAATATTGAGCGCACTAAGCACGGCAAAAATCATCAAACTTAAGGTAATAACTACTACGGTGATTGGCCGTTTTAGTGCTGTTGTAACCATTGACATATTAGTTTAATTTAAAAGGTTTAAAACAGAACTCAGGTTATTTGCGGTAACCGCCTTTTGAAATAGAGCACTTATGTACGCGAAGCGGGCTTGCGCGTAATCAGTTTCAGCCCGGTACAGTATATTAAGGGCCGCGTTTAATTCTATAATATCCGTTAAGCCGCTTTTATAAAGGGACAGCTTCTGACGATAGCCTGCATTAGCAGCTTTCAACTGATTGGGTATCTCAGTAAGGCGCTGTTTTGCGGTGTTTAATTCTACATCAGCCTGATTAACGCTTAAAGTCAGCAGATTTTTTTGTTCGTCCAACCTGCGTAACGCGTAGTCAGTAGCAGATTTCTGCGTGCGCAACTTCAGTTGTTTCCGGCGCATATCGAAAAGATTATAAGATATTCCAACACCTACCAGGTAATTGCTACGATCAAAGCCCCAACCGTTAGATAAGCTGTTGTATCGATCATTGCCATCAATACTAGCACCACGTCCCCAGGCTGCAGCTTCTAACAAAATCTTAGGATTGTATTGTTTTTTTACCAAGCTTTCTCTTTCTCGGCTATTTTGTACAACTGACTGATAATAATTAATGATCGGGTGATTAGCGGTATCTGCAACAAGGATGTCAGGAATGTTTTCTTGCAAAATAAGGCGTGTTTCAATCAAGGTGTCCGGCACCATAGCTTGATATGATAGTCCGCTAAGTGCAGCTAACTGCAATTGAGTTTGTTTGAGCTGGTTATTCAGTTCGAGATAAGTTAACCTTGCCTTTGATAATTCCGCTTCAGCGATACTAGTGTCTACGCCCGGCCTTATTCCACTTTTTGCAAGGGACTGTATAGAACGGCGAATTTGTTGATTCCGTTCAATATTGCGCGCTTGTATGTTCAAATAGTCCTGCAAGCGGAGTAGTTGCAGATAGTTACCTATTGTATAGGCCTGCAAGCGGTATTTTGATTGCTGAAACTGGCTTTGTTCGACGGAGACATCTGATTCGGCCACCTTATTTTGAGCGTTGTAAGCCCCAAAGTTGTATATCTCCCAATCGAGCGCAGCAATTCCTAAGTTCGTCAATACCGCATTGGTATTGCTTTCGGTCCTAACGCCGCGCGAGTTACTTGGCACAATGCCAAAGCCAAAGTAAGGTCCGGCCGTATTATTGTTAGTGCCGATATCGGCCTGGTAGTTAAGTTTTAAATTAGGAAGCCAATTATTGCGAGTTTCGGCAGCTTGCGATTGTTTTATTCCAATGGCGGCAGAATCTGCCAATAGCGTGGGTGCGCTTGAATTAACCCGGTTAAGCAGTTCGACTAGCTTAATCGGCTGCAGATATTGCTGGCCAAAGCCTTTTAGGGCAAGGCAGAGACAGAGCAACACCAGCACAGGTGTTTTAAAATTTTGCATAAAATTCGGATATATGAGTAAACCTGTCACAGATGTGCAGGAATTTAAATCAGCTAAAACAGGGAATTAAACCAGTTTCAGATCCGGATGATTTGAAGAGAGAGAAAAGTATGACGAGGCAGAGTAGTTATATCCTTTTTTAAAAGGCTGAACCGAGAATTTAGCGGACTCGTCAATGAGATAAATAGCAGCAAAACGAAAAAACGAGCAGCCATAATAATTATATCACTTACATTATTTTTCTCCTCGAAGGTTGATTTATCTGGCCTTTTGATTTGTGTCGGTTGAGAAGCGCTTCCGGAAGTTATCTCCATTCTTCGTTTGAAAATGGAGTTACCGGTGACCTGCTTATTTTGCAACTGATCTCGCTTATGGGAAAGGAAAAAAATGTGTGTGGTAGCCACAAGAAAATAAAACACCATTACCGTAAGAACAGTAAAATCTACTATTTGGCTATGGTGTGTTTTTTTCATTTAAGTAAAGTACAAACATCAACAAAAATGCTTTTGTTTTCTGCAAAAGTTTTGTTGCAAAGCATGGAAAAATAACCACAATTGTCAAGTAATCTTTCTATTTTAACACAGCTAACCTTGCCCCTCTTTCGTTATTTTTTCAGATTTGTTTGCCGACCACCTTTCTTAACTGTTCAACTAACTAGGTCTAGCTAATGATCCACCATTTACCTTGCATCAAAGTACGAAAGTATACATCCTGAACTACTCCGGGGAAAAGGTCCATCTTCATTACGTTAGGTCAACAAACCGCCCCTGAGTAAGAAAAGAATATCATTTAAGGAACAAATAGCTCTAATAGGCTGTTGACTTGGTTATCATCGATGACTTTATCTTGATATAGTTATAAACTGACGATAACCCGACTACTATTATGACTTAAGGCTTCTAAGTTGCATAGTATTTGGCGACTCTTATGTTATCTTACGAAAGTATTATGGTGAGTTTAATTGCTGTTGCTAAATTCCAGGGGCAGATCGAACCATTTTGCGAATGCAAGAGGCTGACATATGAAACCGGATTTGCTAAAAAATATTTGCTAATGAATGAATTACTACAACAGATACGCCACGCTATAACAAACCGCTTTAATTTACAGGAAGATAAGGCCGACGAATTAGAGATTGTTACTGCCATACGGAAGAATATCGATTTTCGTGGTACCAACCTTTGGGCACTTATATTTGCTATTTTCATTGCATCTATTGGTTTAAATGTTAATTCGACAGCTGTGATTATTGGTGCAATGCTTATTTCACCTATAATGGGCCCGGTAATGGGAATTGGATTAGGCATTGGCATTAATGATCTTTCAATGGTTAAAAAAGGAGGCAAAAACCTCCTGGTTGCCACACTGGTAAGCGTTATTACTTCAACTTTATATTTCTCTATCACCCCTTTACATGAAGCACAATCCGAACTGCTCGCCCGCACTTCTCCGTCAATATGGGATGTCTTCATTGCATTTTTTGGTGGTTTGGCGGGTATGGTAGCAGCATCCCGTAAAGAAAAAAACAACGTGGTGCCTGGCGTAGCCATAGCAACAGCACTAATGCCGCCACTGTGCACTGCAGGGTTTGGCATTGCCACGGGTAATTGGCTATATGTGCTTGGAGCCATTTATCTATACTTCATCAATAGCGTATTCATTGCTATTGCCACTTACCTCATGTCACGTTACCTCCAACTGCAGCGCACGCATTTTGACGATCCGGCAGTTCAAAAGAAAGTTACCCGGTATGTGATCATTATTGTAGTGCTAACCATTATACCAAGCATCTATATGGCTTATCGCATTGTAAACAAGAGCATCTTTGAAAATAACGCCCGGAAATTTGTAGAACAGGAATTTCACTTCAATAGCACACAAGTAGTTTCAAAAACCTATACTTACTCGGATGGAAAGAAAACTATAGATCTTTTGCTAATTGGATCCGTTCTCGATAAACCCGTAATTGACTCGTTAAAACACCGGATGAACGGTTACCGCTTACGTAATGTACAATTGAATATCCGGCAGGGACTTAACGCCAAACAAGAAATAGATTTCTCCCAGATTAAAGCTAGTATACTGGAGGATGTTTTTAACAGCCAAAACAAACCCGATACGATAAGGTTGGCAGCTAAACCTTTAAACAAGGATAGCACAGTGCTTACGGAATTGAAAATACTCTACCCAACGGTTACTGCATTTGGCGTAAGTAAACTGGCTATAAGAAGGCCAGACACCAACATAATTGACACACAGCGCGTTGCTTTGATCCGGTTTACCAAACCATTACGCGGTGCAGATGTTCAGAAATTACAGTTATGGTTGCAAAAGCGATATCAATCACCACGTTTAAAACTCGTAGCTCAATAGTCTAGGTATTATGAACAAAAATCCGACGCTGCACAAGCTTAACGAACTGCAAGCCACTGCTATATGCGGTAACGATATAAGCTCTTCCTGCCTGTATGTTTCGGCACTAACAATTGCCTATGCAGGCCAGTTTGCCTGGATATCTTTGCTGGTTGTTGCAGTTGTATTGTATCTGTTCAGGAAAATTTACGGTGAAGTAGTTGGCGCTTTACCACTTAACGGAGGTGCTTACAATGTACTGCTAAATACGGCATCAAAACGTACAGCTTCTTTCGCCGCGTGCCTCACTATTCTTTCGTATATGGCTACGGCGGTAATATCGGCTTACGAGGCAATGTTCTATTTTCATGATATTGCAGGCAGCCTTCCCTTGATCCCTGCAACGATAATGGTTTTGGCTATATTTATGATGCTGGCTATTATAGGCATTGGAGAATCGGCCATTGTAGCTGTAATTATATTTATCACTCATCTCGCTTCTCTTACCTTGTTGGTACTTACCTGCTGCTGGTTTCTCTTCAATAATGGACTTGCGATTTTTATTGCCAACTGGCATTTACCTGTTACATCAGGAGGCATTGTTACTGCTCTATTTTTAGGTTTTTCAGCGGCAATGCTAGGCATATCGGGCTTTGAGAGTTCAGCCAATTTTGTGGAAGAACAAAGGATTGGTGTATTTCCTAAAACGCTGCGAAATATGTGGCGTGTAGTAAGTTTCTTTAATCCCATTATTGCACTACTGGCTTTAGCAATATTGCCTATGGCTTCAATTAATAATCATCAGGAATCACTACTTTCTTATATGGGCCTTAAAGCGAGTGGCGGCTGGCTGAGCTACATTATATCGATGGATGCAGTACTGGTATTAAGTGGCGCTGTACTAACCTCCTATGTGGGCGTAACCGGGCTTGCCGAGCGTATTACCTTAGACCGTATACTGCCAAACTTTTTTCTTGCCCAAACCAAAAGGGGCGTTAACTATCGTATCGTAATCGGCTTTTTTATTTTGTGCGTTTCTATTTTACTGGTAACCCGTGGCGACCTTGCAAGTTTAGCGGGTGTATACACTTTTTCGTTCTTGTTGGTAATGGCTTTATTTGGCGTAGGCAACCTGCTATTGAAAGCTAAACGAGACAAATTACCGAGGTTGGAAAGAGCACCTGTCTTATCGGTTGTGGTGGCTATCGGCTTTATAATAGCAGCCTTTTTGGGTAATATGCGACTGAACCTGGCGTCGTTTTATGTTTTTATTCATTACCTAATACCGGCCATGCTGTTCATTTTACTGATGTTAAACAGAGCGCGGGTAACAAGATGGCTTATTTACGCCACCGCACATTTAGGCAAGCCCATTCGCCGTTTGGTAAACAAAACGCTCAGGCCCTATCGGTCATTGGTAAAAATCAGTTCGCAGGAACTGGTATTTTTTACCAGAGGTGACAACGTTGCTATTTTAAATCGGGTGATGATGTATGTTGAGGACAATGAAGCAACCAAGCGATTAAAGATCGTCCACATTGCTAACGCCGAAAGCAACAATAACAACTTGAAAAAGGACATTGAGGTACTGGACAGAGCCTATCCGGACATCGATATCGACTTCGTAGAAATAGAAGGCCAATTTGGCCCGGAGATGATTGACAGGCTTTCAAAAGAATGGCAAATTCCCAAAAATTTTATGTTCATCGGCTCGCCCGGTAACAAGTTCCCCTACCATGTTTCTGAACTTGGAGGGGTAAGGCTCATCATGTAAAAATTTAATGATAATAAAGCATACGACTGAGGTGTTAATGCTTTAAACTTCAATAAAGAAGATATTTGGTCAGTAGAAACTTAAACAACCTGATTTTTTACAAAGCAGGCTTTAAATAATCCACATCAGAGGTTCCCGATAATTTGGTAGAAGCCAAATCCCGGAAAACTCTTATGTAAGGTGTGAGTAGTTGTTAAGATTATTTAGCAAGACGTTTTTCGTCGCTATCTACGTAGTAGAAGATTGATCCAAAGAGCAACATTACACCGCCAAAAAATGCCGGGATCTTAACTGACCAACTGCCGTTTATTGTTGTGATATTTGCTGAGCCTCCACTGTCGTCGGCATTTAAATGGTGTTTGTAAAAAATGTTTCCGAAAATGATTAGAGCTATACCAATCACAATTAAAAAAATGCTGAACTTTTTCATAATGTTTTATATTAGCCTACAGGGGAAACGCTGCAATATATACAGGCGTTTAGAGAGAGGTACTGATATTACATCAGTTACTTTATAAATGTTTTGATTGAACTGATCTATATAATTTTCTTGCTTATAAATTACAATCTCCCGCGTTTACATACCTCCCCGACATCAGCAACTGCACAAAAAGTTTATCAGCATATAAAAAACGGCGCCCTTACCAGGAGCGCCGTACGATAAACCAACTTCAACCAATCTCAATAACCCGGGTTTTGTTTCAATTGCGGGTTTACATTGAGAATATCTTTACCTATAGGGAATATTTCTGTATGCTTATCGCCATCAGGCTGTTTGTCCCACCATGTTCCGGTGCTAAAAACGCCCCAGCGGATAAGGTCAGTTCTGCGCCTGTTTTCGCCAATAAACTCCCTGCCCCACTCGTCAAGCATTTCCTGATCTGTCAATTGGCTGCCATCTAACTTGTATAAGCTTGGAGATCCATCCGGGTAATTACGGCGCCTTACCTGATTTAGTTGTGCTGCCGCACCTGATTTGTCGCCTTTGCGGTAAAGGCACTCGGCCAGGGTATAGTAAATTTCAGACAAACGTACTTCAGCATACGCGGAGGTAATCCGATTAGGGTCTGGCGTAGGATAAAGCGGGTATTTAAGTAAGAACACACCCGAATTGTGATCAGCATGGTTCATGTTCGATTCTTTGTCAGATATTTTTGTACCCGGCTTAGCATTCAGGAACATCCCCACCTGGTCGCGGATAAACAGCGGATAAGGGCCTTTATTGCCTCTTACGGTATCTGCACGTTCAGAGCCGTTCACTGTACGTTTAAAAGGCAGATATCCGTAAAGAAACATGCCCTCGCGCTTGCTATCACCCAGGTTGCGATACTTTTTCAGGCGCAGGTCATCTGGATACCTTTGGAATTTAACAAATGGCTTTCCTAATTGGAAGCTGTACTCCACGCTATCTACATCACGTCCGGGTTGAAGCGCAAAACGTGGATTAGCTTGTCCAAAGTCTGTAAAACCACAATATAACGGAGCGGCATCATACGTCATAGCATTAAAGAACATGCCGCCATCATACTGCCAGTGTGTACGCGCAAGGGTTCCGGGAAAGCCATAGATCACTTCTGAACTGGTGGACGTATTCGTATAGTCGAAGGGCGCATCCCATCGTGTATCAAGGGCGTAGCTACCATATTTACCACCAATAATGTCCCTGCATACTGCTTCACATTCGGTAAACTTTTCTACGCCGGTATAAACCTTAGCGTTTAAATAAAGCCTGGCAAGCAATGCAGCCGCGCCTGCTTTTGTCCACCGGCCGATACCTTTAGCGCCTAGCTGATCGCGCGTAGGTAAACCCGGAATAGCTTCCGTCAGTTCCTTTTCAATAAAGGCGAATGTTTCTTGCGGAGTAGACTGTGGGTTACCTTGAGTTGAATTTTTTACATCGGTTACGATTTCAATATTGCGATAGAAATCAAATGCTCTTAGGTAGAACCAGGCCCTCAGTGTACGCAACTCCGACTTAAAGTCTGCCAGTTCCTCTGGTGTTACGCTCAGCTTAGCCGGATCCTGGATGCCTTCCATATCCTGTAAGGAGTTGGTAGAAAGCACAATACCCTGGTAAAGGTTTGTCCATACACCGCTGGTAAAAAAGTCGTTTGTGGTCCAGGTGTGGTAATGCATGCGCTGGTAGTAACCGCCATCCTGCCAGTCCCCCTGGCGATTGTACGTTCCGTACTCATCGGTACAATCCTCATTTGCAGCGTAGTAGTCATTGCCCTGTATGCTCCAATACCCATGTTCGAATGGACGAAGAAAATCTCTAATCACATCGTCTCGCCTGGTTAAAAAACCTGATGCATCCACCCGGTCGTATACATGTTCGTCCAGCTTGGTGCAGCTTCCGGCTAAAACAGCCGTCAGGAACAAACTGCTTATATATAGTTGATATTTTTTCATGTTGTTAAATGTTAAAATGTGGCCTGCAGACCAAGAATCAATTGTAACGTTGATGGATAATAGTTTAACGACGTATTTACGCCCGGCGTAAGTCCGTTGCTGTTTATCAGGTCAGGATCACCTCCGGTATAAGAAGTAAACGTGTGCAGGTTTCTGCCGGCTGCGTAAAACCGTACAGATTTTAAGTACTTGGTATTTAAAGGCTGTGTATAACCCATTGCTACGTTATCAATTTTCACGAAAGAACCCGACTCCAGGAAGTAATCAGACGCGATTGATGTTGTGGCTGAATTTTTTAGCTTGGAATACTTGCTGTTGCTGTCGTAAGCAGATTTAAGCACATTTGCGTCAGCCTGGGTTGACGGCGTGCCCAAATAGAACGCCGGTGTGTTAAACACTTTGTATCCAAAAGCACCGCGCAGGAATATGTTCAAATCAAAGCGTTTGTACCGGAAGTTATTGCTTAAAGAGCCGATGAATTTAGGCAGACCGTTACCAACGTATTGCCTGTCGTCCCTGGATGCCTGATTAGCCGGCACTATACTGCCGTCTTTTCTGTAAACAAGCAGTGCTCCCGAGTCATCAACACCGGCAGACTTCAACGTGTAAAATTCGCCAATGCTATGCCCTTCTTCAATACGTTGGATTTCGCCTGGAGATCCCGGAGCAGACAGACCTGCTACATCCTGAAAAGTTGCTCCCTTGTATAAGGTGTTTGAAAAAGAGATAAACTTGTTGCGGTTGTAAGAAAAAGCAGTGCTGATATTGTAGCTAAAATCGCGATGCTTTATTACCGCTGCGGATAACGTAACCTCGATACCTGTATTTTTCATGGTACCAACGTTAGTAAACGTTTGCGATTGTGGGTTAGGAGGAAGCGGCACATTGTAATAGCCCAGCAAATCTTTGTTCTTTCGTACGTAGTAATCTATCGAACCACTAATCCGGCTATCGAATAAGGAGAAGTCTACACCTGCGTTGAAATTGATAGAGCGTTCCCAGCTCAGGTCGGGGTTTACGTTAGATGACGGGCCGTATACCTGGTATTGTACACCATTGAAAGGAAAATAACCTGCGCCGCCATACAGCAATAACGAGAGGTAGTTGCCAAAATCTTGGTTACCGGTTACACCATAGTCTGCCCTTACCTTTAAATCGCTGATCCATGGGGCTGAAGTTTTAATGAAATCTTCTTCGGATACCCTCCAGGCAGCTGATACCGCCGGGAAATTTCCCCACTTGTTATTGGCTCCAAATTTAGAAGACCCTTCGTGGCGCAAGCTCCCTGTCAGGATATACTTATTGTCAAAATCATAGTTCAGCCTTCCAAAAAAAGCGATAAGGGTAGACCCATTTTGGGTCGATCCGACAGCGGATTGCCCCTGCCCTGCCGCACCGCCGTTATATAGTCCGGAACCAAGGTTGTTCCACTGATAAATGTCGAAAGGAAAGTCGTAGTTCTGTGCGTAGAACTGTTTGTAATTATACAGGGAATAAGAGTAACCACCAAGCAACTTAAAGTGATTGCGGTTTACATCCAGCGAATAATTACCTATCCATTCTAAATTCTTCTGATCGTTTTCCTGTTGTTCCTGCGATGCAAAATTTGTTTGGGTTGTTCTGTTAGCATGAACGATGCTGGATAGAGTAGACGGCCTGAAGTTCATGTTCCGGCCAGAACGGCTTATTTCAGAGATCGTAACTGTAGTGCTCAGGTTCTTCAGGATATTAGCTTTTAATGAAGCGTTAACATCAATCTCTTTTATTTCCGCGTCAGACTTTATCAGCTTACCATTCTCTACGGGATTGTTGGAGAAGAAACCCGTATTGATGTAATTATAGGCACCTGTTTCATCGAAAATAGGATAAGTTGGGTTCAGTGTCAAAGCATTGTTAAAGTTACCCTGATCTGAATTGCTGGTATTCATGTACCGTGGCGCAATACTAAGCGTACCTACAAAGATATTGTCGTCTGTAGTGTGGCTTATGTTTATCCTTGCACCGTATTCTTTTTTGCGTGCCCGGAGGTCAATACCATCTGCATTACGGTAATCTGCCGATGCAAAGTAGTTGGTTTTAGCCGATCCGCCGGAAAGCTGCATGGTGTGCTTTTGGCTGAAAGCCGGCGAATTGGTTACCGCACCAAGCCAATTGGTACGTGCACCATAATCCTGCCCTTGCTTATTCTGAACACGATTTTGTAGAAACTCTTCTGGTGAAAGGTTTTCCAGGCGGTTAGTTACATAATCAAAACTTGCATAACCGTCATAAAACATGCGGGACTGTGAAGTGCCTTTTTTTGTGGTAATAATGATAACGCCGTTGCTTCCTCGTGTACCGTAAATAGCTGATGCTGCGCCACCTTTTAACACATCAATACTCTCTATATCATTTTGATTGATGTTATCAATGTTGCCACCGGGAATGCCGTTTACCACATAAAGCGGACTAAGCCCTGCATTACGCGACGATACACCCCGCAATTGTATACTCGGTGATGAATTTGGATCACCGCTTGAAGTATTAGTAATGTTAAGACCTGCCACTTTGCCCTGTAAAGACATTAACGGGTTATTGGCAGATACAGGAAGCAGGTCTCTGCCTGATACATGCGTAATAGCGCTTGACACCTCACGCTTATCCAGCGTGCCGTAACCAACGCTTACCACTACCACCTCGTTTAGTGTGTTACTGGATTGTGAAAGGCCAACGCTTAGCGTTGCTGATTCTGTTAAGGGTACCTCACGGGTAGCGTACCCGATGAATGTGAAAGTTAGGCTTTTTGCCGTTGGAGGGACATTCAAGCTATAAGCACCATTCACATCTGATGTGGTGCCGATTGATGAGCCTGTTACAACAATGCTTACACCCGGCATTGGCGAGCCATCGGCAGCATCGGTAACCTTGCCGGTTATGGTTCTGTTTTGAGCCATTACAATGCTGCTGAGCATCATAAAAAGCATAAACGTACTTATACGAAGTAGAAATTTCTTTTGCATAAAATGGTTTTATTGGTTTATAAATTGGGGACTAGCCGATTGCATACGACCCGGCGAAACACGGCGCTTTAAGGCGGCGCCTTTCCACAGTTGGCGTTTTTCATTTAAAGATTTTTTGAGGTAGATAACACCAGATCGCTCCGGAGCAGTTGGTTTACAGTGCAAGTAAGCTCGCCTGCGTGGCAATTACAAGACACCAACAGGCCATCAGAAGAAAATCTAAAACAATAAAAAATTAACTGTTTATTAAACAGTTGTTTACCACGAAAAAGAAGGAGAAAAATCCAGAGGCCTGCAGGCTAATCAGCAGCAAGTTTGATACCCATAATGCGTTGTTCAAACTCATCTGCGGGTATTAAAGCCTTCGAGCGAAGGCGAAACCGGTAGGTATAAACGGTACTAACGGTATATTCCAGTATTGCAGCAATCATTTCGTTATTGCTAATTCCTAATCTCATTAACGCAAATATACGCAGTTGAGTAGTAAGCGTTCCTGCCGTTTTTGGTTTAAGCTGATCCTCTTCGGGCAGCATCGCATTAACAGCCTCTACAAAATCCGGGAAGAGTTTTAAAAAGATCTGATCAAAAGTATGGAACAGTTCCCGCCGTTCTGCATGAATGTCTACCTTGTCCAATTGTCGTAGTGCTTCATCAACACTGCCCGATTTAACCTTCCGTTGTAAATTGTTCTTCAGCTTGTCAAGCTTTACAATATGCCTGGAGAGCTCGCCGAAAAAGAAGCCAATATATTCTTCTTTTATCCGCCCTTCCTCCCAAAGCTTGGTATTCTGTTGAGCCAAAAGCCGGTTGTTCTCACGGATAACCAGTTCGCCGGCGCGTACTTTCTTCAACTGTACAAAAACAATGAACCCAACTAAACCGATAATTATAGTAATCACGATTACCGATGAAAGAACTATTAAGAAGCGCTGCCTTTCACGCTGCGCCATCATGTCGCGTTCGGCAGATACAACCGAGAGTAAACGGGCAACCTGGTAACGCTGCATACGGGCGCCAAACTTGTTGGCTTGCTCCATTGCCAGTTGTAAAAATGTATAAGCATCATTTACCTTACCCTGCTCTAATAATGTGTTGCCAAGGTCCAGCATGGCCTGCGCCCGGTAAGTTGAAGTCCGGATATCATTTATAGCTGCAATAGCCAGCAGGCTTACCTTTTCGTCCCCCTTACGATAACGGCTTAGCCCGGTAACTACCATTGCTTTCTCATGCTCTGATAACCTACGGTTCATCAGCTCTATGTAAAAGCGGGAAGGATGTGGCCCTTCTCCGGGATCTTGTTGCGCTTTTAATATAAGTTGCTCAAACGAGCCGTTGTCTGTTAATGCAATGGCCGAATCAAGGTAACGAAACTTTTTGCCCCGGTCTTCGGGTGCGTAAAAGCGATCTGCGTTGTACTTAGACAGGTCTGACCAGGCCCAGGAGTAAAGTATGTAGTAGGATTTTTTAAGCTCCCGGTCCAGTACCGCCGGGTTAATCTCCCGCAGGCAATCAAAGGTTTCCTTGAACATGCCCGAGCTGATAAGTGTCCGCCCCAGGCGCAGGCGGTTCTCTGCAAGTCGTCTGCTATCATTTAATTGGCGGCTTATTGATACGAGTTGCTGCGCGTAATAGAAAGTAGAGTCGAAGCGATAATCTTTAAAAGCTTCAAATAAGCCTAGTACAGCGTTGTACCTGTCTTCTAGTCCACTTGATTTATGGCTGTTGAGCTTTAACCTGAGTGCGGCTATTTCCTTATCCTTTTGCCAGTCGTATGTTTTTATTTTAGCAACCTCTGATCTGAGTACCTTAAGCAAACTGTCCCGGCTTGTGGCTGATGCATTAACGCTTAAAAGGACTATTCCAATCAGGGTAAACAACAAAAACTTTCTCATGAATTAAGCTTCGTAGGTAGACGATGCAAAGCTACGTCAATATGAATTGGTTTGCCGTTACTACAAAAATTTTTCAATTCATGTGTTGGTGGTTCCTGTCCGGCAATTCAAACACCGGGTAAGTTGTTGAGCGAGCAGCGAGAATGACAGATTGAGAACTCAGCCAAAGCGGTAACTCAGAAGAACAATCATAATTGATGCCTTCTTATTAGAAACCACTGTCATCTAAAGCAAAGGTGTTCTTACGATCTTTCCATTTTCCTCGTGTAAAATCCGGGAACTTTTGCGGCTTGTTACCATCTGCAATAGACTTTTCAGATAAAGGCGTTATCACGCTCATGGTTAATGAATCATAAACATCTATAGGCGTTTGTTTCTTCTGTTTTACTGCCTCTACAAAACCGTTAAATACAAACCAATCCATACCTCCGTGCCCTGCTCCCTCGGCATACTTCTCGTACTTTTTCCATAGCGGGTGGTCGTATTTCTCGAACCATTCGCTGGCTTTGTCCCACTGGTCGGTGTTTTTTGATTTACCTTCTATGTAAACCGCGTTGGCCACATCCATCCATATCCCCTCCGTTCCTTGCACCCTAAAACCTAAAGAATATGGGCGCGGCAGGTGCGTATCGTGACTAAGTGTTACTGTTTCGCCGTTAGCACAGCTGATAGTAGTTGTGGTTACATCACCATTTTTAAACTTGATCTTTGAATTTTTACTGCTGGGGGCAACCTTATCCAGGTAAGCATTTAGCCCGCGCGATTTAGTTGAGAACGATACCAGGTTTACAAAGCTGTTACCCCGGTTTATGTCGATATAATTCATAACAGGGCCTGCGCCATGAGTTGGATAGATATCGCCATCGCGGTCTATATTCCATTGTGTACGCCACTGCGATTCGCCCATGGTGCCCGGACCAAACTCGCCTCCTTTTCCGTAGAAGCTTTTTCCATCGTTAAAGAAAATACCGCGCAGGTCGTGCTGGTAGCCGCCTTCAAGATGTATAAGTTCTCCAAAAAGTTTTTGTCTGCTCATGTTTAAAGCGGCCATTACATCGCGGCGGTAGCAAACATTCTCCAGCGTCATGTACGGCATCTTTGTTTCATCGTAGGCCTTCAATATATCCCAATGATCCTGCTCTGTTATACCCGCAATAACTTCACAGCCAACGTATTTACCGGAGCGCATGGCATCAATAGCCTGATCTTTATGAAACTGCCATGGGGTAGCAATAATAACACCGTCTATATCTTTCCTGTCCAGCAGCTTTTTATAAGCATCCAGTCCCCCTGTGTATTCAGCAGGCAACTTCTTTTGTGCTTTAACAAATTGCTCCCTGCAATACTTCAGCGAACTTTCCTGTATGTCGCAAATGGCTACAATATCTACATCATCGCGCAGCAAACCCTCTCCTATATGGTTACGGCCGCGGAGACCAACTCCTATATAACCCAACCGTACTATGTCTGCATTTTTTGCAAATAACGATCCGGAAGGTAAGATGGTTAGTCCCGCTATTGCCATGGCTGAATTAGTTACAAATTGTCTGCGATCCATAGTGTGTGTTGTTTTTAATATATAAATATTATGAGTTTGTAGATAATCAATTGTTGTTCATCTCCTGTGTTATTATTTCCTGCATAGCAGCCGAACACTCATCAAGTAATTTCAGGAGTTGCAGCTGCGCCTTTGCCCTTTGCAGGTTATGCCCCGCAAACTTCGTTTTAAAGTAAACATCTCCATTAATATGATCTGTTAAAAACCGGACGGCCTGCATGTAAGGCAACAGAAGAACGCCTTTTCCAAGAGAGTCAACTTCGGCAACTGTTAAGAACTTAGCCGCCCATGTAAGATAGCCCTTTGTATAGGCGACAAACAGCGGCATGTTAAGTTGAATCTTGTTCAAGTCAGCCTCATCTTCTGCTGAAGTGTTGATAATGGTACGGATGGCATCGCCAAAGTCATAGGCCACATAGCCGTCCATAACGGTTTCTAAATCAATCACGCATTGCGCCTCATCATTGTTGTTAAGCAGCACATTATTAAACTTGGTATCATTATGGATTACCCGCTTTGGCAATACTGCCACCTGAGCTGGTGCCTGAAAGTACTGCATTGCCTCAGCATAATCATTAATAACGTCCAGCTCAGCAGCAACGCTTTTCACACGGCTAAACGCATCTGCCGCAACAGCCGTTTGTAAATGCTGCAAACGTTTTTGAATATTGTGAAAACCAGGAATTACCTCAAACATCTCCCCTGCCGGAATATCTGAAAGCATCTCCTGAAACCTGCCAAAAGCCTTACCGCCTTCAAATGCCTGTTTGGGCGTTTCCACAATATCATAGGTTTTGGTGTTTTTTAAGAAATACAGCATACGCCAGTAATTGCCGTCGCCATCCTTATAAAAGAACCGTCCATCTTTCGCCGGCACAAGTGTCATTACCTCTTTAAGAGGATCACCATCTCCGCGTTCAATTATTTTGCATTTAAGATGCGCAGTTACCTTGCTCATGTTTTGCATCAGTTCCTCCACATTGCCGAAGATGCTATGATTTATACGTTGCAGCAGGTAATCTTGTCCGTCTGCGTCGGTGTTTATGAGGCGGTACGTGTCGTTAATGTGCCCTGAGCCGTATGAGCGGCATGACTGTATATCTGCAGAGCACTTAAAGTAATTTACAACCTCCAAAATGTTACCGGTACTCTGCATCTATAATTTATAATTGATCTGCGCGTGTAAGCGCACCTAAGCTACAGGCAGTTTGCTGCTGCTATGCTATGGCAAGATAATAATTTGCAGGTAATTGGTGAGTGTTGCAGGTAGAACAAGTTTGAAGAGCAGATGCATCAATATACAGAAATATTTGGATAAATACAAATATTGGTGAAAATAGCTGTTTTTATTGATGTGAAAAAGTGTGGTTATTGCTGGTAAATAGCCTGTTACGGAACTGTTCAATATTTGGCAATGCAAAATTAGTTGAACAGATGAACACTCTTAGAGCAGCTAACGGCTGCAGATTTTTGAGACCTTGTGGCGCCAAGTTAAAAAAGTTATATTAGTGGAAACGGTTTAGGTACTTTTACCGTTAAAGTGATTACTTATGGTAAAATTATTTGTCGGCGGGTTTCCGCTGGATATTGAAGAACTTGAACTGGCTAAGATAGTGGCGGTATATGGCGATATAAGTACCCTCAAGATCGTTCGTGATAAAAAAACAAGGGTATGTAAAGGTTACGCCTTTATTGAGATGGTAGATCGTGCCGGTGCAGAAGCTGCCATGGAAGCGCTGGATGGTACTTCATTCGCAGGTAAAGTGCTATCTGTAAAGATAACAGAAGAACCTGCTGTAACACGCCCTAAGCCTGGTAATTTCCGTCCGGCACCTAATCGTCCTCCGCGCCCTACCGGCAGCGATGACCGCCAAAGGCGCCCAAGAAGGACTATTAACTAGTTAACTGCTGTAATAGAATACTTCACACCCGGCCTGGTTTCAAATGAAGTCACATAGTCAAAATCTGTCTTTTCCACTTTAGTAGCAACCCCCTTTACATTAATCTTTCCGGAGGTACGCACCTTGCAGATGCCTCCTTTCAAGGATAAAATAGTTGCTGATTGTAACTTCTTCCTGACCCAAATCATATCTACCTGGAAGTTTCCACGGGCTTTTAAACCTCTAACGGTTCCGGTTTCCCAGGCATCAGGCAGCGCTGGCAGCATGTAAATATCGCCTAACTGGCTTTGCAGCAACATTTCGGTCATACCCGCTGTACCGCCAAAGTTGCCATCTATCTGAAACGGCGGGTGAGAGTCGAACATGTTCGGATAAACGCCTCCTCCATGATGAATATCTGTTTGTGCAGCCGAATTGGACTTCAACAGTTCGCGTATAAGCTGGTAAGCATGGTTGCCGTTTAATAACCTCGCCCAAAAGTTTAGTTTCCAGGCAAGGCTCCATCCGGTGCCGTCATCACCCCGGATCTCCAAAGTTTTTAGCGCAGCTTTAGCAAACTCCGGAGTGGCTATCGGCGAAATTTGTTTACCGGGGTATAGCCCAAACAGATGCGAAACATGCCTGTGGTGCGGGTCTACGTCTTTGAAGTCTTTATACCATTCCTGCAGGTTACCAGCTTTGCCAATATGCAGCGGGTACAGTTTGTTTCTTTTCTCTATTAACAGCTTTCTGAACCCGGCATCATTTCCTAATTGTTCTGATGCATCTATCAGGTTCGTAAACAGGTCATAGATGATGGACATGTCCATGGTAGTAGCAACGGACACTTCACCCTGGCGGCCTTCATCGTCAATATAATCGTTCTCCGGTGATACAGATGGTGCTGTAACCAAATACCCATCTTTGTCTTCCACAAGCCAATCAAAACAAAACAATGCGGCTTCTTTCATTATAGGATAAGCCTGTTTTTGTAAAAAGTCGCGATCCCGGGTAAACTGGTAATGCTCCCAAAGGTGCTGGCAAAGCCAATTGCCACCCATAGCCCAGTTCGCCCATTTGGGATCACCATTGCCTACGTCCCCCACTGGATTTGATTGCGCCCAGATATCGGAATTGTGGTGTGCCACCCAGCCGTTTGCATTGTAAAACTGCTTTGCCGTAGTCTTGCCAGTAATAGCCAGTTCCTTTATCAGCCCGAACAATGGCTGGTGCATTTCCGACAGGTTAGTGCTCTCAGCAGGCCAGTAGTTCATCTGCGTATTGATATTGATGGTGTAGTTAGAGCTCCATGGAGGGCGCATCTCGTTATTCCATATGCCTTGCAGGTTGGCAGCTGTTCCGCCCGGCCGGGAACTGGAAATAAGCAGGTAACGCCCATACTGAAAATATAATGTCTCATAATCCGGATCATATGCGCCGGCGGTGTAGCCGTTGATACGTTCATCCGTAGGCAATACGGCATTAGGCGTTGGCTTGCCCGGGGCAATGTTTAACGATACGCGGTTAAAATATTTCTGATAATCTGAGATGTGTGCTTTTCTCAGACTTTCATAACCTTTTGCTGCTGCTTTATTAAGATACTCTCTGGCTATGCGGTGTTCATCTTTATCCTGGTTGTGGTCAAAACCATTAAAACTGGTAGCAGCCGACAACAGCAAGGTTACCTTTGTAGCATTCTTAACTACAATCCCATTGTTGCTAGTTTCAACAGTTCCGCCGTCATTTATAGCTTTTATTAACAACTCGTAGCGCATACCGGCGCTCTTAGCTGTGTCCTGATAAACTATATGGTCCCGCTTAGGATTGTAATAACTAGGGTCGGCGTGAACGGGTGCTTTACCACTCAGCCGCAACTCACCAGAGCCTTCTTTTAATAAAGTAAAATGCACCAGGCTGCTGGAATTTACTGTAAAGTTTAACTTGCCCGGCTTGTCTGCTGTTAATCTGAGTACCATTACCTGATCAGGTGATGAGGAGAAAGCCTCACGATGATAGTTCACCCCATCAGCTGTGAAATTAGTGTTGGCTATAGCTGTTGTAATGTCCAGATCACGATAGTATTTGGTTGCGTTTGTATCTTTTAGTTGCTGTTTTATAAAAATGTCCGCTAACGGCAGGTAAGATTCGGTAAACAGTCCTTGCATCTTTTTGGTTAGCCGGCTAGCCTCCTTATAATCGTGCTTGTTTAACAATGCATCTCTAACCTGCGCCAGATACTTTGGTGATTCGGGGTTCACATTACTCTTAATTGGCCCGCCGGTCCAAAAGGTGCTTTCATTTAATTGGAGGTGTTCGTTCGCAACCCCGCCAAACACCATCGCTCCTAACCTCCCGTTCCCAAGCGGCAGGGCTTCCGTCCAAACTTTAGCAGGTTGTTTGTACCACAACTTCATTGGGCGCTGTGCAGCGACTATCAACGGCAAAAAGCCGAAAGTGATACATAGGAAACGTTTCATAAGGAATACTTGTCTGGTTTACAATTAAATCAATAATACGCAATTATATCTTCCAGGCAAACATTAGTTATCATATCTCGAAATAGATTAACTATCCTTCATATCTTCTTTACTGTCAATTAACATCGTTAATGTTTATTGCAGCTATGAAAAAACTGCTACTTATATCCTGTCTGTCGCTGGTTACAGTTACTATTAAAGCGCAACAAACACCTGCCCTCGGAATGCCAACCGTTAGCTCCGGCCGCGTTGCTTCACAACCGTTTTTATTTTCTGTAAATACCCTTACTCCTGAAATGACTAAATGGAACATGCAGTATTCCGGAAGTTATGGTGAACGTGCTGTTACACCGTTCGGGTTCAACGGTGTAGACCAACAGCTAGCGGTGAAAGGTTACCTGGGCAACAGGTTTACGCTGTTCGCCAATGCATCGCTCGGCTTTGCGCGTTCGGGCGGTGTGAACAGTTACCAGCAGGTAGAAGTACTGCGCGACGTTTTAGGTGGCCGTAATGCTTTTGGACCGCGCGTAGGACTGGGCCTGGGCGCCAGCCGTGACTGGTCGAACGTAAAATCTTTATTTAGCAGACTGGCAGTGTCATTTGATGCAGCATCATGGAAGATTGGAGGTAATATGCGTTTTGAAAAAGCTTTTGACAAGAACAGAGATAATATAGATCTTATTAGCAGCGTTGGTTTTCACCACCGGATAAAGGGTGCTTTTTTTGCAGGTATTGAAGCTGTAGGGCAAGACCTTGAAGGTTTTTGGGATCAGGAAGAGGCGGAGGGCGGAGCCAAGTTACTGATTGGCCCATCGCTTAACGTTGCGCCTGTGGGTTCCAGGCTTAGCTTTTCGGTATGCGGCGGGCCTATTTTCTACGCAACACGCAGCAATGTCGCGCCATCGGCAGCTATCAGGGAGCTGCCATCATCAAACGGCTATACTGTACGTGTGCAGGCATCGTTTGCACTCGGCAGATAAGAACTACTTAGCTTCTTCAGCTTCTTTCTTAAGAATGGCAGCTTCGGCTTTTTCAACTACTATGCTCTGCCGCAGCAGTCCAAAAAGACTCATGTAAACGTTGGCTATCCAAACCAGCGCAAAACCTGCTATAAGGTATCCCCTCCAGTCAGGCAGGAGTAAATGGAACTTAGTTATAAAAAGAAAGAAAAAAGTCACATAGTGACTAAAGCAATATTCGCAGGTAAATAGATAAAAAAACTTGCGAGCAAGCAGGCTGCGCTTGTCTTTTGTTTGTTTAATGCAGTAGTCGCGTGGTTCGCGAAATACTTCCTCGTGGGTTACTGTCCACGCAACGCAGGCGATAGGTATAGCGAGCAAAAAAAGCCAGGTAATTTGAGTGGTAAGTTCCATTACACTTAAACCTGCAATTACATTACCTGTTTGCTGTTAAGTAACATTTAACTTTCAAGGTATGTATCAAATCTAAGCTATCCAAATGAGTCAACTTATAAAGGGCTGAATTTAGCCCTTTATAAGTTGACTCTTACTTTAACTTACTCCCTGTTTACAAATTTGTGGAAGGTGCTTTGCTCTCCATCAGCTTTCTTGTCCTGGTATAAAAAGTCGAGTTTGTTGTCGTCAAAGTTCTCGAAGAAGTCTTCCCAGCTAATTTCTTCAAACTTGTCGTCATTGTCGCTATTCTTTGGAAAGTGTATTCGTAGTACGCCGTCCGCGTCATCTTTACCTGTATCCTTTATTTTAGCCGGCACGCCACCGCGTGATTCAGCCCATTTCTGAATTTTCTTGTGATCGGTTGTTCTTACTGACTCGCTCATAGCTACTATAGTTAGATTAATAATGTAGAATAACAACGCTAGCGCAAACGATGTTTGAAACTTTATTAACTTTTAGTTTATTTGTTGATTTTCGCAACTATTTTTATTGTTGATAAGCATAGTAGTTATGCAGATAAGATGTTTATCTGCTAATTTGCGCAATACGCCTAATCATATGGAACATAAAGCTAAGTCACTCCGGCCTTTCATTGGATCAAAAGACTTCAACACATCACGCAGCTTCTATCGCGATCTCGGTTTCGAGGAATTTGTCATTTCCCCCAACATGTCAGTATTTAAAACCGGGGCAATGGCCTTTTACCTGCAGGACTACTATCAAAAAGACTGGATCGAAAATACAATGATCTTTTTGGAGGTAGATGATGTAAGCCGCTTTTGGGACGAATTGGTTGTTCTTGACCTACCTTCGAAATATCCCGGAGTAAAGCTTACTCCTATGAGGATACTGGATTGGGGCCGCGAGTGTTTTGTGCACGATCCGGCAGGAGTGCTGTGGCATTTTGGCGAGTTTAACAGCTAGTACATAGAGGCCGTTAACTGCAATTACTTTATCAACTCCGAATTTTACAACAAAGGCGCTTTCCAAATGGAAGCGCCCGATTATAGATAGGTATTGTAGAGTCTGGTTATTGTTTTGGCGGTACCAACTGCATAAAGGTTACTATGCTACTGGCTTCGTAAGATTGTATGTCTCCGGTTGGGCAATGGATAGCGTAGTTACGAAAAGTTAAATTGCGTTCGGTATCCCTGTTTTTCCATCCTGTGTTCACGTTGGTTTGTATCCAATCCATATACTGCGGTTGGCCACCATCATTTATCAGCTGCATAATATATTGGGCGAAGATCGTTTTCAGCACTCCTTGCTCATTAAAGTCACCCTCAGCAGGCAACAGGCCATTGGTGCCCATTTTGTTCCTGGTGTAATCGGCAACAAGCTTCGCATCGTTTAGATAACTTTGGTCATTAGTTTCTTTAAAGAGCGTAACCGCAGCACCTATAGCAGTACCCTGATTATAGGTATAATCTTCGTAACCTGCCGGGTTGTTGCCGATTTTATGGTCGGCTATACGGCCGCTGGCATCCATTAGGTTAGCTTTAGCCCATGCGTACACAGATTTTGCTTTAGTTAAATAAGTTGCATCGCCGGTAAGCTTGTACAAGCGCACTGCCGCTATTACGGTTGGATAGTTGATACAAGCGTTTTTGCCGCTATGCTTAAAATCCCAAAACATGCCGCCATCAACCGCGTCGTATGAGCCATTCCATACTCGTTCAAAACCAGATTTTGCTTTTTGCAGGTATACGTCGTTACCCGTAAGCTGTTTGGCACGGGCCAGCGCCATTACCCACCACATCATATCGTCGTAGATGAACCAGGTAGTGGTATTATCCCAGTTATAACCATCGTACTGGTTATAATTACCCTGGTAAATGTCGTTGATCATGGTCAGTTGCGCTGGATCTTTGGTACGCTCGTATACGTTCATGGCCATGTCCCAGTAAATGGCCTGTGTCCAAATAGCTGCTACACCATCCCGCCTGGTACTGCCATAATAGAGCTTTTTTGATGCATCGTAGAAGTAACGGTTAAATGCGGTATAAGCAGCGGTTGCATCAGCGGCAGTGAAGCTGGTTGGTGTTATAACAGGTGGTGGATTAACTGGCTTATCCCCTGCTGGTTTAGTGCCCTCGTTTCCCTTACTGCACCCTAGTGCTGTAATAAACATGCTTATTGCAAAAATATAAAGTACTTTTCTCATAGATAGATGAATTTATTTATCGTTTGTGAGTGAGTAAGGTGCGTTGGTTGGCTTGGTACCGCGTTGTTTGTTAGGCTGAGACGACATACCAAAGTTGAGTACAGCACCTTTCAGCAATGCGGAGTGGCTTAACCAATTATAGGTGTACGGTTTACCATTAACATTAAGGCTGTTTACATACCGGTTGTCGATACTGTTTTGAGGCGCGTTAATGTTGATAGTTTTACCATTCTCCAGGATAAGTGTTACTTTTTTAAACAACGGCGCACCAATGACATACTGATCGCTTGCGGGAGTTACCGGATAAAAGCCCATTGCAGAGAACACGTACCATGCGGAGGTTTGGCCGTTATCTTCGTCGCCGCAGTAACCGTCAGGAGTCGGTTTATACATCTTATCCATCACATCACGAACGTGCTGTTGTGTCTTCCAGGGCTGGCCTGCGTAATTGTACAGGTACGTCATGTGCTGTATAGGTTGATTGCCATGTGCGTACTGGCCCATACCTGCAATCTGCATCTCTCGTATTTCGTGAATCACTGAGTGATAATAGCTATCATCGAACACGGGCGGCAATGTAAATACCGAATCGAGCTTAGTTACAAATTTTTGATTACCACCCATCAGGTTGATAATACCTTGTACGTCATGAAAAACGCTCCAAGTGTAATGCCAGCTGTTTCCCTCGGTAAAAGCATCGCCCCATTTAAATGGATTAAAAGGTGTTGCAAAACTGCCATCCTTATTTTTGCCGCGCATCAACCCGGTTTGCGGGTCGAACAGATTTTTATAATTCGTTGCTCGTTTCCGATAGATTTCAGTTTCAGATGCAGGCCGACCAAGTGCTTTACCCAATTTGTAGATCGCGAAGTCGTCATAAGCATATTCGAGCGTACGTGCTGCGTTCTCATTAATCTTTACATCGTATGGCACATAGCCGATCGAGTTGTAAAACTCCACTCCTCTGCGGCCTGTAGCGTCCGGACCTGTGTTATTGGCACCATGTAGCAGGGCTTGATATAAGGTGTTAATATCATATCCCCTTCCGCCTTTCAGGTAAGCCTCTGCTACAACAGAAGCAGAGTTGTTACCAACCATAATATCTGCATAACCCGGACTGCTCCACTCGGGCAGCCAGCCGCCTTCTTTGTAATCGTTGATGAGGCCTTCCTGCATTTCTTTGCTCATGGATGGGTAAACCAGATTTAGGAAGGGGTATAACGCCCTGAACGTGTCCCAAAAACCAGTACCTGCAAACATATACCCGGGTGTAATCTTCCCGGTGTAAGGGCTGTAGTGTACAATTTGGTTTTTAGCATCAAACTCGTACAACCGATTCGGGAAAAACAGCATCCGGTACAGGCAGGAGTAAAAAGTTCTAATCTGGTCGGTAGTGCCGCCGTCCACTTTCAAGCGGCTCAGCGTTTTGTTCCAGGTGTCTTTCGCTTTTTGTTGGGTGGATGCGAAACTTTCGGTTCCGATCTCGCGCTTGAGGTTAAGTTCGGCCTGCTCTATACTGATGAACGATGATGCAACGCGCAGATGAACCTTTTCGCCCTTAGTGGTTTTAAAGTTGAGCACAGCCCCTGCGTGATCGCCTGTATACTCCAGCTTACCTTCGTCAACATCTTTATTATGCCAGGCCGATGCCGTAAACGGTTTATCAAGGTAGATGACAAAGTAATTTTTAAAATTTGCAGGGACAGAACCGCTGTTGCGTGTACTATAACCTACTATCTTGTTTTCGCCAGGAATGATTTTGACATAAGAACCTTTGTCAAACGCATCGATCACAATGTGTGAGCTGTCACTCTTTGGGAACGTGAACCGGAAACTTGCCGCACGCTCCGTAGGTGTAATCTCTGTGGTAATGTCGTAGTCTGCCAGGTACACGCTGTAGTAATAAGGCCGGGATACCTCTGCCTTATGCGAGAACCAGCTGGCACGTTCAGCATCTTCCAGCTTGATCTTGCCAACTTCCGGAAAGATGGAGAACTGACCATAATCATTCATCCAGGGTGAAGGCTGGTGTGTTTGCTTAAAGCCGACAATCTTGTCGGCGTTGTACGTGTATTGCCAGCCACTCCCCATCTTGCCTGTTTGTGGTGTCCAGGTGTTCATGCCCCAGGGCAAAGCAATTGCCGGGTACGTATTCCCATTAGATAATGAGGGCTTGGAATCAGTACCCATCAACGGATTTACCAGATCGGCAAGGCTAGCGGTGTTGGTTTGTGCCGATGACAACAATGGCAGCAAAGCAAGTACAATTAAAAGTGTTCTTTTCATTTATATAGATGTAGACGGTTATAGTATTTACGACCATACTAGCCATACACAGGTAAGCCCGTGTATGGTAGCAGTGGCCGCACTTAAACCAACCTCAAAAGTTTACCAACTTAATTCAACCTTTATTCCTTCAGGATCATTTGCAAAGCCCAGGAACACGGTTTTGGACGATGCATCCCAGGACGTTTTTACATCAGCAACCGGCTGCCCTTTGCTGTCTGTCACCTTGATAACATTGGGTTTCCCGGGCAATAGTACACGCATACTGTTCAGGGTTTGTATTGGGCTTTTCACCACAAAAGAGTACCTGGCGCCTTGTACCTTTTCTTCGTAAGCGCGTGCCGCAGCGGCCAGCACCTGTGGTTTTGTTTTGTTAACGATCCGGTTCACGTTATACAGCAGCGACTGCTCGCCAGGGTTTACCACCTTTTCGGCTAACACCGGCAACTGTGGATCGAACAGATCTATCACGGGCCCTTTAATGTTGTAAGGCTTACTGTCGGCGTTCTCATCCATTACAGACACTACGTCGTAAGGCCCTCTTTCGAGGTAAAGACTGTTTTTGAACAGCAGCGTACCGGCTTTAGCGTCCTGTTCATACCCGGCTTTCACTACATCGATGAATTTCGGATCGGCGTTGGCATCCAGCACAAACTCTTTGGGGTTTTGCCTGATGATGTATACCGTACCTTTACCGTAGCTGTACTTCTGCTTTGCTGATGCAGCATTGATGTTCATTAGCTTAAATAAGTGTTGAGAGGGCGCGGTAAACTTGTTACCCTTTGTATCCCACCAGTCCATCACAGTTTGATAAGGATCGTCGTCGCGGCCGCAGTAAATAAGCACACCACCCGCTTTCACCCATTTAGCCAAAGCCGCATGCACATCGGCAGAAACCGGCTTCATATTAGAATAGCTTACCACCAGTACTTTGATACCTTTTAAAGTAGCAGCATACTGCAGGTTTTCCATGTGAACGGTTTGCACCGGCACGCCGCGCTTAAGTAACGGCAGTGTCTGCCCATAGAAGTTAGAGAACTGGGGATCATCGTAGCCGTTATGAGTAGGAAACCGCTGAAACATCAGCGTGTTACTCATCAACACACCAATTCCGTTTACTCCGCTGACACGAGTAGGTGATTTTGGCATGCTGTTAAGCGCATTCACCATTATCTGCATTTGAGTGGAATAGTATTGCGGTATTAATACCTTTTCGTTGCTGTTAGCAACTTTATACGGGTGGGTGTAAATACGTTCCGGCCATGGCATTACTTCGTAATCTGCAACCATCGGGTATAGCAGTTTGGCAGTAAATGTTGCCTGGTAATTTTTTTTATAATCGGCCCAATCGCGCGGCCAATCTTCAATAGGATCCGTCAGGAAGTACATCTTACGACCGGTAGGAGCCGTCATAGACACCATTGAACCATATTCCAGGAAAGCGTTCTCGAACACGCGCTCTTTCTTTTGTCCGTCGTAAAAAGTCGGCTCGCGGGAGGTGCCTGTCCAAACCTGTGCTATGTAGCCATCTATACCAGGCAGCGATGCAAGGCTCGCCTCCGGACTAACAATTTGCCACGATGAATAATTTACCAGTGAGTGGGTGGCTATGTAAACTTTTATGCTTTTGCCTTTGCTCCTGCCGTAAGCCTTGGCGTAATTAGATGTTTCTTTAATCGCCTCGTAATATAAATGGTACTTGAGTTTACTGGATAAATATGTGTTTTCTGCAGATTCGTGCTGGGGTTTCCATGGAAATCCGTAGTACTTTTGCCACTCTTCTTTAAACGGCGCGCTATAACCGGCTCTCGCCCAAAACTCGGGTTCCTCTAAAAAGATGTCAGTTATACCCGCGTCTATAACCCTTTTTATTACCGCGGTTTTCATGTATTCGACAAACGATTTCACCGGCACCACATAGGGCATATCCTTTCCATGAAAAATAGTATCACCTTTAACGGTAACCTGGCCTACGCCTAAGTGGTTGATACCATCCCATTTACCGAGAAAATAGTCTTTGTATTCGCCCCAGGCAATACCCGTCATGAACTGTGTTTGGTAACCGTGGTCGCGCCAGGATTGTACACGTTGCTCAAAGGTCATCCCGGGCCTATCGTTCACGCCATAAACGATAGCGATGTCCGATCGTACGTCTATTTGGGGAATCCATGGGCTGCTGGTTTGGAACGCAGTCTTTTGAGGTAGCGCAGCAGTTTTTGGTTGTGCATAAACGCCAGCAGATAATGCTATTGCGCCAATGCTTAGGAGAATCTTTTTCATAGGTGTAGTTTAAGCCAGTTCTCCGGAGGTGCTTACGCGTCCTCCGGGAAAAAGCAGATCAGATATTTCTTAAGGAACACTTATCGTTTTCACATCTGTGTAGTTGTAGTACTTCAAGCCGTAATCGGTCCTTGCACCTATACGCAGGAAATAGTCGCGCTTGGTTGGTAGTGGTCCTCCCTTTGTGGTTAGGGAGATAGTTTGACCCAGTTGCGCGTTTGCAGATGATCCATTGAAATCTATCTGCGGCGAATAACGATTGTCATAATTGTTATTACCCACAAATTTGTTAGAATTCAAGAACAGATGCACATCAGTTATATTCTGCTGAAAAGCAGGATCATTAGTACCTCTTGTAATTTTAAAGTTTACAGTTACCGTTCCATCATTGTTAAGCACTGGCTCTCCTACCCACTCGATACGTAAAAATGGGTCGACAGAAAAATTAACGGTTGTAGTGCCTTTTATCTCAACGGTCTGGCTTTTATCAACCGTCGTAGCGCCACTTCCATCGGTTTGCACCATCGGTACAAATGCGCCTTCGGCACTTATCTTATTAGTACCGGGGAATAGCTTTGTATAGTTAAACGTACCATCCTGCATTGATGAAATATAGAAAGGCGTTGGGTTATCACTCCAGCTGGTCTCCAGTAATTTGATACGGGTGCCGCCGCCACCATTTTCGGTTTGTAGGGTTTTGCCTGTGCCAGCATCTATTACGCTACCTGTAAGTGTTTCGTTAGGCGAATCGTAATTGTCAAGTTTCTTGCATGAGCTTCCCGCAAGGGTAATGGCGCATACAGCTATCGCATATAATATCTTCTTCATGTTTTTACGCAATTAATAACCTGGGTTTTGTATTAACTTCTGGCTTTTCTGTATCTCACCGCCTGGTATCTCCTCGTAGTACCAACGTACATCAAAGGTGTACCGAACGTTGCGCTCATCGGTTCGCGCATCAAAAAAGTACTTTTTGTCAGCCGCCGAGTAAAATGGCATCAACACACGATATATAGTCGAGTTTTGTTCTTTATCAGCAGTTCTCCACCTGCGCATATCCCACCATATCTTATTTTCAAAACCAAGTTCTTTTCTTCTTTCTTTACGGATAATATCTGTTGTTAACTGGCCGGGCCCTGTGAGTAAGGTAGCTCCCGCCCTTTCACGAATTTGGTTGATGTCCATATAGGCATCCTGTTGGTAATCTTTATCGTTCTGGCCTAAACTACTTAGTTCAAAGGCTGCTTCGGCACGGTTTAGCAATACTTCAGCGTAACGCATTTCGATCCAGGTTTGGTCAGAACGGTTTTCCAGCACTTCTGATGTTGGTTTATCTGGCACAAGCCATTTACGGATAGAGAAACCTGAAATAGCACATGTACCATCACCGGTGAACACGCCGCTTAAGCCAGCAGGATTAAGTGTGCTACCATCAGGTAACTTATATGGAGTTTGGTTGGCATTAGATGATTGCACAATATTACTTGTTGGGTAATTAGACGTAGAACCAGGAGGAAGCAGCGGACTGATACCGCCGTTTGATGGCCCTGTGTAAATACCGCGACGAATTTCTATACTCTGTCCCTTGAACTGATCACCAGGAAGTATCACGGTTGCACGAAGCCTTGGTTCGGCATTGGCAAACAGGTCCATGGTATTGGAATATAAATCATATTTGCCGGCTGTTGTAGTTTTGATTGTACCATCGGGGTTCCTGGGCAATCCGTCAAACAGCTCTACGTAATTTAGCGTAGGGTTCACTTCCGAAGAATACCCGTTCGCACCCATCAGCTGTCGAGGCACATTGTAAGCATCGTACCCGTGAACAGACTCAGGATAGTGGTATTCTTTTACAAACACGTTCTCCGGGCTTGTCTCATCAAAAAACATGTTTACATAGTTTTGAAACTGAGCTTCCTTATCGCCAGCTGCCCAGGCTTTTTTATACAGGCTGTACTTCGGTGCCACTAATAAAGCTGCATCGTAAGCGGCTTTAAAATAGGTAACAGCTTTATTGACAGGTATACCACATACCCTGTTGCCCGCTGCATCAACCAACGTTGTTGTGTTGTATTTAGCTATTGAGCCGGCGTAAAGCATTGCCCGCGATTTAAAAGCTGCCGCTGCATACTTGTTGGCACGGCCAGACTGATTAGACTCGGACATGTTGGTGTATGCGTAGTCAAGGTCGGCTGCTATAAAATCGTAAACAGCTTCCTCTGATGCGCGAGCTATATTAAGATCCTCAACATTGGTGGTTGGATATTCCAGCACCTTATCTACCAGCGGTACACCTCCATAGCGCTTTACCAGCGCAAAGTACGTAAGTGCGCGTATGAAACGTGCCTCGCCTAACCAAGCGTTAACCTGAGCATCGCTGTAAGTGCTTTTATACTTAGGCATATTCTCCAGAAAGTAATTAGCATCCCTAATCAGCTTATAACAATCACTCCATGGCGATTCGCCCACGTTCTCCTGCATGGCACCATTCTGATCGCGGCTTAATGCTTCGCCTGTTACGGCCGGGAACGGACTGATGATCCAGAAGAAATTTAGGCCGCGCTGCGGTGAATAACGGAAATCTTCTATCGGCAACTGGCTGTAAATACGTGCCATGTAGGCCTGTATGCCACCGGTGCTAGTAAATACGTCTTTATCCTGTATGATATTGATAGGAGGTACATCCAGCTTTTTGCATGCTGTTGTAAAGCACACCAAAAAGCATATGATTATGTATATGGTCTTTTTCATGTTGTTGATGTTATAGCTTAACATTTACGCCAAGTGAGTAAGTTTTGTTAAGTGGGTAGAGGTACCCATAAGTGCTGGAAGGATGTTCCGGGTCCAGGTACTTAACCCCGGTGAAGGTTAGCAGGTTGTAGCCATTCACAAATATCCTGGCACCTTTAATGCCTATCTTTTTCGCAAAACCTGAACTGATGCTGTAACCCAGTTCGGCAGATTTTAGCCTGATGTATTTGGCATCCTGAATGTTAAACATGGAGTTTACATCTGCAGTGGTACCAGTAAGCGCGTAGTTACCAGGTATCCAAACTGTATTAGGATTGTAAGGATCAGCATTTGCATCTGCCGGATGATATCTGTCCAGGAACATACCCAACGCGCTGCCACCACCCCAAAGAGGTATGTTCAACTGTTCCTGATAAGAAACACTTACACCGCTTGCACCCTGCCACACGGTATTGAAGTCGAACCCTTTGTAAGCGCCACCAAGTGTTAAACCAAAGTTGGTTAATGGCGCGCTGTTGTAAGCTATCGGGTGCACGTCGTCGTTGTTGATCTGCCCGTCGCCGTTCCAATCCTCGTAGATATAATCACCCACTACTGCATTACGAGATACAAACTGTCCGCTGTTCAGGATATCCTGATAGCTGGTGTACCTTCCACCTTCGCCGTAGCCCCAATAAATGTTATTCCAGCGATTGTTTTGATTGTTATGCCAGTTTAGTTGAGAGTTGCCAAAGCGAGACTGCACAACCGTACGGTTTTGGGTTCGTGCCCATGATACGTTACCTCTTAAGAAATAGCTAAACGCACCGAGATGATTGCGATGGCTAAGCTCTAATTCGAACCCCTGAGTGCGATCGCTATTTAAGTTCTCCTGCGGAAGGTCTGCACCAACAACGCCTGGCAAATTCAATATTTGTGTTGCAAGCAAACCGGTGCGGTCACGACGAAAAACGTTGACGGTAGCACCTAATAGGCCGTTCCATGCTTCCAAGTCCATACCGATATTGTAAGTTTCGGCGTTGAACCAGGTAAGGTTAGGGTTAGCTATACCCAGATTCTCAGTACCATTAACAAACGTACCGTCGAACACTGAACCCGGAGGCAGCTGGTTGTTAGACCCATTTGCAGGGTAGCGGTAACCTGTAAGGAACTGGTAAGCCAGTGCGGAGTCATCCCCTACTTTACCATAAGATGCCCTTAATTTCAGATCGTTGATGAATGATAGCGCTGTTGAATTTTTCCAGAATCCTTCCTGAGATATTCTCCAGCCTAATGAACCGGCCGGGAAAAATCCCCAGCGTTTCAAAGGCGAGAACCTTGAGGAGCCATCGTTACGAAAACTAAATTCTGCCAGGTACTTACTTTTGTAATTGTAGTTGATACGACCTACAACAGACTTATTGGTGTAGTTATATATATCGCCGGAGTTTGCAGAACCTAGCTGGTTTTGGGCACTTCCTGAAAATAGTTGATCTACAGCTAAAGAGAGTTCACGCTGTGCATAGAAATTATCTTGCTGGCGGTTATTCTCTTCATATAATAATAAGCCCGTAAAACTATGATCACCAAAGCTACGGTCGTAATTAAGCGACAATTGCATTAGCGTGCCCGGACGCTCGAAAAACTCTCTGCGGAAAGTAGCAGGTGTTTGGTTTGGCACAGCCTGATAGCTGTCGCTATTTGCATCGTAGTTATACTGGTTGTAAGATTTTTGGTAGATGCGGTTGCTGGAGCTGTAATAGTCATAACTAAACAACCCCTTAGCGCTAAGCCCTGGTACGAAGGGCACCACGTACGTAGCCGAAAGCTGCGATTGGAACCACTTGTTGTTATAAACCCGGTATCCATCAACATCGGCATCAGCAAGTGCCACCGGGTTAGAGCCGTCAACCTGGCCAACATTAAGATAATCTGGATTGTTGTTTGCGTAAATAGATTGTGTAGGTACTTGTCTCCAGAACGAACGAATTATCCACCACGCATCCTGGTAAGGCTGGTTCTTTTGATCCATAGTACCATTCAGGTTCACATCTACCGTAAGGTTTTTATTTACTTTAGCAGAAAGGTTCGACCGTAGGTTGTAACGCTTATAGTTAAGGTCGCCGCTGCGAAGAAAACCATCCTGATTGGTTATACCCGCACTGATGAAGTAGTTGGTATTTTCGCTTCCGCCAATAGCATTTAAATTGTGCTGTGACTGGGGTACTTTATTCTTAATTACAGGCGTATACCAGTCGGTAGTTACACGCTGGCCGCTGGTGTAAGCGTCAAAATCGGCTTGAGAATATTTTACCTGGCCACCGTTCACATTATGCAATAGCTGCTCATTCACCAGTGTCATGTAATCAATTGCTTCAACCGGCTTCGGCAAGCCTGATGGTACCTGGAAACCATACGTACCGGAGTAGTTAAGTTCCATTGATCCTTTTTTACCTTTTTTGGTAGTAACCAAGACTACACCGTTTGCCGCGCGCACGCCGTAAATAGCAGCCGCAGCGTCTTTCAGTACTGACACGCTTTCGATATCATTTGGGTCAAGCCTGGTGATGTTATCCCGTGGTACCCCGTCTATGATCACCAGCGGATCGCCAAACCCACGAATACTGAAGGAGTTGTCGAAGGAGCCCGGTTCAGCTGAGTTTTGCGTAACGCGTAAACCGGCTACCTTACCGGTTAGCGAGTTCAGCACGTTCTCGTTCTTGGTGGTTACTATCTCGCTACTGTTTACGGTGGCAACAGAACCTGTTACCGTAACTTTCTTTTGTGTACCGTAACCTACTACTACAACCTCATTGAGTGTAGAGGATGCTTGCGTTAGTGTGATGTTAACTGAAGGCTGGTTAGTAATAGGGACTTCCTGCGCTGCGTACCCTAAAAAGGAAAATTGCAATGTTTGACCGGAACTTACTGCAATGGTGTACTTGCCATTTACATCTGTTACAGTAGCGGTGTTTGTCCCTTTAACTTTAACGGTAACGCCGGGCAGCGGACCGGCATTGTCAGACACTTTCCCGGTGATAGTGTTTGTTTGTGCAAAGGATGTACTCCATAGAAGTACCAGCAAGACGGATATAATGCAACATTGCACCGCCCTCCCCATCTTCACACCATAGCGTATACCACGGGGGTGTACACCATAATTGGTAAAATTTTCATCCATAGGTTGTTGGTTATAATTGGTTTTTGATGCCGGTTTGCAAAGAAGTAATTGGTAAGTCCTCCTTTAACCGGCAAGCAAGTATAGATGGGGATGTATTAAAATGGGGGTTAAAAAAAGGGTTAACCCGCTTAAAACTTTGTTAACCGAGCATAATTAACCTAATTATTAAGAAGTTTAATTGGAAATGCTACCGGCAGATCTTCTCGAAAGGAACATGATATTCACTATCGAGCGATTTTTGATACTCTGCTGCAAATTCGTCGTAAACCCTGCGAGCAGTGTCAACACCTTTAATCCGGCGAAGAGACTTGAGTTTATATTTTAATGCAACGTCATTAAACGGATCTATCGTCAAGGCAATGCGAGAGAGCTCCAGCGCGCGCTTGTGGTCTCCAGCTTCATATATTCGTTTTACTTCGGGCAGCAGTACTTGTAACAACAATTCTTCAAATTCGAGTTTAATATTGTCCAGCCACGTCTCGGGCAGCTCCTTCAAAAGGCTGCCACGGCTAAACAAGTCGAAGTATCCGTTAACAAACGCCTCTGTAGTAAGGTCGTGCTGATGCACTTGATCGATTGCAGAACTGATTACAAAGTAATCGCAATAAAAACCTTCATTGATCTGGAAACGGTAGGTATCATTTATAAAGGTAAGCTCAATACCATCAAAATCGGCAAGGATGTTCCTTAGGTGATTGAGCGTTACGCCCCGGATGTTCTTGGTTTTTGTAACATCTTTCTCCGGCCAAAGTGTAAATGATATTTTTTTGGAAATCACCCCTTCGCCTTCCCGGCTGTTCAGTAATATCAGTATAAATAACTGTTTTATTTTCGGGCTGAAAAGGTAAGTTATATCCTTCCCAGCTTTGTTATATGCATTAAACTCGCCTAGCAGATACACCGCGTTTGGTTTTTTTTCGGCCTTTTTTCTAGAAGAAGGATCAAATACCAATTGTTCCTCAGCATCAGCAACAGCAGGTTTTGATTTCTTCTTCCAAAGCAAATAAGCCACACCACCTGCAGTAGCCGCCGCGGCTACTGCATACCACCAGTATTTACCTGTGCTGGCTTCTTCGGGTTTTTGCGCCTCAAGGTAAGCCTGTGTAGTTACAGGCGGACCGGAAAGCGTAAGGATACGTATGGTTGATTGCGTTGGCGATGTAAACTCCTGGGCAGTACAAATAAAAATATCCTGCGTGGCATCGTAGAAAAGGTTGAAGTCACTTTCTATACGTTCCGAAGTGACCGGGATAGTTCCGCTAACAATCTCGTATGATCCATCCTTGATTGAAAATTTATACAGCCCAAGATTGGTTTTCGGTTTTTCGTGCGGATAACACAATGCGTAAAAATATTTCTTATCCTTAGAAATAATGAGGTTATTAGCGGATACAAAAGGCTCTTCTGCAGGTGTTATCTGCCAAAGCTTTTTAATTGTATGGGTAGTTAAATTGAGCCTGTATAAATCGTAATAGTGCGTACCACCAACTATTTGATTACCCGACTGGTTGCCATAGCCGCCAAACACATAAACCTCATTGTTGTTATCAGCCTGGCTGCTGCCCGAGAAAAAACGAGGTGTTATAGTATCACCTTTAAATTCAAGTTTTTGCCATTTGTCTAGCGCCTGGTCGTACTTAAAAAGGTCTTTGTGGTACTGGAATGAACCATATCCCCCAAAAAGATAAAGTTCTTTCTGATCCCGGTCGAAAAAAGAATTATGATGATGTCTTTGGTCGCGGATGGAGCCTTTACCTAAAAGCTGCCAGGTAAGTGTGCTCAGGTCAAGAGCGGCAATGCTTTGATTACTATCTGCCGGCAAAGCCTCATAGGCATATACCTTATGCTGATTTGTATTTACAACACTTTTGCCCAGTACCAGCTTTATTGGTAAAGTGTTCTTGTAAGACTTTTCTGAAACGACACCATCTTGCACATTATATTGCAGTAGTCGATCTTTCTCGAACACAAACAGGTTTTGCTTCTCCGCATCAAAATTCAGCCCTGCAACATCATTAAACGTGCGCTGAAATTTAGGTGTCCAGAAATAAGATTCGTTGATGAGCCACGAAGGGTGATCTACATAGCCGATAGCGTCACCTTCCTTGTCGTGCACGGCGCTGCCTTTCCATTCGTTTAATGGAAAAAAGTATTTCTCATCTTCATTGCCAATTTCAAGGTCCTTCAGCGCCATTTTAGGCACATCAGAGTAATGCGGATTGCGGCCAAACGTGATCGTGGGTGTTATCTCCTGTTCAAAACCAAACTCTTTTGCTTTATACCATTTGCCATTAACTAAAAAGGCAACAGTATTGGCCGTTAAGTTTATGTCCACCTTTACAGGTATCCAGTGCCGTTTCTTCAATTGAGAAAGCTGCAGGGGTATCTCTATCTTATTGCTCTTACTATCAATGTTAAAATTAAGTGTTGGCGAGCCATTATGATTGTAGATATAGGTCAGGCTATACGAGTTATTATGCGTGTCGGTAATGTTAAAAACGTAGCCCAGGTGGTCGTTATCCCATAACGACAAATCAAAACTGATAATGAAGCGGTCTTTAAAGGTGGGTGGCTTGTTGGCAAACACTACGTAAGAGGTGCGCTTGCTCATTAAGCTGTCGTTAGAATTAAACTGCAGGCTCTGCGCTTTGCAATTCCACACACTAACCACCAACAGCAACAGAGTACAAATAGCATTATGTACCGGCGTAAACGGCGATATAAATCTACCAGTTACTTTCATCAGAATACCAAGAGGACGGCGTATTGACTTAAACAAGAAGACAAATTTAGCGTTTTTACAACAGTAACAAAGGCAATCCAACGCGTAGTAAACATCATTTCTTTGGCAATTACACTATTCCTTTTTTGGAAAAGGAGCATTCAACTTATAAGGTTGGAACAATAGCCGACGCTGTACGTTAAACAGTTATGAAGATTCTACTTACTGGTGCTACCGGTTACATAGGCAAACGATTATTACCAGTACTGCTGGAAGCAGGGCACAATGTAGTTTGCGCCGTACGTGACAAGGCACGGTTAGATATAAAAAAATACAAACCCGAACTTGTAACGATAGTTGAAGCAGACCTGCAAAAAAGGGAGACGCTGGATCAACTCCCTAAAGATATAGATGCAGCATATTACCTGGTTCACTCCATGAGCATGAGTGGTGGCGATTTCAGTAAGGAAGAAAAGCTCTCTGCGGAGAACTTCGTTGCCTACGCCGATAGTACCACTGCTAAGCAGATCATATACATGGGTGGCATTGTTAACGAGGACAAATTAAGCAAGCACCTAGCGTCACGCAAGGCGGTTGAAGAAGAACTGCGTAAGAGCAAAGTACCGGTAACTGCATTAAGGGCAGGCATTATAGTTGGATCGGGAAGCGCGTCTTTCGAGATCATCCGCGATTTGGTGGAAAAACTACCCGTAATGATCGCGCCCAAATGGCTCGAAACGAAGTGCCAGCCGGTGGCTATCCGCAATGTAGTGCAATTTCTATCAGGCGTACTGCTTGACGAATATACTTACAATAAACATTTCGACATTTACGGCCCGGATACACTGACCTACAAGCAAATGCTAATGCAGTTTGGAGAAGTAAGAAAGCTAAAACGCAAAATTATAACGGTGCCTTTCTTTTCGCCAAAGCTCTCTTCCTACTGGCTGTACTTTGTAACTTCAACCTCCTACCCACTTGCTAAGAACTTGGTAGATAGCATGAAGATTGATGTAATAGCAAAAGAAAATGAATTGCCGCAAAGGTTGGGTATTAAGCTGATTCCCTATAAACAGGCAATTGCTATAGCATTCGAAAAAATTGAGCAAAACCTGGTTCTTTCCAGTTGGAACGATGCAGGCGACAACAAGATTTTTGCAAGAGGACTTTCTAAACATATAGAAATACCAAAATATGGCGTGTTTAAAAACGCCCAGACCAAAAAGGCTAGCGATCCGCAAAAATCACTGGAAAGGATATTTTCCATTGGTGGCCGTAACGGCTGGTACTATGCCAATTGGCTTTGGGGCTTTAGAGGATTTTTTGACAGGCTTTTTGGCGGTGTAGGTCTGCGCAGAGGCAGAAAAAACGCAGCAGAAGTCTCTCCCGGTGATGCATTAGATTTTTGGCGCGTAATTTTAGCCAGCAAGGAAGAGAAAAGGCTTCTACTTTATGCAGAAATGAAGTTGCCCGGCGAGGCCTGGCTGGAATTTAAAATGGATAAAGACAATTGCATTAGTCAGACCGCAACATTCAGGCCGCTTGGGCTCGCCGGGCGTTTGTATTGGTACGCTATGTTGCCATTCCACTTTTTTATTTTTAAGGGAATGCTGGACAAAATAGCTGAAAAAAGTAAAACTTAAGGAAAATCCACACCGTCCAGAGTGATGCTTTGCTCGTTCAAGTCGGTCATTGCGGCATAAGCATCAGCCCGTGCAAGCAAAAAGTTTCTCAGGCGGGGTAATTGATCTGTATTAATAAGGTCTACACCACAACTTAATAGCTCTCTCCAAACGTTTTCGTTTTCCGGCGAAGCCCATAATCTTACCTTTTTACCATATTTATGCGCCATTTTTACGTAAGCAGATAGATGCTGGCGCTGCTTTAGAGGTAAACTTCCCTTTCCGTTCCACTTCAGCATTTTAGAGTACTTGCAGCTTGCTGTTTGATAAACATTGGTAGAGAGAGTATCCTTGTAGGTTTTTGTAAGGTCTTCATCAATAAAAGCCAGTCGGCTTTTTTGTTCCTTAATAATCTTAAATGGCTTGTTACCGGTAATTACTACTGTTACCGGGCGTTGCACAATCTTCCCGTTTTCGTAACCTGAAATTATCGAGCTGTATTTGTTTAAAAGTATGTTCAACGCCTGGTAAGTTTTCTCTGCGTTCGATTTAATGTCAATCATCAGCGTAACCGGCCCTAATGGCCGTGCAGCAAGGTTACTGCTGCCATTTACGCTTGCAAGTAAGGGCTTAAGGTACAAATCTTCAAGAGTACCTTTATTATCTACCATGGGCAGTATATGTGCTACCACAAGCTTACCGTTCCGCAAAAATATATCTGCTTCTAAATTGGTAAACCCATTATCCAGGGCATCGTATAAAGGGCGTTTATGAAAGTAGTCGTTGTGTGCAAAAGCATTGAGCATTGTTGTTTTTTGTGCGCAAACAGAGGTGCTTACAAAAGCTGCTAATGCAAAAACAAATACCTTAATGTAGTTCCCAGCGCATGATTGTCTTCCGGCCATGTAGTCGATAATTGATTTTGTAATTTACACAACTATGACAATAGCGAAGAATTTAATTTAAAATACCATTTAAACTTTCGAGTTAAAAGGTCAGTGTATCAGTAGGTTTTGAAAGGCAACGCTATCTCCCTTATAAACGTTAAAATCTACTGCATGATTAATGCCGGTAACTCGCCCTTTATCTGAGTGCTGCCAAAAACGCCACTTGGTGTTGTTACTTAACTTCAATTTAGGCTGATAATAGTGCGCTATCCACAAAGGGTAATCATCAAAATACCCGTCGAGGTAGTCTTTGTAGAATTGAATATTTGCGTAAATAATGGGCCGTACACCTGTTTTGTTCTCAACATGCTTTACAAAAGTGGTAAGCTCTTTACGCATTTTTTCCGGAGTGGTACCATCCAGTACTTCAATATCAACTACCGGGGGGAGGTCTCCTTTTTCCATTTTTACGTTCTGCAGAAAAAAACGCGCCTGCCACAGCCCATTTTTACGTGGACGAAAAAAGTGGTAAGCACCGCAAGCTATGCCCACTTTTGGCGCTTCGCGCCAATTGCGTTTAAAGTAGGAGTCTACAATCAGTAACCCCTCGGTGGCTTTTACAAAAGCGAAATTAATGCGGACACTGTCCTCCTCCATAGCTCTTACCTTAGCCCAGTCGATTTTGCCTTGCGCGTAAGAAACGTCTATACCGTGAATCTTATATCCTGACGGTATCCGTATTTTAAAGCTTTTGTACGTGCGATAGTGCTCATCCTCCCCTATGTCCTTTATCCAACGCCATGCTCCGGTAAAGCCGTTAAGAATGTATCCATAGTAAAACGGAGATAGCAATATTAATATCAATCCGGCAAGCGCCACCTTCCACCACTTGTTAGAAACAGGCGCGGCTTTCTTCTTGCGTGTTGCAGGTTTTCGGGGGGAACGCTTGGGAGACGGCTTGGTTGGTTTAGCAGTAGGCACGGCACAAAGATAAATGATGTATACTTATCGGGTGAGGCAAAGCGCCTTTTATCTTTACAAACCACTGATATGAACGCAGCAGCAAACCAAAGGCTATTTTATAAGTTTGTTCTTTATATACACCTCATTTATCACACCGATGAAACAGAAATTTCACTACGCTACCGTTACAGAGGCAACAGAAAAACTACAGGAACAAGGCTTTGATTTAAACTTTAGTTTGGAAGGCAATCACTTAAAAGCTGATAATGAAGCTTATCCTGCCGAAGATTTTGAGATTGTTGATTTATACCGCTACGAAGGTGTTACCGACCCTGCGGATGAGGCTACCGTTTACGCCTTGGCCTCGGCAGCCGGACAGAAAGGAATTCTGGTTACCGGATACGGCTACTCGGCTGATGCACAGGCCGAAGACGTTTTGAAACAGTTGCATTACAAGTATCAGCAAAAAAATGGAGAACAATAATAATGGAATTAGGCATAAGCACCTTTGGCGAAGTACAGCCCGACGGAAAGCCAGGTAACGCAGTGAATGCCCATTTGCGTGCTCAGCAGCTATTGGAAGAAGTGAAGCTGGCTGATGAGGTGGGCCTTGACGTTTTCTGCTTTGGTGAACATCACAGACCCGATTTTGTGATATCAGCACCGGAGGTGTTTATGGCAGCAGCAGCATCTATTACCAAAAACATCCGCCTATCAAGTTCTGTAACGGTGCTGAGTTCAGCGGACCCTGTGCGCACCTTTCAAAACTTTGCAACGGTAGATTTACTTTCAGGTGGTCGTGCCGAGATACTTGCCGGACGTGGATCATTTATAGAAACGTTCCCGCTCTTTGGCTATGATCTTAATGATTATGATGAGTTGTTTAGTGAGAAGCTTGCGCTATTGCTGCAGATAAACAAAGAAGAGATAGTGAACTGGAAAGGTGAGTTTAGGGCACCTATAGCTAACCGCGGCGTTTATCCCCGCCCTTTGCAGGAACAATTACCGGTTTGGCTAGGCGTGGGCGGCACACCTGCATCTGCAAAGCGCGCAGGAACCCTTAACTTACCCATGATGATAGCTATATTGGGGAGTGCGCCCAGGCATTTTGTATCGTTTGCAGAACTATATCGCGAAGCTGCCGCAAAAGCCGGGCATGATGTAAGCCAATTGCAATTAGGTATAAGTTCGCAGTTTTACATAGCTGAAGACGAGCGAACAGCAGTAAAGGACTTTTATCCGTCTTACGAAGCCTTAATGAACCGAGTTGGCCGCGAACGAGGCTGGTCGCCAATGAGCAGGGAACAATTTGAGTACCTGCGGGCAGATGGCCCACTGGTAGTTGGTGATCCGCAGATGGCGATAGATAAAATACTGGAGCAACACAGCCTATTTAATAATACACGCTTTTTAGCCCAACTGGTAACAGGTCATACCTCCCATACTGGTATATTAAAGGCCATAGAGTTGTTTGGCACCAAGGTGGCACCGGCGGTTAGGAAAGAACTTGGGCAGTAATCAAGCTGGTACACTGATATACTGACGTAATTACTTTGCCTTTTCAATCTTGCACCTCTCCGTCCTGAGCAGTTCTATAGTTTCGTTCATCTCAAAATCTGATTTAATTCGGGTCTCTTCTGTACGATAGTACTTTTTGAGTTGCTTTCGGTGATAAGCCTGAAAAAACCTGCGAATGTCATCATCATTTTGCAGTATCAAGGCTGGTACAGTAAGTGGTGTCCGATCCTCGTTCATGGCTACCATGGTGAAGTAGCTGGTATTGGTGTGTTTTATTTCTTTAGTCCTAACATTTTCCGATATCACCCTTATACCTACTACCAGCGAGGTTTTGCCAACATAGTTGACAGAGGCCATAAGAGAGACCAGTTCGCCTACTTCAACAGGCGCCAAAAAGTCGATGTCGTCGACAGATGCGGTCACGCAATAACCGCCGGCGTGCTTTGCGGCACACACGTACGCAACCTTATCCATCAGACCCATAATTATTCCACCATGTATTTTGCCTCCAAAGTTGGCATACGATGGGATCATCAATTCTGTAAGTGTCACCTGCGAGTCGGCCACAGTTTTGTAGGTATCCATAAGTAGGGCATTAAACTGATGAATTTGCATAATAAAATTCATACAACAAATCCTATTTGATATTATTGCAGTTCTGTTTACCTACATACTATCTATGAATATTTACAATTATTTTGCTAATCGTGCAAAACGGACGCTCCACGTACTTGTTTTTGCACTTGCTGCTACAACCGGTACTGTCTCTGCACAAGACCGTGCCCCTGCTTACCCATTGATCACCCACACACCTTATTTAAGTGTATGGTCGCCAACCGATAAGTTAAATGAATCTGCCACAATGCACTGGACCGGCAGCCCGCAGTCGTTAATAGGCGTGCTAAAAGCTGACGGGCAGTATTACCGCTTTATGGGGATGGCTGCTGCGCGTTATAAAACTATCTTGCCCGCTGCCGATGAGCAGCCGTATTCCTGTAAGTACGTCTTTGAAAAACCTGCTGATGACTGGGAGAAACCGGAGTTTAATGACAACAGCTGGAAAACAGGTAGTGCACCATTCAGCGATGCTATACGTACCATTGGCACCCACTGGACCAGCAAAGAACTCTACGTACGCAGGACTTTCACATTAAGCGAATTACCTGTACTTCCTCTTATCTTACGCCTTTATCATGATGATGATGCAGAGGTTTTCATCAACGGCAAAAAGGTTAGCAGTCAATCAGGCGCAAACGGCGACTTGCAAATGTTTCCCTTGAAAGACAACGGAAACCTTAAGGTGGGCGAAAACGTGCTGGCTATCCATTGCACAAATACCGGCGGCCTTGCAGCACTGGATGCTGGTTTATCTGTACAACTGGAAGATAAAACCAACGAGAACATAAAGGTTGCCAGGCAAACCAACGTACAGGTAACCGCAACGCAAACCATCTACAACTTCAATTGCGGTCCGGTGAAGCTCAAAGTGACTTTCAGCTCACCGTTGATATTGACTGACATAAAAACTCTGGTTACTCCTGTATCTTACATCAGCTACGAGGTTCAATCGTCAGATAGCAAGACCCACGCTGTAGATATCTACCAAGGCGTATCTACCGACCTTGCGGTGAACAAACCTACACAGCAGGTAAAAGCCACGGCCTATACTTCAAACGGTATCCAGATAATGAAAGCCGGTACCACCGAGCAGCCGGTGCTAGAAAAGAAAGGCGACGACGTACGCATCGACTGGGGTTACGTGTACGTGGCCTCTCCTACTTACAACGCTAAACAGTACATCAGCACACAAGACAACGCTTTGGATAGCTACGCGCTATCTCCTGGCGCACTATCTACCCTTACCGGCAAACAGCTAATGCTGAACACCATGCTGCCGTTCGGTCGTGTGGGAAGTGCTGCTACCGAGAAACACATCGCCATTGGTTATGACGAGGACTACTCGGTACAGTACTTCAAAACCAACCTGCGCCCGTTGTGGAAGGAAGCCAAAGGCACCACTATTGAAGGCGTATTAAGCTCTTCGTTAAAGAACTATGCTGCCGTTATTGCCAAATGCAAAGCTACAGATACAAAGATTTACAACGACGCGCTGAAAGCCGGCGGCGAGAAGTATGCCAAGCTTTGCGTGCTGGCCTATCGCCAGAGTATTGCAGCGCATCAGCTGGTTAAAAGCCCTAAAGGCGAACTGCTGTTCCTGTCTAAAGAGAACTTCAGCAATGGCTCTATAAATACGGTAGACGTTACCTACCCGTCCGCACCGTTGTACCTTACTTATAACCCTGAGCTGCTTAAGGGCATGCTTAACGGTATCTTCTACTACAGCGAGAGCGGCAAGTGGACCAAACCTTTCGCGGCGCATGACCTGGGCACCTATCCTATTGCCAACGGCCAAACCTACGGCGAAGACATGCCGGTAGAAGAGTGCGGTAACATGGTTATCCTCACCGCGGCTATTGTTGCTGCCGAGAACAACCCTGCTTACGCTAAAAAGCACTGGGCTACCCTAACCAAGTGGACCCACTTCCTGGCCGAAGCTGGCTTTGACCCGAGCAACCAATTGTGTACCGACGACTTTGCGGGTCACCTGGCGCGTAATGCAAACTTGTCTGTAAAAGCTATTGTGGCTATTGGTGCCTACGCTAAGATGGCTGCCATGATGGGCGATGCACCTGCAGCTAAGAAGTACCGCGAGATGGCTGCTGTAATGGCTGCTAAATGGATGGAGAAGGACGATGCCGGCGACCACTACGGCCTGGTGTTCGAGAACCCTAAGACCTGGAGCCAGAAGTATAACATGGTTTGGGACAAGGTACTCGGCCTTAAGCTATTCCCTGCCGGGGTGTACGAAAAGGAGATGAAATACTACCTGTCGCACCAGGAAGAATACGGTTTGCCGCTGGATAGCCGCAAAACCTACACCAAGAGCGACTGGATCATCTGGACCGCATCTATGGCCAACTCCCGCAAAGATTTCGAAGGACTGGTTAACCCCGTGTACAAGTACGTACAGGAAACCAGCAGCCGCGTTCCGCTTAGCGACTGGCACGAAACCACCAACGGTAAAATGGTAGGCTTCCAGGCGCGCAGCGTTGTGGGCGGCTACTACATGAAAGTGTTTAAAGATAAAATGGCCGCCAAACGCGCCAAATAATACCCCCAAGCTATAACAGGTGTATCACGACAACGTGTTACACCTGTTACACTTTTTTACCCCCAAAAACAGTCATTTAGCTGTTTATCAAAAACTTAACAAAAACCCGTGTTACAGTTTTCGCAACCATGATACAGTTTTTCGGCAATTTTTAAATGGTGATACACCTAATTATTCCAAAGTAGAGGATTCTCAACGCTCCATTCTGCCGATTCCGAAATTCCCTAAATTCGAGTTCAGACCATCCCCTTTCTTGACTCTTGATTCTTAACTCCTAACTCTCTCCCTATCTTACTGACAAAACACTGTCAGCACTTTACTGCCGCCTGTTGGGTATCTTTGTATACAATCCCAACACTTTCTTTTATGACACAATACAATAGCTACCTCCCGGGTGGCGAGCGCCCCTATGAAATTGAATTACTGCGCTCGATGATCCGTGGCGAAATTACCGAAGACGAGGCCTTTAAGCTGAAACGCGAGCACGACGACGACCTGCACCCCAACACCGACGATGCCTTTATTAGTAAAACCGCTGCCGACTGGCTGATACAACCTAAGGACCAGCCGCGCTACCAGCGCCTGTTTGGGGAGTTTTGGCGCAAGGACGAACTATGCATTATGTTTGCAGATACCAACGTAGGCAAATCTATCCTGGCCGTACAAATAGGCGATGCCATTAGCGCCGGCAGGCACATAGGCAATTACACGACCACTAAGCAGGACGAGGCCGTGCTGTACTTCGACTTTGAACTTACCGCTCAGCAGTTTGCCGAGCGGTACACCTACATTAACAACCGCTACGGCTTTGCGCCCAACTTTCACCGGCTCATGATCAATCCTGATGCCGGGCGCGAGCGCAAGTTTGCCAGCTTTCACGATTATATTATCAACGCCTTCGAGAACGTGCTGGTAAGCACCAACGCCAGCACCATTATTATTGACAACATTACCTGCCTGCGTACCAGTACCGAGTCGGCAGCCGGGGCCGTAAAGCTGATGCAGAGCCTCAAGATGCTCCGGAGCAAGTACAAACTGTCTGTACTGGTGCTGGCCCATACGCCCAAGCGCAATGTGGCCCGGCCCATTACCCGTAACGATTTGCAGGGAAGCAAAATGCTGCTCAACTTTGCCGACAGCGCCTTTGCCATAGGCGAAAGCCAAACCACGCCCGGCCTGCGCTACCTCAAGCAGATAAAGCAGCGTACCGGCACACTTACCCACGGTGCCGATAACGTATGCCTGTGCCGCATACAAAAACACGACAACTTTTTAAAATTTGAATTTACCGGCGAAGGCACCGAAGCCGAACACCTGCTGCACTATACCGAGCAGCAGCGCAAAGCCACCGAAGACCGCGTAATGCAGCTGCACAACTCCGGTGTTACGCTCCGGAAGATAGCGGCACAAACCGGGTTATCACATGCGTCGGTGGCGAGGATGGTAAGGCGGTTAAGCGAACATACTGCTTAGTTTTGGCTTAAGTTAAAGCAAGGTCAATGCACATTAACGGTTTACCGGAGCAAACTTAGGCTTAACTACGATATTTGTTTGTTGATAAGTGGTTTTAAATGGATAGCTCTCGTCAGACTTGGTCAACTTAACCTTTTTGGAGGTTCCTAAAACCAGGTTGATAACCTTCATTAGCTTGGCAGGCATCTTTTTATAAGTCACACTTTTTAAGTGAGTAATCCTTCCCTCGCTTTTAATAAGTACTTCTATCCAAGTATCATCAGCTACCGGGGTGTCTTCTGTATGCAAAGAGTTAATATCGATCTTGTCTACTTCTGCTGATATCCTATCCCAATCGCTGGCCGGGAGTTTACCTTCGTAGTACCCAGGCTTAGTGGAATTGTTGCCTTCATAATAGTGGTAAGTGTGCAGTGTTATTTCTGTTGCAGACGAAACGCACCCACCAGGGCAATAGCCAATTGCTACGGTAATCATTTCAAGTTTATCACTCTTCTGTTGGCAGGAGCTAATAAAAACCAAAATTATAATAAGTAGCATTTTGTTCATTTGCATATCTGCCAGTTACAAGGGTAATTTAGTTGATGGTACCTAACCTAACGTCTAGACCAAGTACTCAACCCACATTCCTGAGCTGCATACTTGCGCCAGCTTAGGGGCGGTTGGGGAGTAATGATGTGGTAAAATGATGCCAGTACCTTAAGTTGATCTAATAAGAATGAGCTTAGCGTCGACAGTTTATAATCTGCCATTTAACATGTTTCCTTGAAATTGCTAAATGTACACTTAGCTTTGTAAAAAGTCAATTACTTGTGTTTACAAAGCTCTACCGAATTAACACACAATCTAGAAGTAACTTATACTTTATCTTTCTGTTAACTATATTACGTAATTTGAGATATATTTACGGTTTAAACCAATCTAAACCTCAGCTATATTACAATGCCGTTAAATGCTTCAGCTTCTGGAAACTTGCAAGAAGTTAAATTCCATCTTCATAAGATAACCTTTATTCCTTATGTTAATTCGACAAAACAAAATACTAATGACATTTTGTTTGATGTGATTACTTTTCTTAATCGTGAGCAGCTAAATGGTAAAGCTTATGCTATTAATAGAAACAAAAATAAACCAGAATTAGAAAAACGTGAGCTTTTCGTATATAGTGCAGCAAGGGTTGCTCAATCCAAAAAATTCAAATGTTCTATCGCGTTAATAAATGATAAATCGTTAATGGTAAAACCGGCTGATGCTTTTACATTAGTTCCTTATGACAAAGCTAAAGGATCAATCACCATTTTAACTCACTTTTACATTGATTACAGTGTTAGCCCGGCGATAATTTGTGCTCAATTCAACAACGAAGGTCCAAGAGTTTCAGACATTGAGTTTTATTTTAGAAGTCTTGCTGTAGAATTAGGATTGGCAAAAGGATGTCAGATTACTACATACCTGCATGCCCCAATTGATGATACACTTGGGCATTTGAGGAATGTTTTGAATTTCGAAATCAAGCTACGCCCACAAAGCATAGCACAAATGGATGATGATATCAAATCTGGCTTGATTTCTGATTTTGCTAACATCGGAAATAGATTGAAACCAAGCTTCATACGCATTGAAGCCATGTTCCAGACACCAGGTGCAAAAATCAAAAGTGAGCACCTGAACAAGGAGGCAAATTCGTTTATTAAAATGCTCCTTAAAAAATTTAAGGAGAAGCCATTTCACATTGATCAATTCGATGAGTTTGAATTAAAATTTGTTAATGATGAAGGTGAAAATGATGTATTTAACCTTATAAAGGGCAAGAGAGAAATTGTCGTCCAAGTCGATAGAACAACTCATATGACTACAACAAAGTATTACAATTTGATACAAGCAGAATTTGATCAATTTATTGAATCATTTAGGTCATGATAGACAATTATTTCAAACGCCCATTGTTGTACGACTATTTATTGGGCTGCTCTGTTTGTGCTATATTTTTTTGGCTTAACCACAAAGGTCATTTCAATTTACCGGAACCGGGTGCCAGCCTGTCAACAACTACAGACCTATCAACCATTTCTCTTACCCTAGCTGGGTTTGTTTTAACGTTACTTACGGTATTGATTACCTTTAAAACTGGGGCTAAAATTCCTAATGGAACTCAAAATGACGATGTGCCATTATTTGACCTTTTCTTTTCAACAAGGCTTTATTTTCAAACTACAACGCTTTTAAAAGGCTGTATTAATTCATTGGTTTTTATTTCAGTTTTAGGGTTTACATTAAAACTGCTGCTAAGTGAAGCTTATGAAAAGTTTTTGTTTTACTCTAATGTCTTAGGACTGGTTATTATAGCTGCTACTCTCTATCGTAGTCTTATGATTCTAACACGGATAATCAGGCTTCAAAGAGAGAGTTAGTGCGTTCAAAATATATGAACAAGCAATTAAATGACGCTTAAAGATGGCTGAACAGATTTGTTTGATTTACCCTCCGCTGGCGCACGCGTGCCGCGTGTGCCATAACTAACCTTTAAAGGAAGCTTATTTCGATCAGCCCCTTGCCATCAGCGTAATCGATAGCACTAGAGTACTTCCAATGCCAGCAATCGGTAACAAAGCCCGCTTCTACAGGGTTGTTATGTATATAATCGGCCTTTTGTTGTATAACCGCCGCACTCCAAAGTTGTATCGGTTTATTGTGGTGCTGCCAAAATTGATGCCCGGTTACATTACTGCTTTTAGCTGCTGCCCGTTTAAACATCCAAAGCAACCACTCACGACGAGACTCTTGTGTGTTACCTAAAATCTCCTTTACAATTTGTTTCGATGTAAACTCTTTAAAACGGCCTAACAGCAATTCAGGATTATTATTTTGTGCTGCAAAAATTAAATGAACATGGCTCGGCATTATGCACCAACAAAAAATGTTCATTCCCAAGTTCTTTGAGCAGTAATTTAAACTATCTGCCACTACTTCACAATAAACAGATCTTGTAAATACATCTATCCAATTTACGGTAGCGAAACTTACAAAGTACAACCCTTCCTTATTTAAGAATTTGTATTTCCTGCTCATTGATGTAAATCTAAATTTTTAAATTTAAACGCGGGCAAAAAGACACACGCGGCACGCTTGCGGCAGCAAGGGGGCAAAGCATTCTAGATATTATAAAATAAAAACGCCGATCTAAATAGATCGGCGTTATGTGATAAAAATTCATTTTGACTACATTGGACTCACATATGTGTCAAATGAGAATGGTGAATAGCCTGTCCTGGTGATTGAGCCGGCAATATGATAATTGGCTTGTGTACCTGAGTAAGTTCCTGTTAAAGATATTGGATATATAAGGCCTGTATTGCTATAAATCACGGCTTTCACTATAAAGCCCCCTTTGCCGTATAATGTCCAAACTTCATTCGTAACCGGGTCAAAAATCCCCCCAAGAACAACATAATCGTTTGATGCTGTTGGCGGCACGAAAGTACTTTCGCGAATGATTACAGTTGATGCTACGCTGTGACTTCTGACCAAAATGCCTTTGTACACTCCAACTTGTCCGTAATAGTTTTTTACGTAGTTATCGATGTTCGGTCGTGGATACGGATTAACGCTGCTGCTTACCTGTCCTGAGAAAAATTTGCTCCATTCTTTTTCAAAACTCTTAACATCAGCGCTATATTCTATTTTGGAGTTACCAAGCAAGTAAGTATATGGCGCAGCTATATAAGGACCTCCTGCAGAATAATTATCAACTTGCAATACGGCTTCATTTTCTATGAAATCTCCTGAAGGAAAATAAATATTTCCCAGATCCAAGTCTCCAAAACCCAGGTGTGCGATGTAACGGCCGTTTTCGTATGCAACAGCCACTGCACTACCAGGGCTTACGGTGTTTACTTTGATAGTTCTGGAGATTACAGAGTCAGTGTTAGTGCTAGCAGGTTCAAGATTTGATCTCACAGCATCTTTCTTGCAACTGGTAAAGACATACATTGCAAGTGTTACAAATAGTATTAATTTTTTCATGATAAAGTTTAATGTGCTATAAGTTAATCAACTTTATTAAAAGATAATAAATATTATAAAATTTCCTTTCAAGCATAAAGCCTTTCTACTTCCACAGCGCCGCTCTCAACGGGATTGTCAAACGTTATAAGCTTTCTACCAAAAACACACGCCGTAAGCTTCGCCGATGCGGGTTGCTTAATCAACTATCTCTACTTTTCTGGCTTTTTTATTGCTTTGTTATCACCATGAAAATAGATATCGAAGCAACTCCTGAACAAATCAGGAAAGTTATTGCACTGGCAGGAAACGATGAGTCTTTAACCTCAATAGTTCAACAGCTTAGTAACTGCCTGTTAACAAGCGATGACAGCCAGGTTGATGAAGTGCCGCAAGAAGGAGATAACGAAATTATAAAGCGGGATGAGTAGGCAGATAAACACTGGCTACTCATTTTTTATGTAATTACCGTATACCACGCTGTTGTAACCAATCGGCAGGATCATAGTTTTCCTTACATCGGCTCAAAAATAGCTACCATGCCGTCACCGGATTTTAGCGCAACCTTGATCATTTTATTGGTGGGCCGGCCTCCACCGTTTATTTTACCTGACAGGGTAGTATTCCCAAGCGACTTGCAGCTGTAAGTTTTATCACCAAGAAACGACAATGGCACTGTAATATCTTTTGCCTGCTTATTGTTTATTACAGCCAAAAACCACTTTGTGCCACTGCGGCGGGCCATTACGCACACTTCACCTATGGCGCTTGGTTGCAACACAATTGTTTCGTCCCATACGCTAGGTATAGCCCGTACAAACGGCAATGCTTCGCTTTTCAGCAAGTCGGCCGGGTCAACACCCAAACACAAAAACGGCGATGTAAATGTCACCACTGTAGCAACCTGGTGAGCAAGCGTGGTATTCGATACAAACTTAGCCGTGCTAAGCGGCGTATAATCCCCAGGCCCAGCCAAGTAACGGGTAAACGGGATGATGGTATTGTGGGTAGGCCAATCGGTATCGTCGCTGTATTCAAGTCCCCGTACAGCTTCTCTTGTAAGCTCGTTAGGCCAGGTACGGCTTTGTCCAGACGGTTTACCTGCACCATGAAAATCAATCATTAACTTAAGCCTGGCGGCTTCTCTGCACGCACGCTCGTAAAAAGCCATCACATTTTGGGATTCGCTGCTCATGAAATCAATCTTTACCCCTGCTACACCCATCTCGTGGCATTTGGTTAGAAATGTCTTGAGGTAAACCGAGTCCCTAAGTCCCGGTAAGCCATTGTTGTCGGGATAGGCAGCCCAAACCCAAATCTTTACGTTTTTAGCAGCAGAGTAATCGACCAGATCCTTGAGTATCTGCCATTGGTCTTTGCCTGGCTCGCGCCACTTTCCCCAGCCATCATCAACAAGATTGTAAGGGATGCCGCATTGTGCCGCCAGGTCAGAAAACTTCCGCATGTTCTCCGGAGTAACAGCGCGGTTAGCCGTCATCCATGACCATACACTTTTGCCCGGTTTTATCCAAGGGGTATTAAAGCCTTGAGGGAACAATATTGCGTCCGGCTTATCAGATAAGCTGGCCACAATATCAGCGTTAACCAGCTCATTAAGGTTTTGCCCTATGCTGATCACCCGCCATGGTGTTTTGGTACTGCCGCTTAGCTTTACGTTTCCTTCAAGAGCAGTATAAAACGAATTGAAACCACCTGCTACAAGATGTGCCCCGGCAAAGTTGTTAATACCAGCCTCTGTAACGGCGGCATAGCCGAAGTTATTGGGCAGCACTAATGTAAGCGGCATACCAATAGGCTGCCCTTTCTTGATGGCAGATGGCTGGCTCCTGGTATACTCACCTTCATAGTTATGGATATCTCCCTGCCACCAAACGGCAGACTGCGCAGGAACAGTAAACTCAGTTAGCTCACGGCTAACTTCTGCAACGCCATTATGAGGAATATTGTACCTGAAAGCAACACCGTTGTTAAACACCTGCACATCAACGGCCCAGTCAGCTTTGCTTTTATCATCGGACATAATTTTAATTGTTGATGAGTTTGCGTGGTGTTGAGCCAAGCTGTGTACACCCCGCCAGGCGAAAGTGTTTCTTATTAACGCTATTTTGGATGGATGTATCGGCTTGCATTTTGCGTAAACACTGCTATCTACCACCAAACCCATGGCCGATGGTTCAATAACAGCTTGGCCCTTAAACTGCACCTTGTAATATAACGCACCGTTACTGTTAAAAAACGTTGCTGATATTTTATTATCAGGGCTCTTAATAGTAAAACGGGCGACCTGGGCGTGAATGCTGTATCCAGCTAAAGTAAAAGCAGCAATGAGTAAAGCGCGTTGCAGAAATGAGATCATGGTGATGTATAATTGGGCGTAAGATAAGTAAACGGGGGCTTGCTTGCTACATTTTTTAAAACTGAGAATTGATGCAGATAGATTATTAAGTTGTATTAACAAGTACTATAATTGTGTATAAACCCGGCATCAATGGATAACACCAAAGTTTACAAAATGTCCTTTGCGGGCGTGTACCCCCACTACATTAACAAAGTAGAGAAGAAAGGCCGTACAAAGGAAGAGGCAGACGCCGTTATCTGCTGGCTAACGGGTTATAGCCAACAGCAGCTACAGCAGCAAATTGATGATAAATGCAGCCTGGAAGCCTTTTTTGCAGAAGCGCCTCAGCTGCACCCAAATGCATCGAAAATAACTGGTGTAATTTGCGGCTATCGTGTAGAAGACATCGAAGATGAGCTAATGCAGAAGATACGCTATATGGATAAGCTGATAGACGAACTGGCAAAAGGTAAAGCTATGGACAAAATATTACGCAAATAAGTTGGCGGGGCTTAATCCCAAATGCCGTTCTCAGCGGTAAAAATTACCGGCTGGCCGCCGGTCACCATTATAGTATGTTCGTGCTGTGCAACAAACCCGCCGCGGTTGCCAATAAGTGTCCATCCATCGGCCTGTGTTTCGGCAATGGTCGACTTTGTGGAAATAAAAGTCTCTATCGCCACTACAGAATTCTTTTTGAAACGGGTGGTGTTATACCTGTCGCAGTAATTAGCAATTTCGTGTGGCTCTTCATGCAGGCTGCGGCCCACGCCGTGTCCGGTTAAGTTCTTCAGGACAGTATACCCTGCCTTTTTAGCTTCGGTCTCTATAAGCTTGCCAATATCAGATATCCTAACACCGCCTTTAATGTTGCTGATGGCTTTCTTTAATATCTCTTTAGATGCTTCTACCAGCTTGCCATGGCCGTGCAGGTCCTCTCCTATAACGAATGACCCACCGTTATCGGCCCAATAGCCGTTCAGCTCTGCAGATACGTCGATATTTATCAGGTCGCCCTCTTTAAGTATCACATTTGCTGATGGTATGCCGTGCGCGGCTACTTCGTTAACGCTTATGCAGGTATACCCGGGGAAATTATAGGTAAGCAATGGTGCCGATGATGCGCCAAGTTCTGCCAGTAATTTGCCGCCGTAGTCGTCAAGTTCCTTTGTAGATATACCGGGTTTTGCATACTCCCGCATCTTTTTAAGCGTAATGGCAACCGCATCGCTGGCCTGCTGCATCCCGGTTCTTTCGTTTTCGGTGGATATAGACATGGTGAAACTTTTATCTGCCGCAAAATTAAGAATTTATACATCGGGCTGCGTTTGCCGCATGTCAGATTCATCAGAAATGATACATTTGAAACAAACAACATCAATAATGGATAGCAGCGCAAAACTTTTAGAGGACAGCCTTTTAATAATATGGAACGACCGTGATCCGGAAAAAAGGCTAAAAGCTATGGCAGAGATATACGCTGCCGACATTGTTTTCTATGAGTCGAACGACGGACCGGCAATTGAAGGTTATGAGGCTATAAACGAGCTAATCTCCAAGCTCCAGTCGCAATGGCCACTGGAATTTAAGTTTGAGCTGAGCAGGCCATCGCATGTTAACCACCAGGTGCAGCACATTACCTGGACACTGGGCATCCCCGGCCAAACACCCGTAGCTACGGGTATGGACATTGCAATTGTCGAAAACCATCAGATAAAGTTGTTACATTTATTGCTTGACGCGCCTGCTCAATAAGGCACACTTAACTTTGCTGCAAAGCTTTCAGCGGCTTACCACCATTTTAAGGGCAGCTCTATTTCATTTACAGCCTTTACTACCAGGTTAGGTTTATAGGCGTAGGTAGAAAGAGTTTCTTTATCTGCCATGCCGGATAATACCAGGACAGTTTTAAAGCCCATATAAATACCACCTTTTATATCGGTCTCCATCGTGTCGCCAATTATGGTGGTCTGCGAGGGTAACAGTTGCATGTAAGCACTTGCAGAGCGCATCATCACGGGGCTTGGTTTCCCTATTACAAAAGCTTCGCGGCCGCTGGCTTCCTCAATCATGGCGGCTGTAGCGGCAATGCCGAGGTTGTTCCAACCTGCTTTCCGGGGAGATGGGTCGCGGTTAGTGGCAATAAACTTTGCACCCGCCAAGATCATATCCACAGCACTGTGCACCATTTGCAAGGTAAATTCGTGCCCTTCACCAAGTATAACAAAGTCTGGGTCTTTATCCACCAGCACTATTCCAGTTTCTTCCAGGCTGGTTAGCAAGCCACCTTCGCCCAGCACGTAAGCACTGCACCCTGGGTACTGATCTTTCAGAAAAGTACTGGTAGCCATAGCACTGTTGTAAATATGTTCTTCAGTTACCTCAATACCCAGCTTGCCCAGTTTCTCAACAGACTCTGTCCGCGTGCGTTGGCTATTGTTAGACAGGAAAGTAAAAGGTACATCCTCCTCGAGCAGGCGTTTAATAAATATGTCCGCTCCTTCAATCAGCGTATCCCCGGCATATATAACGCCATCCATGTCAATCATTAACCCGTGTTTCATTCTTTGCTGATTTTTAGCACAGCGCTGTCAACAGGCTGTAGAGGTTACAACCAAAAGCTTTATTTATGGTTTTAAGGTTTAGGCAGAAAGAAAGACTATGGGAATGATCAGCAAGGCAATGTTAACAAAATATAACCCGTTAAATCAGCTACTGAGTAAAAATTGCATTACAATATAACGCAACGGTATATTAAGCACTTGTAAAGGCTTAAGAACAATTTTTTTTAAGATACCTTAGCTGTATACAATTTAAAGCTTTATATTTATTGCGTATAATGTACACAATGAATTATACCACCAATTAGAATTACCAATTAAACACTTTATATGAGATTGAAAATTACCCTCCTGCTTGCGCTATGCGTTGTGCTGTTCAACTTCAGCAAGATACCTGTTAAGCCGAGGATACTTGTTTTTACCAAAACTTCGGGCTACCACCACGAGTCTATTGCTGTTGGTGCGCCTGCTATTATGAAGCTGGGTACAGAAAACGGCTTCCTGGTAGATACCACTTCTGACGCTGCCAAGATAACCGAGAGCAACCTGAGTAAATACAGCGCGCTGGTTTTCCTGAACACTACCGGTTATATGCTGAACAACTACCAGCAGGCCGACCTGGAGCGCTACATGCAAGCGGGCGGCAACTTTGTTGGTGTACATGCCGCTGCAGATGCCGAGTATGACTGGAAGTACTATGGTCGCCTTGTTGGCGCTTACTTCCTGAGCCACCCGGAACAGCAGGAAGCTAACCTGAAGATCGTAGACAAGAACCATCCTTCTACCAAAGGTATGCCTGATGTTTGGCGCCGTAAGGACGAATGGTACAACTATAAAATGATCAGCAACAAAATACACGTGCTGGTTAAAATTGACGAGAGCAGCTACAAAGGTGGCGCTAACGGCGATAATCACCCGATGGCGTGGTACCAGAATTTTGAGAACGGCCGCTCTTTCTACACCGAAATGGGTCACACCAACGAATCATACAGCGATCCGGTTTATTTGAAACACCTGCTGGGTGGCATACAATACGCTATTGGTGACAACAAAAAGCTGGACTACAGCAAAGCCACTACTGTGCGTGTGCCGGAGGAGAACCGCTTTGTAAAAACTCAACTAAACGAAGGCACCCTGTTCGAGCCGACCGAGATGTCAATACTGCCAAACCTGGACATATTGGTTGCCCAGCGCCGCGGCGAAATTATGCTGTACAAGCATGATACTAAGAAGATGAAACAAGCCGGTTTTCTGGATGTATACTGGAAAACGCATACTAAAGGTGTTAACGCCGAAGAAGGTGTACTTGGCCTTAAAACAGACCCGGACTTTGCTAAAAACCATTGGGTTTATGTTTTCTACAGCCCGTCAGACACATCAGTTAACCGCCTTTCGCGCTTTACCATGACCGGCGACACTATCGATAATAAATCTGAGAAGGTAATCCTGCAGTTCTACTCACAACGCGAGATCTGCTGCCATACAGGTGGTTCTATAGCCTTTGGCCCGGACCGCACCCTGTTCCTTTCTGCCGGAGATAACAGCACACCTTTTGACGAGCCAGGTAAAAAAGCTTACAACACACACGCTTTTGCACCACTTGATGATCGTCCTGAATTCCTTAACCATGATGCACGCCGTTCTGCAGGTAACACTAACGACCTGCGCGGTAAAATTCTGAGGATAAAAGTAAAGGATGATGGAACATACAGCATCCCGGAAGGCAACTTATTTAAACCAGGTACTGAGAAAACCCGCCCGGAGATTTATGTAATGGGTGACCGTAACCCTTACCGTATATCTGTAGACCAGAAAAATGGTTTCTTATACTGGGGTGAAGTTGGCCCGGATGCGCAGAACGACAGCCTGGAGACCCGCGGTCCACGCGGTTACGACGAGTTTAACCAGGCCCGTAAAGCAGGTTTCTTCGGCTGGCCATTGTTTGTGGGAAACAACTACCCTTATCGCCCATATGACTATGCGACTGGCAAATCAGGTGCGCCGTTTGACCCAATGCACCCTATTAATGATTCAAAAAACAACACTGGATTAAGAGAACTGCCACCAGCACAGCCGGCATTTATCTGGTACCCTTATGCAGCTTCTCCTGATTTCCCTCAGGTGGGTTCAGGTGGCCGTAATGCAATGGCAGGCCCGGCATATTATACAGACATGTTCCCGAAAGCGACACGCATGCCGGACTACTTTGACAAAAAAGTAGTTTTCTACGATTGGATACGCGGTTTCATTAAACTGCTTACCCTGCAGCCAAACGGCGATCTGGACAAAATGGAACCATTTATGGCCAACACTAAATTCCATAATCCTATTGATATGGAGACAGGTCCGGATGGTAAAATATATGTACTGGAGTATGGCTCAGGCTGGTTTGCCAAAAACAAGGATGCCGGTATACTACGCATAGATTACAATAGCGGAAACCGCGCGCCGGTTGTAGCTGCTGTAACATCAAGCAAGGGTTACGGTGCTGTACCGCTTACAACTGTGCTTACCGTAAAGGCTACCGATCCTGAAAAGAACAAGATGAGCTACGTTTGGAACCTTGGTAACGGAGTAACTAAAACCACCACTTTACCAAAGCTTACTTACACTTTCACCAAAAAAGGTAACTATAATGTATCCGTAGTAGCTAAGGACGAAGAAGGCGCTACAAGCGAATCAAAAACTGCCTCAATTCTAGCTGGTCAGGATTCTCCGGACATGAAAGCTAAGGTAGCAGCTATAAAAGCTAATGCCGCCGGCAAGGCGCTGGTTATGTCGCTGGATTGCGCGGCCTGCCATAAGGTAAACGAAAAATCTGTTGGCCCTGCCTTTACAGATGTTGCTAAGAAGTATCCTAACAACGCTGCTTCTACCGCACACCTGATGAAAAAGATAGTAACAGGCGGCCACGGTGTTTGGGGCGATGTGGATATGCCTGCGCACCCTAACCTTAAACCTGCCGATACCAAAAAGATAGTGAACTGGATTTATTCCCTTAAATAAGTTAAACCTTTTCTTTGCAGCGGATATGATCAAAAATCATATCCGCTTTTTATTTTAATGATGAAAAAGATAGTAGTACTGTTTGCTCTCCTGGCTTCAATTGGCCAGGCCTTCGCTCAATCCCGCGTAAACTTTTCGGGCCTTGTAACCGACACCCACGCAGCCCCCATCCATGGAGCAAACGTAAACCTGCTGAATACCAACTACAGCACCGTTACTGATGCTAAAGGCGCATTCCGTTTTAACAAGGTACCTGCAGGTACCTATACTTTGCATGTAAGCAGTATAGCCTTTGCGGCTGTGAACCAAACTATAACCATCGCTGATGGAAGGCAATTTACTAGCATACAACTTTCTGAAGCTAGCAACCGCCTGGATGAAGTGGTAGTCACCGCGCAAAAAAGCGAAGAATCGGCTCAGCAGGTGCCGTTTAGCATATCTACCTTATCCGCCAAGCAGGTTCAGGATTATCGTGTTTGGAATTTGAAGGACATAACAGCTATAGTGCCAAACTTGTACTCTTCAAATCCCGGCGATAACCGCAACGTTACCAGCATCAGGGGTGTAGCTACAACCTCCTATGATCCCGCCGTGGCTACTTATATTGACGGGGTTAACCAGTTTAGCCTGGATACCTACATTCCGCAGCTGTTTGATGTAGAACGTGTGGAGGTCTTACGCGGTCCGCAGGGAACGCTCTACGGCCGTAATGCAATGGGCGGCGTTATCAATGTTATTACTAAACAGCCAACTAACGAAACTACCGGCTTTGCCGAGCTTAACTACGGTAGCTACGATCAAAAGCGCATTAGCCTGGGTATGCGTACGCCACTTGTAAAAGATAAACTGTACCTGGGTGTAGCAGGCCTGTATACCGGCTTTGACGGCTTTTACAATAACCTGTACAACAATACCAAACTGGACAAGCAGCACACTTTTATGGGTAATTATTACCTGAAGTACCTGGCCACGCAAAACTTCTCATTAACGCTTAACGTGAAAAATTACGCTAACCGTAACAATGGACCATTTGCACTCGCCCCGTCTCCTGCCGATGCCTTAGCCACGCCGTTCCAGGTGAGCCAGAACGCAACCACTAAAATGGTTGACAACATCCTGAATGCATCATTAACTGCAAACTACGCCGGAAAAGGGTTTATCTTTACATCAAGCAGCGCTTACCAGAAAAACTACCGTTATTATACCGTTCCAATTGACGGCGACTTCTCTCCTGTTGATGCAGTCACTATCAACAACAATTACGGCCCCCAATTTAATAAGGTAGAAGTTGGCACGCAGGAGTTCAGGTTTACCTCGCCTGCATCCGCCTCGAAAATTAGATGGACCACAGGGCTATATGGTTTTTACCGATATGCGCCAACTAAGTCGGCGACTGGTTTTGGCGGGGATGCAGCTGTTAATACCAATATTGAACGCAATTATGGTTGGGCTGCTTACGCGCAGGCTACCTTTGTTATTGATCCAAAATGGGACGTTACTGCCGGCATCCGTTATGATTTCGAGCACAAAAAAGGCCGTGTTGCAGGCCTATATATACCAGGTGGTTCAGATCCAATCGTATCGCAGAACGACAGCTCGGCAACGGCTCACTTTAACGCGTTTTCGCCAAAGGTAAGCCTGGCTTATCATGCATCTGAAGCCAATAATCTGTATGCAACTTACAGCAGGGGTTTCCGCGCAGGTGGCTTGAGTCAGTTAGGGGCAGATCCTACACAGCCACCATTGTATGCCTTCAAACCCGAGTACAGTAACAACTTTGAAGTAGGTTCTAAGAATTCATTGCTGAACAACAAATTGAGGGTTAATGTATCTTTGTTCTATATTGGCATCAACAATGCGCAGGTGCCTACACTGATACTTCCTCAAGGCCTTACCGTTACCCGAAATGCAGGTAAACTGCATAGCAAAGGTGCCGAAGCTGAAGTAGCCGCAACCGTATTAAAGGGCTTGGATCTTTCCTATAACTTCGGCTACACTCACGCCCGTTATACCAACCTGCAGGTACCTAGTAATGGTGCGGTAGTGAACCTGAATGGCAACCACCAGGTTTACACGCCTGATATTACGAGCATGCTGGCAGCGCAATATGCTTATCCATTGGATAACAAGCAAACAAAACTCATCCTGCGCGGTGAATGGCGCTACCTGGGCGATCAGTACTTTGATTTGGCTAATCAGATAAAACAGGATGGCTATAGCACTTTCAATGCACGTTTTGGCGTAAGTACAAAGCGTTTTGACCTGTTTGTTTGGGGAAGCAACTTAAGCAACAAACACTATATTGATTATGCTTACGATTTCGGTGCGGCGCACCTGGGTAACCCAAGGGTATATGGTGCTACATTATCTACCAGGTTTTAAACCGGATTACAGTTAATAATAAGCAGAGTTCAAAATATTCCGATTCCAATTTTAGCGATCGCCCCGGCTGTTTAGCCGGGGCGATTTTGCGTTTGTTACAAGACATTAATCAGTGAGTTAAATTAATTGTAAGGTATTTGCCACTTGCTGTACTAAGCGGTAAAACATCACAACAATGAAACTTACAAAAACAGGCTACACGCTGGGTGTAGTATCAACCTCACTCATCCTGCTGTGGATTGGCATTTTTAAATTTACCGTTACGGAGGCAAACGCTATAATGCCTTTAGTTGAACACAGTTTTCTGATGAGCTGGATGTATAAGGTGGCAACCGTACAGGCAGTATCTAACTTCATTGGGGTTTTTGAAATAGTTACCGGTGCTTTGCTCATTGCGTCATTTTGGAATGATAAGCTGGGCAGCATTGCAGGATACCTTACGATAGTAATCTTCGCGACAACTCTTAGCTTTTTATTTACCACTCCCGGTGTGTGGAAGATAGTTGAAGGCGTACCAACAACCGAGTTTTTCATCTTGAAGGATCTTGGTTACCTCGCCATGGGACTAATGGTCCTGGGGAAACATTCTGCTCATAGCAAAACCATTACTATTGCTTAAACGTAATTGAATCAAAGCCCTACATCCATTATGATAAAAACCGGATTACTAGTAAAGCTCGTGGCCAAGCCCGGTCACGAGTACGATTTGGCGCAATTTTTAAAAAGTGCCCAGCCTCTTGCCGAAGATGAACCCGAAACCATTAACTGGTATGCTTATCGCGTTAGTGAAAGTGTATTTGGCATATTTGATACCTTCCCGGGCGACGAAGGCCGGCAGGCCCATCTGGCAGGTAAAATTGCCGCGGCCTTAATGGCCAAAGCTCCAGAACTGCTGGCGCTGGAACCCTTGATAGAACATGTTGAGATACTGGCAAGTAAGTAACTTAGTAACAAGTTTTTTGAAAAGCCCTGTTTGTTGTGCAAGCAGGGCTTTTTACGTAAAGAAAATGTGAACTAATCTTTTATAATATCTTCTAAACTGATTATCAATACTTTGAAAATTTTGCACTTTTTACTTAATTTTACAAGTGAAAAATAAACACCGAATCTTTATCACATGAAAAGAAAATTACTCTCTTGTATTCTTGCCGTTGTTGCCATTGTATTTCTTTATACTTCTTGTACAAAGGACCCGGTAGATTATGGCACCAGCAGTGTATCTTCCAAAGAAGTAAGCCAGCAAATTGCATTGAACCTGGCGCAAAGCCTTTATGGTGGCCTTGGCGGCTTTAGCTTAAACGATGGTTTAAGTCCGCAAATAAATGCCACTCCACCCAACCGTCCTAAAATAAGAATCAATTCTGTAAACCCAGAGTGCGGCATGCAGGTGGATACGACAATGAGTTTTGATTTAAGTGTGGATACTCTTAAGATGACCGTTGGAGGCCGCTTTAAATACAGTACTATTTGCACCAATGATCAGCCAAGTGGGTTAAGCGCTTACGACAGCCTGCTGGTAGCCATGACCACCCCAAGCATGGAAGCAAAGTACAACCTACTGCAAAACATCAATATGAGCAGTGTAAATCCTCAAAACCCGGATGCGAAACTAACATTCAGCGGGGTGCTGAATACCAAAGCTAGTCTTCAGTATAAAACAGGATCAAAGCAAAAATTAACGACTTTGTTTAATTACAAGCTTGTTTCGTTAATTATAGACCCAACAAAAGACGGTGATGTCGAAAGCGGCACCGCAACATTTGAAACTACCGGCGATACCCCTCAAGGTAAATGGAACTACAAAGGCAGTATTGTGTTTTTAGGTAATCACAAGGTGAAGATCACTATTAACGGAACTGTTTACACTGTAGACATACAAACAGGCCAGATAGTGTAGTACAGCGATAGAGTATACATTGCCCCTTTAAAGGCTGAGATCATATCTAGAGGCATTAAACTAAAAACGCCCCGCGAAAACCGCGGGGCGTTTTATCTGAACTAATGCTCATCCATCATTATTTCCAACCGCCCCCGAGGGAGCGATAAAGTTCAGACACAGCACTCAACTGTTCTCTTTTCACCGATGCAAGTTCCAGTTCGCTTTGCAGCACGTTGCCTTGCGCGGTTATTACTTCCAGGTAATTAGCCATACCATTCCTGAACAATAGGTTTGCGTTGATAATTGCCTGCTGTAGTGTTTTTACACGATTAGCCGCAATCGCCTGCTGCTGTTTTAACTTTTCTATACGCACAAGCGCATCGCTCACCTCACCTACTGCGTTCAATACCGACTGGCGGAACTGCAGCACTGTTCTCTCACGCTCAACCTTGGCAACCTCGTACTGGGTGCGAAGCTGCTTGCGTGCAAACAGCGGCTGGGCAACACCGCCCACCACAGTACCGAACAAAGATGCCGGCACATTGAACCAGTTACTTGCCCGGAAAGAGTTTACACCACCCTGCGCGGTAATGGTAAGTGCAGGGTACATTTGCGCTTTAGTAATGCCTACCTGCGCGTTGGCAATGGTAAGTGCCAGTTCAGAACTCTTTACATCCGGCCTGCGGCTTACAATAGCTGATGGCAAACCTGCAGAAATGTTATCCGGAACCTGTTGATCGTTAAGCCTTGCAGTGCGTTCTACCTTGTCAGGCAAAGCGCCAGTGAGTATGCGTATAGCATTCTCCTGTATAGCTATGTTCTGCTCAAACTGCGGCACCAGTTGCTGTGCTGCCTGGCGTTGTGCTTCGGCTTGTTGTACAGCCAGTGAAGTTACCTGCCCGGCATCAAACTGCAGGCGGATGATGCGCAGTGTGCTATCATTTAAGGTGACATTCCTTTGTGCAATGTTTAGCTGCTCGTCCAGCATCAGCAGGTTGTAATAACCCTGTGATACGCTGGCAACAATATTTGTTTGTATTGCCTTTTTAGCTTCGGCAGTTTGCAGATAGGTTGCTAAAGCTGCACGCTGGCGGTTTTTTATCTTACCCCAAATGTCAGCTTCCCATGAAAGAGCAAGGTTAGCATTGTAGTCCTCAATGTGCTTTGTGCCTACAAACTGGTTTAGGCTAAGGCCATTGAGGCTGTTATCACTAGGGCGGTTTGTTGATGCGGTAACATTAAGACCTACTGATGGCAGATAATTCCACTTTACCTGTTTAAATAGCAGTTGCGCAGATTCAATGTTCTTGACAGCGATCTGCATGTCGTAGTTCCTGGTGATAGCGCTGTCAATCAGCTTTTGCAGGGTAGCATCAGCAAAGAAATTCTTCCATTCTATATCTGCAATGCTGGTGGTGTCGGCTGTGGTGGTAGCCGCAGCATTCCTGAAGGAAGCAGGCAACTCTGGTTTAGGTGTATTGACATCTTTCGATACCGAACAGCCGGTAAGTACCACCAGTATTATTGCCAGCCTGTTTATTAACGTTTTCATTGTTTTATACTTTTTCTCATCTGGCTAAGTCTGCTTTCAAGACCTGGACTGTAGCTGGAATGAGTATGTTTTTGATTATATGAATCTCTGAATTCAACCCCTACTGAAAAGTAGAGGTTGAATTCTAAGTGTTATGCCAATTCTCCTTCTAATTGCTGTTGTTTTACGCCATGCTCGTCGCGGTGCCTGTCAAACGGTACGCCGCTGATCTTTTCCTGCAGGTGCTGAAATATTACAAACAGAACCGGGATGATGAACAAGCCCAACAGTACTCCGGACACCATGCCACCCGCAGCACCTATACTAATAGAGTGGTTACCCTGTGCAGACGGGCCGGTTGCTATACTCATTGGGAACAACCCGAACACGAATGCAAGCGATGTCATGATAATTGGGCGAAGCCTTAATCGAGCCGCTTCAATTGCTGCGTTAACCAAGCTTAAACCTGAGCGCCTTTTCTGAACAGCAAACTCAACGATAAGGATGGCGTTCTTGGCCAGCAACCCGATAAGCATGATGAGCGCTACCTGTACGTATATATTATTTTCAATACCGGTTAAGCCCAGTACAGCAAACACACCGAATATACCTGTAGGGATAGACAGGATAACCGCCAGTGGCAGGATATAGCTTTCGTATTGTGCAGATAGTAAGAAGTACACAAATATTAAACAAAGCATGAATACCACTGCTGATTGCCCGCCTGATGATATCTCTTCGCGGGTTTGGCCGGAGAATTCGTAAGTGAAGCCGTCAGGCAGTTGTTCTTTAGCGGTTTCCTCAATTGCCTTGATAGCATCGCCAGAGCTGTACCCTGGTTTAGGAATAGCGTTTACTTCGATAGAGTTGAACAGGTTATAACGTGAGGCGGTTTCGGAACCATATACACGGGTCAGTTTTACCAGTGTGTTGATTGGCACGCTTTCACCAGCATTATTTTTAACAAAAACACGGTCGATAGTTGTGGGGTCGGTGCGGTCGGCGACGTCAGCCTGTACCACTACGCGGTAGTATTTACCAAAGCGGTTAAAGTCTGATGCTTGTGCCGTACCAAAGTAAGCCTGCATGGTAGAAAGGATGTCCTTCACGTTAACACCCAGCTGACTTGCCTTTTCATCATCAATCTGCAATTCCAGTTGCGGATAATCTGCTTTGTACGATGTGAAAGCGTAGGCTACAGCAGGTTTCTGCATTAACTTTGCAATAAAATTATTGGTGATACCGCTGAATTTATCCAGCTTTCCGTTTGTTTTATCTTGCAGTACCACGTCTAATGCTTCCACATTACTAAAGCCCGGAACAGTTGGAAAACTAAACACGAAGAACGTACCGCCGGGTACAGCGCCTAATTTTCCTCTTACAATGTTCTGTATCTCGTCGATATTTTTAACGTCTCCTCTTTCATCAGTTGGTTTTAACAAAAGGAATATAACACCTGCAGACGGGCTGCTTGATTGTGTTAGAAAGTTAAAGCCGGAAAGGGCGGTAACAAATCGTGCTGAAGGCAACGTTTTTAGCTGATCTTCTGCCTGTTTAAATATCTTGTTTGTACCGCTTAACGAAGTACCTGACGGTGTTGACACTGCTATAGCCACAAAACCCTGGTCTTCTGTAGGGATAAAGCCGGTTTTGGTTTTGTTAACCATGAATACGGTAGCAACAATTACCAGCGCCAGGCCTGCCATACTCACCCATTTATTGCGGATAAGCAGCTTTATACCATCAACATACTTGTTGGTCATGTAGTTAAAGCTCCCGTTAAAACCAGCGTAAAACTTGTCTGCGAAGCCTTTCTTAGGTGCATCATGTCCGTCAGCAGTATGTTTATTCTTCAAGAACAGAGCTGCAAGCGCGGGGCTTAAAGTTAAAGCGTTAACAGCCGAAATAATAATGGCTATAGCCATAGTTAATGCGAACTGCCTGTAGAATATACCGGTAGAGCCGGTCATGAAGCTTACGGGCAAGAACACCGCCGCCATAACTAAGGTAATAGATATGATGGCGCCTGTGATCTCGTGCATAGCCTCAGTCGTAGCTGTTTTAGGGCTCAGGCTGGGGTCATGTTCCATTTTGGCGTGTACGGCCTCGACCACCACAATGGCGTCATCTACCACAATACCGATGGCGAGTACGAGTGCAAACAACGTTAACAAGTTAACGGAGAACCCAAAAAGGTTCATGAAAAAGAAGGTACCCACAATTGCCACCGGAACCGCAATGGCAGGGATAAGCGTGGAACGGAAATCCTGCAAGAAAATGAACACTACTATAAACACCAGGATAAAGGCTTCTACAAGTGTGTGCTCAACCTGGTTTATAGATTCGTCAAGATCCGTTTTAGTGCGATAGAACTGATTGTATTTGATGCCGGCAGGAAAGCTCTTTGAAGCTTTTTCCATCAGCTTATCAATTTGTATCTGGATTTCGTTGGCGTTTGAACCTGATAGTTGTATGATACCGATAATTACACCATCGTGCCCGTTAAGGTTGCTATAGCTGTTATATGAATAAGCGCCTAGTTCCACACGTGCAACATCCTTTAGGTGCAGCACGCTTCCGTCTGCGTTAGCACGGATAGCAATGTTCTGGTATTCTTCAGGCTTGGTAAGTTTACCTTTATATTTAATAATGTATTCAAACGATTGATCGCTGCGTTCGCCAAAACGGCCCGGAGCTGCTTCCAGGTTTTTGTCCTGTATAGCGGCCATTACTTCTGCGGGAGTGATTTTGTATGCAGCCATCTGCGCCGGGCTAAGCCAAACACGCATGCTGTAATCCTTAACGCCGCCAAACACCTGTGCCGAACCAACACCCGGGATACGTTTGATCTCGGGAACAATGTTGATCTGCGCGTAGTTGGCAACAAACGTTGCATCGTACTTTTTAGGATCGTCGGTATAGATAGCCAATGCACCAATAAAGCTATTTTGCTGTTTGGTGGTGGTAATACCATACTGTACAACTTCGGCAGGTAACTGGCTTGTTGCTTGCGATACACGGTTTTGCACGTTTACAGCGGCCTGATCCGGGTTGGTACCTTGTTTAAAGTACACCGTAATGGCCAGCGAGCCGTCGTTACTTGCCGTAGAGGTCATGTAGGTCATGTTCTCTACACCGTTAATTGCTTCTTCCAGGGAAGGTGTTACCGAACGTAGTATTGTTTCGGCATTAGCGCCCGGGTATACAGCGGTTACTAACACAGCCGGAGGTGCGATGTTCGGGAAACGCTCCAGGGGCAGTTTGGTAAGGCCGAGTATACCTACTATCACCAATAGGATAGAGATAACGGTTGATAGTACCGGCCTTTCTATGAATTTCTTAAACATGATTTTTGATGTTGTAGAGCCAAGAATTAAGATGCAAGAGCCGGGACGAGAGCTTATACCTCGTTATCTCCCCTGCTAATCCTGATCCTCGATTTCCTTTTTAAAGATTTCTGTTGTAGATCAAAGTTGCGAGTGCGCGCTGTTAACTTTTATCCAGCACTTAGTTACTTGCAATGGCTTTTTCAGCTGCTACGGGTTCCGGTTTGATAACGGCACCTTCCTGCAGTTTGTCAATGCCGCTAAGTACTATCCGGTCACCTACTTTTATGCCGTCTTTAACCAAATAGTTGTTGCCGCTTTTGCCTTCAATGGTGATAGGTAATTTCTTCACCTTATTGCTATCTGCAACTGCCCAAACAAATACCTTATCCTGCATTTCAACAGTAGCCGACTCAGGTACTATCAATGCGTTGGTATGCTGAAGGCCTAACCTCACTTTACCGGTGTTGCCGCTACGGAGTAAACCCTGCGGATTGGCGAAACTCGCGCGCACAGTTATTGCACCGGTAGTTTTATCAAACTGACCGTCTACAACATCAATCCGGCCTTCTTTAGCATACTCGCTATTATCAGACAACAGCAGTGTTACAGGTGGCAGGCGCTTAAGTTTAGCTGCTATAGTTTCACCCGGATATTGGTCTTTAAAGTTTACAAAGTCCTTCTCTCCCAGAGAGAAATAAACGTGCACATCGTGAACGTCAGACAATTGGGTTAATGCCTCAACATCCTGAGGAGCAACCAGGCTGCCCTGCTTCTTAATAAGGCGGCCAATGTAACCGCTTACAGGTGCTTTTATTAAGGTATACCCTAAGTTAATCTGCGCGGTAGATACATTTGCTCTTGCAGATTCAATGTTTGCCTTTGCTACCTGGTAAGCAGCTTTAGCGGTTTTAAGCTGATAGTCGGACACCACTTTATTAGCAACAAGCGGGGTAAGTTTATCAACCTCAAGCTGTGCATTAACAGCTGCGGCTTCTGCCGCGTGCAGGCTTGCTAATGCGTTGTTTAAAGCAGCGCGGTATGGCTGTTCGTTTATTTTAAATAATGATTGCCCGGCGTGTACAAATGCACCTTCGTCAACAAATACGCGGTCTAATGTGCCGCTTACCTGTGGGCGAACTTCTACGTTAACAGTTCCTTCGATAGATGCAGGGTACTCTTGGTAAGTAGTTTGGGTACCGGCTGTAATGCTGGTAACCGGTAATGATGGCGGAGGCGGAGCCTGCGCCGTTTCTGGCTTTGGCGAACAGCTAAATAAAGCTATCGCTATAATTGCAATTAAGATACTTTTCATGATGAGTAGTTTTGATGGTGAGCTAATAGGGTCTAGTGCTGCCCGAAGGCTGTTTATATATATAGAGTCGGTCGTTTTCATTTCAGTAGTGTTGCATTTATTACAGTGTCATTTATCGGCGCTGAATAACCCGGCTAATGACATTTACTGGATTTAAATGCTACAACATCGTTAAAGTATTTAACAGTGTTAGATGTTGTGGACATTAAGGAGCTTATGCGTTTCATTTATAATACATTCAAAAATTAGCTGCTTTTATTAACAAATTTTAATTAACACTGTTAAATAAACTAACTGTGTTAAAAATTTCTTAAAAAAACTTACGGAGTGATAGACCGGATAATTCCGGTTATCGCATCGCGAAGTACTTGTTTGTTTATGTCGTCACCTGAGTCGCGGTTTAGTAGGTTAATAGAAACCAACCCATGCACCACCGACCAAAAGGTGTAATACTTAGTACAGATGATGTCGGAGTCGAGATCATCAATCTTCATCAGTTCACCTATAGAACTGCTTATCAAATCCCACGGTAAAGAGGCTTCTTCAAGCTTGTTCACCATTTCGCAACTACAGGTAGTAGTAATGCCAAACATTACCTGGTACAACTCTTTATTAGCGAAAGCATAGTTCCAATAGGCAAGCCACATATCTTCCAGCTGTTTAGCCGGAGAGGTGTGCTTATCTTTAGCCTCCTGTAATTCACGAGCCAGTTTCAGATAACCCATTCGGGTTAATTCTAACAGTATAGCTTCTTTATTAGCAAAGTACTCGTAAATAATAGGTGCGGTGTATTCAATCAAATCAGCTATCTTACGCATGCTGAGTGCCTGCCAGCCTTCCTCCTTCACAATACGTAAAGCAGCAGTCAGGATGTTACACCTGGTCTCTTCTTTTAAACGTAATATCCTGTCTTTACTTCCCATTGCTAAAACGCCGATAACTTATTTAACAGCGTTAAGCAAATGTACAGCGATAAATCAACGAGCGTATCATTTATTTGTCATTAACATTAATGAGTTGATTATTAATTAGTTATTGTGATTTAACCAGCCGTAATCCGGTTGTAACTACTGGAAAGAATAGCTTTTAGAAGCTACAATCATGTTACAACATGGCTAAAAAACCGCGGAAACCTTATTTACGCATAAGCGGCAGCACAATTCTGCTTACAATAAGGTGTGCTACCAGCGATAACGCAAACGTAAAAAGTAGGATCATCCCTAATTTGATGGCAGTGTTAAAGTAGTCGAGGAAACCCGAAATACCATGGCCGCTGTAAAACAAGGCCAGCAGAAACACGCAGCCACCAGTAAGCCATAACGTAAGATGCGAATAGAAGTACCTGCGGGTGAGCAGTGCACCGTTTTTAAAAGAGATCAGTAAAAAAACTACATGCAGTACAAACAGTAATACCGCGGCAAATACAAGAACATACAACATAACTAAATATTAAATGATCAACAACATAAGCTGAGCGGCAAAATCGCCGCTACGTGCATAAAAAGGCTTCAGGTTAACTAATCAGATCACCAAATTTATAAAACTCATTCGTTTTTTGCCTGTTAGTTTATTATATTATACTGTTACTGTTATGCCCGACATTGCCAAGCGCTTCCCGCAAAACCCTCTGTTATCGCCTTCACACCTGAAACCCAGCCAACAAGGTTTACACATTGCCTGCTTGCTTAATCCCGGCGTGTTTAGATACGAAGGTAAAACATGGTTACTGGTACGGGTTGCAGAACGGCCCGAGCAAACAGAGGTGCATGTATCCTTCCCTATATTGACCGACACAGGCGAAACAAAAATAATGGAGATCGCCCTGAACGATGCCGACCTTATTGCTACTGATGCACGGGTGGTACGTTATAAAGGTGTAGATTACCTGACTACTTTATCGCACTTGCGCTTGTTATGTAGCGACGATGGCGTAAACTTTCACGAGCCGGAGGGTTATAAATACCTGTACGGATCTGGGCCATTACAAACCTTCGGGATAGAGGATTGCCGTGTAACCACTATTGAAGGAAAGTTTTACCTGACCTTTACAGCCGTTAGCGACAGTGGTGTTGGTGTGGGCATGCGCACCACAACCGACTGGAAAACGTTTGAAAGCCACGGCATGATACTGCCTCCTCACAACAAAGACGTAGCAATATTCGAAGAAAAGATAAATGGTAAGTACTACGCTTTACACCGCCCCAGCAGCGTTGATATTGGTGGTAATTATATCTGGTTGGCCGAGTCTCCTGATGGTGTACATTGGGGAAATCACAAATGCATTGTAAAAACCCGTGAAGGGATGTGGGACCGTGCGCGGGTAGGCGGCGGCTGCTCGCCTATAAAAACGGAAAAGGGCTGGCTGGAAATTTATCACGGTGCGAACTTTGAACACCAGTACTGCCTGGGCGCTTTCCTGCTTGACCTTAATGATCCATCAAAGGTAATTGCCCGTACACAGGACCCGATTATGATCCCTTCGGAGCCGTACGAACTTACCGGATTTTTCGGCCATGTGGTATTTACCAACGGCCATATTGTGGAAGATGATGGCGATACCATTACCATGTACTATGGCGCGGCAGACGAACATGTTTGCGGCGCACATCTTTCAATAAAGGAAATATTCACCGCTTTGGGTGTATAGCCAAAATCAAACAATTTTATAGCATGTGTGGTTAGCTATCTGAAACAAGAATAAATCACAATTACTATGAAAGGAATTTCTCCATGGGCTACCGTGGCCAGCAATATCTTTTCCGATACCAATTTAACGTTTACAGATACTAGGGCTTACGGGGAAACAGAATTTAGCATTTATTGTTCTACCGACTCACTATGGTGTATTGCTACCTGGCCTAAAGGTGGCAAAATCGCTTTCCGCATGGCCTATGCACCTGATGGCGGAATTGAACTGCGGGACAGCAAAGTTGATGGCAGTACCGTTACTTACCACTTAAACTCGCTGATAGGTAGCTATAAGGTAACGGTGTCCTTCCCTAACCTGGCAACCGGCGGGGTGTTACACTATCAAACCAAGCTTACACCAAAAACCGATTTGCTTATCCCTTACTGGCCAAGGGACATTGTTATTCCTGGCAAAGACGGCAAGCCTGAAAATACAGCCGGAAAAATACACATGAGCCAGGAGGGCACGCGTTCCGGCATGGTGTTCTTTAGCATGACCAGGCCAAAAGCAGGTTCGGTACTTTACCTACAAAATCTTACAGCACTTGCAGATTACTGCCAGCAAACTGAAACATCTGCAGGCAACGTTGTAGGCGGCAACTGGCCCGAACTGGGCTTTGCTTTACCCCCCAGTACTGATAAGCCGCTTGCCGAAGGCAAAGAGGTTATATTATCTGACGCGTTTATAGCATTTAATCCTGATGTACCCGATGGCGAACCTACTATGGTACGCTTGTTTTTGGACACCCTTGCATTGGTGTATCTGCAATTACCAAAGCCGGGTACAGAATACCATAACTGGCCGGAAATACTGGACCTTGGCTTACGCGATCTGCTGCACAGCCCGGGGTGTTGGTCACAGGCTGACGGTCACCACTACTTTAACGCTTACGTAAGCGACTACACCACTCCGCCAGAAATAATGGTTCAGCTGGCTGTGTTGTTGCCGTTAACGGATTATGTAGAATGGAGCGGCAAGACACTTGATGCAATAAAGATAATTAAAGACGGCTTACCTGCTTTTTACGACGATAAACTTAAAACCATAATGAGGTGGCTGCCGGCCAACGTAGATCAGCTGGAAGGTGAAGAAGAGCAGAAAAAACCTTTAGTGATGGATTCGTGGTACCTGCATCACCCGCTTTTAAACCTTTCGCGGCTAGCTTTGACCGGTGACAAGGAAGCCGAACGCCTGTTTATGGGTTCGATAGATTATGCTATTAAGGTTGCTCACCATTTTAAATACCAGTGGCCGGTGTTTTACAAGATGGACACGCTGGAAGTGTTAAAACCTGAAACAGAACCCGGCAAAGGGGGCGAAAAAGATGTACCGGGGCTTTATTGCCATGTGATGTTGCAGGCTTATGAACTTACAAAAGATAAAAAGTACTTAAGAGAGGCCGAAACTGCCGCCAAAAAACTCCAGGGCCTTGGTTTCGAACTGTTCTACCAGGCTAACAATACCTCTTTTGGTGCCGGTGCCCTGCTACGCTTATATAAAATAACAAAGGACAAAACATACCTAGACATCAGTTACTTGTGCATTGCCAACGTACTGCGCAACGTACAGCTATGGGATTGCAATTACGGCAACGGCAAGTTCTTTTCATCGTTCTTTGCCATGTTCCCGTTACAAAATGCGCCATACACTGCGGTTTACGAAGAACAGGAGGTTTTCTGCGCTTTACATGATTTTCTCCGGCACGCAGAAGACGTGGAAGAACTATTACCATCTATAAGGCTGTTGCTTGCAGAATACATTCGCTACCTGGTGTCCAGGGCAGTGTATTATTATCCGCCAATGCTGCCTAAAGAAGTGCTTGCAGACAAGCCCAAAATAGGCGAATTGACGCCTCACCTATGGATAGCGCTGGAGGATATGCAGGATGGATGGGAAAAATGCGGACAAGTGGGCCAGGAGGTTTATGGCGCAGGTAATGCTTTCGGCATATTACCAAGGCATTACATGAGAGTAAAGGATGAAGATTTTATGATCTGTGTAGACTATCCTACTTCAGGTTTCTCGCCTGTTAAAAAGAACCCGGTTTCATTTACGGTTCTTGGTGATAAGCGGCTTACCTGCAGATTGATGATCATCAAAGGCGAAAAGAAGCTGCCTAAGCTAAGTGTCGCCATCAAAGGTAAAAAACACGTGTTTGAAGGTAAACCAACTAAGGACGGCAACATAGAGTACCAAATACCGGGGAATACATCCTTAAAGATCTCCTGGTAGCAATTGTATTATCATTAATCCTGCCCTGCATCAACAAGAGCAGGATTTTTCTTAATCTAATTGCGTAACCGAATGGTTTCATTAAATTTGAAACCATTCGGTTACAATATGAGAAGAGATGTTTTCCAGGCAATTGCCGACCCTACCCGGCGCGAGATTATAAATATGCTCGCAAACCGGCAACTTAACCTTAATGCTGTCGCCGAAAATTTCAATATAAGCAGGCCTGCTGTATCTAAGCATATCCGAATATTGACCGAATGCGGGCTTATCACCATTCAACATCAAGGCCGCGAACGCTATTGTAAAGCTAATTTGAAAAAACTGAAGCAGGTGGCTGACTGGGCGGCGCAGTATCGTAGCTTTTGGAACAGCAAGTTAGACGCTCTCGAGAACTTTCTTAACGAAGAACAAACCAACAATCTATAACATGGAAACACAACCGTTAATTGTAGAACGCACCTTAGCTGCGCCGGTAAGCAAAATATGGCAGGCACTTACCGACAACGAAAAAATGAAAAAGTGGTACTTTCAACTTGAAAACTTTGAGGCCCGTGTTGGTTTTGAGTTTGAGTTTGTGGGCCAGGGCCGCAAGGGCGAAAAGTATTTACACAAGTGCAGGGTTACAGCCGTTGAATTTCAGAAAAAGCTGAGTTATACCTGGGCCTATGAAAATTATCCCGGTAGTAGCGAGGTGAGCTTTGAGTTGTTTCCGGAGGGCGATAGCACGCTGGTGCGAATCACACATAGCGGACTGGAAACTATGCCGGACAGCCCCGACTTTGCAATATCAAGCTTTACTGAAGGCTGGACATACATCTTAGGAACAAGCCTTAAGCAATTTGTAGAAGAAGTATAACTTAAATAGAAACCAAAAAGGCCCGCATTAGGAGCGGGCCTTTTATATTTAATTAGTCGGCTAATTAGAACGGCCTTGTTGGCGGAGTTGATGGCGCTGTAGGGCTGCTTGGAGTAGTCGGACTCATTGGTGTTGTAGGAGTAGTCGGGCTAGTTGGCGACGTTGGACTTGTAGGCAACGTCGGACTAGTTGGACTTGTAGGTGATGTTGGTGTCATTGGCCTGGTTGGTGTTGTTGGATTAGTAGGTGTTGTTGGATAGCTCGGGTTGGTAGGGTTTGTCGGGCTATTTGGTATTGTTGGCGACGTTGGTGTAGTTGGCACCGGAGTAGTTGGCATTGTAGGGCTTGTTGGAGACGTAGGCGTGGTTGGAGTAGTTGTACGCGTACGTTGTTTTGGTTTAACAGATGTATCGCGTCTTGTTTGGGCTTCGGCTGCAGTTGCAAATGCTAATGCGAATACTGCTGCTACAATTATCTTTTTCATAATAGATGTGTTTTGGTGAATATTTATTAACTATAGGTATAAATACTGTGCCAAAAACTCACATCAATAAACTTATAATAAATTAAATGCAAAACGCCCGAACAAAGTCCAGGCGCTTATTAGTTTTAAGTAGGGCAACAATTTTTTGTAGTACTATTATAATTTCACCGTTAAAGGTTTGCCATTATACACTACGCTTTTTTCGTAGGTACGGGTTTCCCCGGCATCTGCACCATGCGCACCCTTTACCATCACAATGTTAAAAGTATGCTTTTTCAGCATGCCCGCATAGCTGCCATTGGTAGCCGAAATGCTCAACTGCCGAAGCTTATCATTCCAGTTTAATGTAAAGGTCGCCCTCGCGCCTTTTTCATAATTGTAATTTTCGTTCTCGTCCTCGTACATCTTAAACTGGCCGTTTGCACCCGGGTAAATACGCAGTTCAATTTTATCTGCAGGCTTTTCCGTCGCGTATTCCATAACCGGGCCCATCGGGATTATTGATCCTGCCCTTACATACAATGGCATGGTTGCCATGGGTACATCAACTGTAAGTTTTTTACCGCCGTTAAGCACCTCTCCTGTCCAGAAGTTGTACCACCTGGTTCCCGCAGGCAGGTACACTTCCCGCGTTTTTGCTTTGCCTGCAGCGCCTGTACCTGTATATAGCTGAGATGTTACCGGGTTCACCAGGAAAGCCGGGCCAAACATATACTGATCTGGTATGCTGTACACGTTTGCATCCTTTTGAAAATCAAATGCCAGTGAACGCATCATGGTGTAGTTTTCGGTGTTCACCCTACCGGCAAGTGAATAGATGTAAGGAAGCAAGCGGTAGCGCAGTTTATCGTATTTTAAAAGTATAGCACGTGTGTCTTCGTCCCAGTTCTTAGAGAAGATAGCACGCTCGCCTTTGCCATGGATGCGGAAGATAGGTGAAAAAGCTCCAAACTGGAACCAACGGGTAAACAGCTCACGGAACTCCGGTTTCGACCAATCCGGCGCTGTCCAATGCCAATGGTAGCCGCCTATGTCCGATGTCCAATACGGTATGCCCGATGCACATGCGTTAATACCCTGCGGCACCTGGTTCTTGAAATTAGCAAAGGTACACTCAATATCTGACGACCATAGCGTAGAGGCATTGCGCTGTTCTCCGGCGAACGATTGCCTAACCAGGAAGAACGCCCTTTTACCGGGGATATCCCTGCGCCACCCCTCGTAAACACCTTTTGTATGCTGTAAGGAGTAAGTGTTAAAGTAGTCAATACCTTTGCCCGTGTAAAAGTTTGCTTTCCGTCTTTCATCAAGCAAAGCGCCGTTATCTGGTTCGCACTGGTCAATCCACCATGCATCCCAGCCGTAGCGCTTAACAAGGCTATCGCGTGCCTGCTGCCAATACAGCTCCCGGGCCTTGGGGTTATGTGCATCGTAGTAGGTATCAAAGGTATGTGTCACTACGTTGTCCCAGGTAATGCTGGTAAGGCCGCCTATCTTTTCCAACGCATCGTAATTAGGTGTACCCTTACCAAACACCGGCCAGATAGAGATCATGGCGTGCAAATTTGCTTTATGTAAAGAGTCCACCAGTTGCTTCGGGTGTGGGTAACGCTCCGGTTTCATTATGTGCGAGCCAATTGGCAATGGGTCCCAATAGTACCAGTCCTGCACCAATACATCTACCGGGATGTGGTTTTTACGGTAGTTATCTTTAACAGTTAGTATCTCCGCCTCGCTCAGGTACCTGTCTTGCGATTGAAATAAACCATACGCCCATTTGCCAAACATTGGCGCGCGACCGGTTGCCGTACGATAAAGATCGATAATCGTGTCGAAAGAAGGGCCGTAAAAAAAGTAATATTTTACCTCTTTACCGCTCTCAGATACATACTTGTACTGCGTGTTATTGGCTTCTGATCCGTAGAAATTTGATGCCGAATAATTATCCCACATCAGCCCGTATCCCTTAGTAGACAGCATAACCGGGATAGCACCGGTAAGATACTTTATCGCCATATCCTGGTTGCGCCCCTTATAGTTGATAGACAGAGAGTCCAGCGGGTGGCACCCCATTCCAAATAATGCCTCATCTGCCGGTGAGGTAAACTGGCTGGTACAGTTGTAGGTGTTAATGCCCGCAATAGTTGCAGCGGCCATGCTCTTGTTGGTACCGGCTTCAGCGGTTATTACATTCCCTGCAGCATTGCAATAGGTTATGGCATTTGTAGTTTTATCAACCTTAATCTTGAGCCTGCTTGTACTGATAACAACCTGGTTACCCACATCAGTTACAGTAAATGCTCCGGGCTGATCCCACTTGTTATTCACTACCAGCGATTCCTTGTTTTCAAAGGCGTTCAGGATAGTATACTTCACCTGCACAATGTCGGCTTTGCAGATGTTAAGCTGCATTAACCCCTTGTCAAGTTTAAAGGTTATCCCTTTTGAAGTTTTTGTGTAAGAGAGCACTTTGGCCTTGCTCATAGCGGCCGTAAAAATGCAAAGGAGAAGGATAAAGGCAGCCTTTATCCCCCGGGCATGTAAACGCATAATTTAGTCTGTTTATAATTTCGCCTAAAGTTAAAAACCACGGTTGTGGGACTAATGTGTCAAATGTACATTTTTATAAAAATAATGTTAACTATGTGTATTTAGCCGTAACTTTTACCGGCATTTTCTTGCCCCTCGTTATTGTCATGAGAAAAACGTTTACTCTTGTTCTTGTTGTTATTACTACAGCCTTCGCGCATGCGCAGGTGAAAATAACGTCCCTTTTGTGCGAAAACCGCGCTAATCCAATTGGACTTGATAATACTGCTCCCCGCTTCACCTGGGAGTTGGCGTCAGATAAAAGGAACGTTACGCAAACTGCCTTCCAGGTACGGGTAAGCACGCATCCAAATTTCAGCAAAGCCGTTTGGAACTCCGGCAAGATCACCTCCGATTCATCTGTGCATGTTGCCTACAAGGGCAAGCCGCTAATGTCTCACACCAAGTATTACTGGCAGGTGCGGGTTTGGGACAATGAAAAGAAAGCATCAGCCTGGAGCACTCCTGCATATTGGATAACCGCGCTGTTTAATAATAATGAATGGAAAGCGAAATGGATTGGTCCGGGTTTCAAAGAAGATACATTAAGGGCTTCGCCCATATTTAGAAAGACCTTTAACTCCAACAAAAAGGTAAGCTCGGCAATTGCCTTTATAACTGCACACGGGTTGTATGAAGCGCAAATTAATGGCAAACGGGTTGGGGATGCTTACCTAACCCCCGGCTGGACTACCTACAACAAAAGATTGCAGTACCAGGCTTATGAGGTAACTAATTTGCTGAACGAAGGGAACAATGTAATTGGCGTTACTTTGGGCAGCGGATGGTACAGGGGAATAATTGGCTTTACTAATCACCTGAACATCTACGGGAAAGACATCGCTTTGCTGATGCAGCTTCATATCACATACACTGATGGCACGACAGAAACGGTGGTAAGCGACGAAAGCTGGAAATCATCTACAGGTGAGATTACTTATGCAGAAATTTACAACGGTGAGACCATAGATGCGCGAAAAGTAAAGAAAGGCTGGACCACCGGCGGCTATCTTGATGCGGCCTGGAGCGGCGTGCAGGTGATGGACTTTGGTGTGAGCAACCTTTTAGCCACTTACAACGAGCCGGTAAGAAAACACGAGATATTTAAACCTGTACGGGTAATTAAAACCAAAAAGAACGAGCACCTGGTTGATTTCGGGCAGAACTTAGTTGGCTGGGTAAAGATCAAATTACATGGTAAAAAAGGGCAAACAGTAACCATTTCCCATGCCGAAGTGCTGGACAAAGATGGCGATTTCTACACCGAAAACCTGCGCTCGGCTAAGGCACAGGACACTTATATACTAAGTGGGCAGGGTGTAGAGGTATTCGAGCCGCATTTTACTTTTCATGGCTTTCAGTACATAAAGGTGGAAGGTTACAACGCCGAACTTAACCCTGACGATTTTGAGGCAATCGCTCTGTACTCTGATATGCCTGCAACAGGAACGTTCACATCATCAAACGCGCTCATAAACCAATTACAGCATAACATCCAGTGGGGGCAAAAAGGCAATTTCCTGGATGTGCCTACTGACTGCCCGCAACGGGACGAGCGCCTTGGCTGGACAGGTGATGCCCAGGTGTTTTCACGCACAGCATCGTTCAACATGAACGTGGACAACTTCTTTTCAAAATGGCTGAAGGATGTTGCCGCCGAGCAGGACAGCAAGGGCTCTGTGCCTTATGTAATTCCAAACGTACTGGGTGCCGGCGCTTCCGGCAGCGCGGGATGGGGAGAAGCTGCTACCGTGGTTCCCTGGAATATGTATATAGCCTACGGCGATAAACGTATCGTTAAAGATCAATACGCCAGTATGAAGGCCTGGGTTGATTACATGAAGAACCAGGCTAAAGATGACCTATGGAACACCGGCTCGCACTTTGGCGACTGGCTGTTCTACAGCCTGAATGACGATACCGATGGCTCTTCGGCAGTAACAGATAAATACCTGATAGCACAATGTTTTTACGCGTATTCCACGCAACTGCTTATTAACGCCGCACAGGTATTAGGCAAACAAGACGACTACGAAAGCTATGGCAAGCTATTAAAGCGCGTTAAAGACGCTTTTGTAAAAGAGTACATTACCGCCAATGGCCGTATGGTGTCGGGTACGCAAACAGCGTATGTGCTGGCACTGAATTTTGATATGCTGCCCGAAGAAATGCGCCCGCAGGCGGCTAAAAGACTGGTGGACAATGTAAAGGCTTACGACAACCACTTAACCACTGGCTTTTTAGGAACGCCATACTTATGCCACGTATTAAGCCGGTTTGGCTACACAAATGTAGCTTACCGCCTGCTGCTACAGGATACTTACCCTTCATGGCTTTACCCTGTTAAGATGGGCGCCACAACCATCTGGGAAAGGTGGGACGGCATTAAACCTGATAAAAGTTTTGAAACCCCGAGCATGAACTCTTTTAACCATTACTCCTACGGTGCAATTGGGGACTGGATGTACAGAGTGATGGTTGGACTGGACACGTATAACGATGGCCCTGGTTACCGGCATATCAAGATCATGCCTCATCCGGGCGGCGGCTTTACCAGCGCGAGCGCCAGTTTACAAACCTATTATGGCAAAGTAAGTTCCGGGTGGAAGATTGACTCGGGTATGCTGAGCCTTGATGTGGAAATACCGGTTAATACCACAGCCTCGGTGTATATACCTGCTAAAGATGCAACGGGTATCATAGCCGACGGCAAGCCGCTGCAAAATGCCAAGCAGTTTCAGCCAACCTACGGGAAGGAAAACTATATTATGGTAGAACTAGGATCAGGAGCGTACCATTTTGAAGCACCCATAGCTGACCGTAAGTTAGCAACGAATTAACAAGCTCCTGCTATAACCGAGCGCTGAACGATAAGCCCACCATGCCGTTACCAACTTGTGGCATGATAAGGGTAGTGCTTTTTGATTTATCGTCATGAAAGAGCTTGTTCCTGAACAACGGATACAGGAAGTAAGCTGCCTTTGTGGACAGTATACCAAAACCGGCACCGGCTACAATGTCGCTGAACCAGTGTTTATGGTTGTATACGCGCAGGATAGCCGTAGCGGAGGCAAACGTATAAGCGGTGATCCCATACCATGGCGATTTCTCCGCAAATTCCTGGGCCATAAACTCGGCTGCCACAAAGGCGCTGCCCGCGTGCCCGGACGGGAATGAAAGCCTGTCTGATCCGTTAGGTCTCAAACGGTCCGAAGAACTTTTTAAGCCGAAGGTTGTCAAAGCAAATATCCCTTCGGACATGCCTAATAATATAGACCTGTCTATAAAGGTGTTTTTACCCTGTACACCTGCAAAGTTCAACCCGTAGGTAAGTACTATAGGAGCATACTGAAGGAAATTTTCTACCGGGTACAATTTCCCCGGGTGATCCAGCTCCGCATCACGATCGATACTAAAGTCGAGGTTACGTATTGGCTTCACGTAAAAAGACAGCGCCCCGTAGGTTACGAACACAGCCGGCGGAATGTACGATTGCCAGGTGCTCTCCAGGTGGCGCACCGTATCCGGCAGTGCCGTTAACTTAGATGAATCGAGTTTAGCTGTATCTCTCTTGAGGGTGTCGGTAACCTGCGCGTTTACCGTTATCGAAATAAAACTTAATAGTACAAATAGTATCCTTTTCAAAATCTCTCCAGTTTACAAATAATTAACAGTACGATAATACAATTTTTTTGTTTGCACCAATCGCTATTTAAAACCATTCTCGTTCAACAGCTTAGAGGCTTAGGTTGTGCCTTTGCTTAAACCACAAGGCCGATTTAACGCAATGAGAACGCACTTTCTTGCGTTTAAAAAGAAATAATACTAAACATTTCTTTACTGGTTAAGTTATTTACCCGGAGAGCAATCAAACCAACTATGCAGAAAACTATACTTATTTGTTAACCCTTTTAAATAAAACAGTAAATAAGCATTAGTATGAAAAGATCCATTGTAATGGCGTCAGCCTTATTCGTTTTAAGTTTAACGGCAAGCCAGGTATTTGCACAAACCACACAAGACACCACCAAGAAAACCACTACCACTACTACTACAACCACCACCACTACAGAAGGTGCGAGTGACGTAGTTGGTGCGCTTGCAAGTAATGCTGATTACAGTACAGCGCTGTCGCTGGTAAAAGCCGCAAAACTAGACTCCGTACTTAAAGTAGGCGGTCCGTACACGATATTTGCACCTAATAATATCGCCTTTAGCAATTTGCCCGCAGGTAAGCTGGATAGTTTAGGTAAAGACCCTGCAAAACTTGCCACCCTGCTAAAGGGCCACGTGGTTACAGGCAAATACAGTAAAGCAGATATTATTAAAGCATTAACTGCCGGGAAGGGCAAATTCACGCTCACTACGTTAGACGGGCAGCCGCTCACCCTCTCACTTGCCGGCAGCAAACTGCAGCTTACCAACGCAGCTGGTAGTTCGGCCCAGGTAACCCTATTTGACCTTATAGGCGCCAACGGCGTGGTAAACGGCCTCAACGGTATATTGATGCCGAAAGCTAAATAAAACCTTTTCTTTTAATTTCTGAAAATAGCGGTGGGTGTTAAACTCATCGCTATTTTTATGCTTTATCATTTCTTATGCCCGAAACTGAAGCTTTATATTGGATAGAACACCTAAACATGCAACCTCATCCCGAAGGAGGCTTTTATAAAGAAGTATTTCGTTCCCATCAACAAGTTACCCGTGCTGGCTCAACAGAAGTAAGACAGGCGTGTACTTCTATTTACTATCTTTTAGAAGGTGCAGACTTTTCAGGCTTTCACCGTATCCAGTCCGATGAGGTCTGGTATTTCCACAAAGGTGTTCCCCTGGTAGTTCATGTGCTAACAGAAGATGGCCGGCACCTACCAATGGAACTATCCGATCTTCCGTCAGGCAACCTCTCGCTTGTTGTGCCCGCCGGGCTTTGGTTTGCCGCAGAAATACCATCAAAAACAGCTTATACATTAGTAAGCTGCGCCGTAGCGCCCGGGTTTGAATTTAGCGAATTTGAAATGGCTGATAAAGCAACCATGCTGGCAACTTATCCTAATCATGGGGCTTTACTAAACCAACTTTGCCGTTAGTCCAGGCGCATTTGTTGCTGCACATTTGCACTTCAAATGTTTATGATTAATTTGCCCCAATAAATCTATCTATAGTACATTCATGAAAAGAAGGCAGTTTTTAAGTAACACCGCCATTATAGGCGCAGGTGTTTTAACAAGTAAGTTTTCGTTTGCAGCAGCTCCGTTCCCTGTTGTAAGAGAAGCTGCGTCTAAACGCAACTTCACCAGCAAGTCGGTAGAACTGGCAATTTCCGAATTCTCCGCCAAGGTGAAAAATCCTGAACTGGCGTGGTTGTTTAACAACTGCTTTCCAAATACCCTGGATACCACCGTTACCTACAAAATGAACAATGGCCGCCCGGATACTTATGTTATCACCGGCGATATTGATGCGATGTGGTTGCGTGATAGCACCGCGCAGGTTTGGCCATACATAACTTTTATAAATAAAGATCCGGAATTAAAACAGTTGGTAGCCGGTGTAATCAACCGTCAAACAACCTGCATCCTGCGCGACCCATACGCGAACGCTTTTTACGACGACCCTAACAAAACAGGTGAGTGGAAGGACGATGTTACGGACATGAAACCAGGACTCCATGAGCGCAAATGGGAGATCGATTCACTGTGCTACCCTATTCGCCTGGCTTATCGCTACTGGAAGCTTACCGGAGATAACGCTCCTTTTGACGCTAAATGGAAGAGCGCTATCCAAAGCACATTAAAAACTTTTAAAGAACAGCAACGCAAAACCAACGATGGCCCTTACTCTTTCCAGCGGAAAACCTCATGGGCTACTGATGGTGTTCCGATGAATGGGTTTGGTTATCCTGTTAAACCGGTTGGCCTTATTTGCTCATCATTCCGCCCGAGCGATGATGCTACCGTATACTCTTTCCTGGTACCGTCAAACTTTTTTGCGGTTAGCAGCCTGAAGCAGGCATCTGAAATGGTAAAAACCATTCATAAAGATGCAGCCCTTGCTACACAATTATGGAACCTTGCTGCAGAAGTAAGTGCCGCGTTACAAAAACATGCCATTATAAACCACCCGGAATATGGCCGCATATACGCATACGAAGTAAACGGCTTTGGCAGCTTTAACCTTATGGATGATGCAAACGTACCCAGCTTGCTGGCAATGCCGTATCTCGGATCCGTAAAGAACACCGACCTGGTATATCTAAACACACGCAAAATGCTGTTGTCGCTAAATAATCCTTTCTTCTTTAAAGGCAAGGCCGGCGAAGGGATTGGTGGCCCGCACGCCGGGAAAGATATGATATGGCCGATAAGCATTACCGTACGTGCCTTAACCAGCACCAGCGATGCAGAGATTAAAGAATGTATAGAGTTGCTGCGTAAAACGCATGCTGGCACCGGCTTTATGCATGAGTCGTTCCATAAAGACGATGCGAGCAAATTTACCCGCAAGTGGTTTGCCTGGGCCAATACGCTGTTTGGCGAATTGCTGTGGGAAACCTACAAAACCAAACCGGCGCTTTTGACATAAGGTGATTAGAACAAATAAAAGAAAGCCGCTCCTCATGGAGCGGCTTTCTTTATGTTAGGCGTTGCCGTACAACCAAAAAATCAATCCCGATATAACGAGGGCTGCTATTATCAGCGTTATCAATGTATCCAGAAAAAAGCGCAAAGTTTTCTTACGCTGAGTTTCCCGCCGGTTTATAACAGGTAACACTTTGTACTTTATTACAAACAGTAGTAGTAAAGTTATTATGCTGATGAGGTAAAAATATTGCCGGAAATGTATAGAGCGGAACAGATCGTCCATAATAAAAATATGTTGCTGCTTTTTTTAACGTTTTTAGGCAACGTTTGTGTGTTCTAAGAAATCTCGTGGAGCAGTTACTACCTAAACAAAGCTTTTTTTGATTTTTATAGCTTATTTAAACACAACGGCATAGGGTTTGTTATCTTCAATGAAATCATCTACTAATAAGTAACAGATATGAAAGATCAAGCAAAAATTATAGCAGCACTTTTAGTGGGTGCTGCGGCAGGTGCCGCTTTAGGCTTATTGTTGGCGCCAGAAAAAGGCGAAGAGTTAAGAGGCGACATCGCTGATTACGTTAACGACCTTATTGACGGTGCTAAAACAAAAGCACAATCAACTGCAGACAACGTTAAAGAGTACAGCAGCACAGTTGTTGATTCTGTAAAGAATAAATACAACAGCCTGGTTGGCGAAGCTGGTAACGCTATTGACAGCGTACAGGGCAAAGCAGAAGATGCTGTAGCCGGTGCTAAAGAAAATGCAACTAACAAAGCAAAATCAACAGCTAACGACTGGAACAATTCTATCCAGAACGCATAAGCTGATAGCTATACATAAAAAAAGCCGCTCTAAATAGAGCGGCTTTTTTTATGTACTGAATTCTACTTTTTAACCGACCAGGTGTTATCTGCAGTATTTGCGTCAACAAAAATACCGGTATCAAGCGTTACTGATTTTAAGCTTTTGCCAATCACGGCTTTAAAGGTAACTAATGTTTGTTTTTGGTTGGCCTCCCAAACTGCCGGTGTCTGATGAATTGTCTTGGTGCTTCCGTCCGCAAAAGTAAGTACCACATCAAACGGGATAGCAAAACCACCCGGATTAGTAACCGTTAGCGTATAGCCATCTTTACCTGTAACGCCGCTTGCAATAGCAACATCGTTATAGTAGTTGGTAAAGAACCAGTTGTTAAAAAACCAGTTAAGGTTGCGGCCTGAGATGTTGCTCATAGAGTTGAAGTAATCCCATGGGATTGGGTGCTTGCCGTGCCAACGGTCCATGTAACCATGAAGCGCTTTCTTAAACAAATCATCGCCAAGCATATCTTTTAACGCCAGGTAACTTAATGATGGTTTGCCATAAGCATTATTGCCGTAACCGGCTATCTGCTCGTTAGATGGTGTAATAACCGGAAGGTCTTCGGCAGTAGACTTATCTCCTATCCAGCCATTTATACGAAATTGCTTGTAGAAAGCCGACGCCTTTTCAGGACCATTTTCGGCAATGCCAATCAAATACTCAAATGTGGTAGCCCAGCCTTCATCCATGAACGCGTAGCGGCTTTCGTTTATGCCCATGTAGAACGGGAACCAGGTATGTGCTATTTCGTGGTCTTGCACCAGTTGCGCAAAGGTAGCATCACCAAATTGGCTATCGTTAACCATCATTGGGTACTCCATGTCCGCAAAGCCTTTAAAGGCTGTCATCTTAGGGAAAGGATAAGGTACGCCCGGCCAGTTGTTACTAAACCAGCCTAAGGCATTGCGGCCATATTGTACAGACTTTTTGAAATCTGTTGCTGCCAGTGGATAAGCAGCCTGCATGCTGGAACGGCGACCGGTGTTCTTATCAACCACTACGCTACCCGCATCCCAAATGTAATGGTTGCTTATACCAACGGCCATATCGGTAATGTTCTCGGCCTTCCATATCCAGGTATTAGTAGCACTTTGTGCGGTAACCTTATTGCTGTTCAATTCGTCAAGCGTAGCAACGTGTATGGTAGAGTCGCTGGTCATAGATGTTTGCAGGCGTTTAGCAAACTCCGGCTGTAAAACCTGTGTTGGGTTCTGTAACGTACCTGTGGCCCAAACAACAAAGTTTTTAGGTACGGTTACGCTCAAGGTATAATCATTAAAGTCGTTGTAAAATTCTTTAGAGTCTACAAAGTTCAGCCTGTCCCAGCCGTTATAGTCGTCATAAACAGAAACGCGCGGGTAAAAATAAGCCAGGTAAAATGATGTAGAATCTATCACGCCCTCGCGGCCGCTTTCCTTACTCAGGTCATAGTGCCATGCAATGTTCATCGCTAATGACTCGTGTGGCATCAGCGGTTTAGGCAGGTTCACATTTTGATTGGTAAGCGCATTAGTTTTGTTATTCCATGGTTTGTTCTGGCCACCAACTACAAAACTATCTATCTGTATACCTTCGGTAAGGTAATCAAGGCTGGCTGATCCATCACGCGGGGCACCCGGGCGGTGAATGTTCAGGATCAACTTAAGATTGATACGTTTAAGTGTATCCGGGCTATTGTTTACGTAGGTAATCTGTTCGCTGCCTGTAACCCTCCGGTTTGGTGGCGCTACCGAAACTGATATATTGTAGCGGCCAGAGTTCTGCCAGTACTTGCTGCCGGGTTTGCCATCGGCAGAACGGGTGCCCTTTGCATACGCTTGTTTAATGTCTCTGGGCATGTAAAGGCTTTGTGCCTGTGTTTGCAGTAAGAATAAGGCGCTTATTGCTGTTAGCGCTATTTTTCTGATCATGTTTATAGGAGTTTAGATAAGTTTTTTGATGATGACTGATTTCGTAAAATTAGTATTTAATGCCCGATAATTGAGACCGGATTGGTAAACGAATTGTTACAATAGTCTCTGGAAATTAATTTGCTTACCACTTTATTAATGGTGTTATTTGTTTAAAGTTATTTTAGTAGGGGTATTAAATAACTGTACAAAGCCGGGCATTTTGCCTGGCTTTTGTTGTTTTAAATAATAGCTGCCGCTCTTGCTAAGAACGCTGTAACAGGCAGTTAAAACCTGTATCACCAGCCAAAAATGGCGATAAAACTGTATCATGGTTTCAAAAACTGTAACATGGTTTTCATTCAAGTAACTATCCATCAATTACTTAATTGTTTTTCGACCTGAAAAAGTGTATCAGGTGTAACACGTTGTCGTGTTACAGTTATCCTTACCTTTCTTTTGACAATACCCGGCAGCTATACCAGCTGGATATTGGTACCTTTGTTGCAGTTATACTACTATGAAATACAAGTTAGGCGACTTTGTGCGCTTTATAGATGAGAAGATGGAGGGTTATGTAACCCGCATTATTGATGAGCAAATGATTGGCGTTACCGGCGAGGATGATTTTGAGATTCCGGTGCTTGCCAGCAAGGTAACTTATATACACGGCCAAAAAACCGAAGTTGGCGATGAAGAACCAACTGCTGATGTTCCCGTTGTTCCCGGTGAGTTCAAAAACAAAGGCGTATACCTTGCCGTAGTGGCAGATGCCAAAGCATCGTCGGTTGTGCACTTGTTCATCGTGAATGAAACATCGTACCAGTTGTTAACGTCGGTAAATACGCAGCAACAGAAGCAATTCAAAGGTGAGTTTGCGGGCATACTGGAGCCACGTTCGTTTGCTAAAGTATACTCCAACAAACTTGCAGACCTGCAGCTTTGGCCAAAGCTTATCTTCCAGGTGCTGTTTCATACCAGGCAAGATCAGGCCGTACAAGAGCCTCTTAATATTACAGAGCAATTTAAGGCTAAAGACTTTGCTGGTGCAAAAAAGACAGTTCCATTTCTAAACCAGCAGGGATGGCTTATACAGTTAGACGAGCCTGAGTTGGTGCTTGACGCCCAGAAACTCAAAGAAAGCTTTTTTAAACCTGCAGAAGAAAAGCAGGAGGTTGCCAAACCTTCAGGAGAGATAGACCTCCATATTGAACGCCTGCGCGATGACCATCAGTTTTTAAGCAGCAGTGAGATATTGAATATACAGGTAAGCCACTTTAAAAAGTCTTTAGAGGCGGCCATAGTTCACCAAATGCCTGAAGTAACCTTTATACATGGTACGGGCAATGGCATACTTAAGCACGAGCTTCACAAATTGCTGAGCAAGAACCAAAAGGTGCAAACCTTTTTAGATGCACGCAAAGAGAAGTTTGGCTACGGGGCAACAAAGGTGATGCTGAAATAGCAAAAGTTACAGCATTTTGTACTGTTTGGAGGCATCATCCAAAACAAAAACCCAATCCTGCCCGTAACCGGTTGATGGTGGCGTATACCTGTTATTCTGCTTGTTAGATACCGGCTCAAGAGTGGTCACCTTTCCGCTGCGCGGATCGAACCAATAGGCATTAAGCTTGTCGCCTGAGATCTTACCGGCAATAACGGTAAAGGGTTGTCCTGCCGCAGTATAAACATACAGGAAGTCTTTGCCTCTTGTAGCTTGTATACGATCTGCAGGACCGTTATTGCTTTCGTTAAGTATGGTTTGATCGGGCACTCTATCCAACATCGGGTGCGATTCCATCAGTTGTCGCACTAAGTTCATCTGTTTTGCTCCGGGTAAGTCCAAGGCATCATACCAGTACATATGTGGCCCGTTGAGTGGCGCTACTTTGGGGTTGTACATTTGCCACACATCATGACAGCCGTAAGTATGCCCAAATGCACCCGAAAACAGGTCGAGGTAAGCATACTTGCGCACGTCATAAGCGCTAGATGTTCCCAGGTCGTTTACATTGAAGCAGACAGGATGATCTTCATAAATGGGTTCACCATCAAGCACCGGTCTCACCGGTGTAGAACTATATGACGAGAAGATCTTATCGTAAACCGGCGTGTCACGGCAATGCCCGTTCTGGAACATATTAAAAGCAAACCAGCTTTCGCTGCCGAACCATTCCGCCGATCCCAGCTGATTTGGCTGGCAATGGTAGGTAATTATGGCCTTACCAGCAGTTGCCTTCATTATCGCCTCGCCCATTGCACGCCAAACAGCCATGTCAGCTTCGCCGCGGGGCTGCCGATCTCCGCCTAGTACCCAAATGATGTTAGTATAGTTCTGATATCTTTTAGCTAACCAAGTTGCATATACTTCGGCGTTGCCGACCGTAAACACCTCCGGCCCTACTCCCCAACTGCTCTTGAATAGTTTATCTCCCCAGGTAGGCAGCAGTGCTATGTTGATGCCGTATTCTTTTGCTTTGTTTATGATATAGTCAACGTGCTTAAAATACTTTTCATTAGGCTTGGTAGGGTCGTTGTCAATCAGGGGTTTTTCGCCATAAACATTTGGCGTGTTTAGCCCGTCCAATTCGGCTAGTGCTACAGCCTGTACTACTGTAAAACCCTGCTCACTGCGGTGTTTAAGGTATCTGTCTGCCTCTTCCCTATTCAAACGGTGAAATAGCTCCCAAGCGGTATCTCCTAGCCAAAAGAAAGGTTTGCCATCTTTCAACAAGTAATGTTTGTTGGCGCTTACTGCGAATTGAGCTTTGGAGGGAACAACAAAAGCTAAAGCGAGGATCAACAATAAATATCTTTTCATAACTACTTCTTATCAGGTAAGGCAAACGCAACATAACTGTCACCGGAACGTGTGCCCATCTTTCCGCCACCGCAGGCAATCACGATATATTGCTTGTGGTTTACTTTGTATACAGATGGCGTTGCAAAGCCGGGTGCAGGTAAGGCTACCTCCCACAAAAGTTTACCGTTGCGTTTATTAAATGCCCTAAACTTGCCATCCTTGGTGGCGGCTATAAACAAAAGCCCACCTTTGGTAATTACCGATGCGCCATAGTTTTCGGTTCCGGACTGAACACTACCATGCGGAAACTCGGGATCGTCGCCCAGTGGTTTCTGCCAAATGTACTTACCCGTATTCAGGTTAACAGCGCTCAAGGTACCCCATGGTGGTGCTATTGCGGGTTTGCCATCTGTGGTTAAAAACTTATTGTAGCCCACAATAGAGTACGGCATTTTGTAAACGTCGTCTGCTTTGTTCTCCTGATTCACAAAAGCCTTTGGCTGATCTGCGTTTATATTGAGTATAAAAGATGCAAGTGCTTTCCTTTCTACGGGTTTCAACTGCCGGAAAGCAGGCATCATCCTCCTTCCCGACTGCACCAGCGTGTCAAATGCAGCCGCAGTGTATTTACGGTTTATGTTTACAAGTGATGGGAATGTGCCAGACCCTTTCCTGTCTGCGCCATGGCAGGTCATGCAATTAGCTCTGAAAATCCGTTCGCCCGCTTGCAGGTTTGTTTCGTGTGCCGCGGCTTCATTCACTTTAGTTGCCTGTATTATCCACGCCATTTGGTTGGCATTCACATATAGCACACTGGTTTCCGGGTCATAAGAGGGACCACCCCACTCAGCCCCGCCATCAAGACCGGGGAATACGATAGTTCCATTGAGAGATATAGAGTTGAACACGTTGCCGTGATGATAACCAGCGAACGCTTTTTTTACTTTTTGCAAAGAACTATCCGGCAGATACGGATTGATGTCCTTTTCCGTCATGTTCTGCCGCATAAAGGAGGCAGGCATAGTTGGGATAGGCTGCGTTGGTGATAGTTTCTCGCCTATAAGATCAGTAGCTGTTGGCACAGGCGTTTCTTTTATTTCATAGACAGGCTTACCGGTAACCCTGTCAAAGGCAAAGATGAACCCGGCTTTGGTGGTTACCGCTACAGCATCTTGTCCTTTAATTTTTACCAACATTGGCGGTGCAGGTATATCCTTATCCCATACATCATGATGTATATCCTGAAAGTGCCACTTTAATTTACCTGTATTGGCGTCCAGCGCTAAAATACAGTCAGCATACAGGTTATTGCCTAACCTTTTTCCACCGTAAAAATCGTAACTGGCAGATCCGGTGCAGCCGTACACAATACCCCTGTCCTTATCCAGGCTAAAACCTCCCCACGCATTCGAGCCGCCTATAAATTTGTAGGCATTCTTATCTTCCCAGGTCTCGTAACCGGGTTCGCCAGGATAAGGTATGGTGTGGAATATCCACTTGCGTTTACCGGTACGCACATCAAATCCGCGTATATGTCCCGGGGCCGCATGGGCTCCTTCGTCTACCCTTGTACCGGCTATCATTATGTCATTATAGATAATGGGCGGAGATGTGGCGGTTACAAAGAAGTCTTTTACATCCCTGTCCAGCCCGTCATGCAGGTCTATTTTCCCGTTATCTCCAAAGCTTTTAACGGGTTTGCCGTTGACAGCGTTTATTGCATATAGATAAGGGCCGGCTGTATAGAGTATTCGCTTATCGTCTCCATCTGCCCAGTAGGCTACACCACGGCAGTTATTCATAATAAAGAAGCTACGTTTATTGCTTTCCAGCGAATCGAACGGATTAAACTTCCATTTCTCCTGACCCGTTGCAGCATTAATAGCAAAAAGTTTCATTTGAGGCGTGGTGCCGTAAAGCACGCCATCAATAATAATAGGGTTACATTGTATTTGAGACTTATTAACTGTATCCGCATCCCTGGTGTGGTACTCCCATGCCATTGTAAGTTGCTTTACATTGGCGGTATCTACTTGCTTTAGGGATGTATAATGAATATTCTCGTTAGATCCGCGGTATTGCTGCCAGGTGGAATACTTATCCTCTCCTAAACAACCGGCAACTAACAGAACAACTGAGAACAGGCCATAGCTGATATACTTTTTCATGCGTTGTTATAATTGGTGCGGAAGCTTATAGCGTAAGCAAAATGCAAAAAAATCAGCAGTAATCAACCCAACGTGATAAAGTAAAGCAGGCTGAAGCACTAAACCTTCAGCTCATTAACATCGCTTAACATAAAACAGTGTTCGTGTTTAGTCATGCCTGTTTTGGGGTAGTAATCAACAGCCTTGGGCGCGGCAAGCAGTATTAGCTTGGCAACAGGTGTATGAAGCTTTGTTTCTTTTATCAGCCTTATGCCAATCCCCTTGCGCTGGTAAAATTCATCAACCGCAAGATCGCTCAGATAAGTACAAAAAGAAAAATCAGTCAGCGAACGCGCTATTCCTATCAGCTTACCATCTATTCTGGCGGTGATAATCATGTTGGCTGTATCACACATCTGCTGTATGCGGGTTAAGTCATGCACAGGCCGCCGTTCTGCCAGGGTACTGCGTTGCAATACATCAATAAAATCCAGGGGGTCAAGGGTATGTTCGCGCTGGTAAACAATTTCGCCTGCAGCCATAACGATAGGTATTTAGAGTGGTAAACGGTGTAAATTCAGGGTAAACATAGAAAATTGTACAACATATAGTTAAAGTAAATTAAATAATATATAAACATCTATTTTTTTGCAAGAGCTTGTATTTAGCTGTATTGTTTGCTTAATTTACCCTCGCAATGGTACATATGCTTTCAAAACAGCTTTATGTTATTGTGATACTTAACTGCGTACTTATTAATTAACCTAACCTTTAACACTTAATTCCCCCGAAATGAGCGAAGCAAATTACCCAACCGAAGGACCTGATGGTACCATTCCTGTACAAGATGGTGTAAACTGGACAACAAACTGGAGAACTTACCTTGATCAATCAGATAATGATTTCCACATTCAGTACTTTAACATTCCTATTGTGGACTTCCAGAACATTTTAACGTTTAACCCCGGTGCAGAATCAGTAAGAGCGTACATCGGACTAACAGACGCAACTGATCCGATGACGGCAAAGCTTATTTTAGTACCGGTTGTTGACGGCCATGACGTTATTGTTGTACACCCTGACCTTGGTGGCGGAGTTGCAGGCGACGGACAAAGCAACATTTACGACATGACGCAGGCCTGCCCGCCTAATTGCCCGGCAAACGACAGCATTATGTACGCTTAATTTGAAAATTAACCGGTTTAAATTTATGAGCTTTAATATCTTTAAGGCTCATAAATTTTCATGCTACAAACAATTGAATTTTACACGGCTCCCTTTTATGTTTTTGCAACGATAATACCCGGCATTATAACCTACAAACATCTGTTGCGCCCATATCGCATCATTTTTTGGTTTGCCCTTTTTAGCTTTGTAATTAATGGCACGTCAATAATATGCTCGCAGGGTTTTCACCTGCGTACTACCGGCTTTATCCATTTATATACCGTTTTTGAGTTCGTATTTCTGTCAGTTTACTTTGCAGAGATTTATGGTCCAAAAAAACGTAATATTATTTATGGTCTGGCTACGCTTTTTGTATTGTTCTGCATTGCTAACACCCTTTTTTGGCAAAGCACCATGATCATGAATTCGTATACAAGGTCTGTAGGTGCTATCATTCTTATTGGGTACAGCCTTGTGTATTTTTTTAAACAGGATGTGCACGAGGAAACTATCGAATGGAGCAGCGAGGGGCTCAACTGGATTACAGCGGGCTTATTGCTCTACTACTCATGCTCCTTATTCATGTTCATCTTTTTTAACTACCTGCTTGTACCGAGTACTATTGTATCTATTATTTGGGATGTCCATAACCTTATTTTACTAATTGAATATATTCTATTTGCCATTGGTTTTTATAAATGCAGATCACGACAGATAACGCTTACATACTGATAGTACTTGGGATGTGCGGAACCTTTTTACTGGTTACTGCTTTCATTCTCTTCTCTGTACGCAATCAGAACCGTTTGTTAAAGCAGCGCCAGCGTTTTCAGCACGCCGAACTGGTGCATCAAAAAGAGCTGCTTCGCGCCATTATTGAGTCGCAGGAAACAGAACGTAAACGCATAGGCCAAGACCTTCATGATGATGTAGGCACCACACTCTCCGGACTTCGATTACTTATTGAAATGTTTAAGCCGACCGATAAAACGGACAATTATTACCTTGAATTTATAAGATCAAGTAAAGCTACTATAGACAAGATAGTAACCGATGTGCGCAACATATCGCACAATTTATCCCCGGCAACTTTAGGGTACTATGGGCTTGCTGCAGCTATTGAAGAGCATATCGACGTTATTAATCAATCAGGAAAATTAGAAGTTATTGTAACTGATAATTCGGGAGAACTGCTTAACAATCTTGAACTACCAATAGCCACGGCGCTGTACCGCGTTTTAGAAGAGCTGCTGAACAACACCATTAAACATTCGGGCGCCAGCAGGGCCGAAATAGAATTTAGGAACGATGAAAATGGCCTGAGCATCAATTATAATGATAATGGTAAAGGTATAGCGCAGGCACAATCAACCTTAAAAAAGGGAATGGGACTGCAAAATATAGAAAGCCGCTTACTAAATATTAATGCAGCATACTTAATAAGTACTGAACCCGGACAGGGATTTAACGTGCTGGTAAAGTGCCCTATAACACTGAATGACACATGAACAAGATGAATGTTGCCATAGTTGATGATCAGAACCTTTTCAGGCAAAGCCTGGCATTGCTAATAAACTCAGTAGATGAGTTTAACCTGGTAAATGACAGTGCCGGCGGTCAGGACTTTTTAGATACACTCACGTCAAAAATCATCCAGGTAGATGTAGCGATTATTGACATGGACATGCCGGGCATGAATGGCATACAGCTGAACAAAGCACTTCACGAACTTCACCCTGAGATAAAAGTGATTATCCTTTCTGTACATGTTAGCGAGGCATTGATATCTCAAATGATAAATGCGGGGGCTGCGTCTTACCTTGCAAAAAACTGTGATAAAGATGAACTAATAACCGCTGTTACGCAGGTATATCAAAAGGGTTATTACTTTAACAACGAAGCACTAAAAGCCATAAGCAAAAGTGTGCATTACAGAAACACCCCAACCCTAATAAGTAACTTACCTGTTGAGCTCACTAGACGCGAAAAAGAGATCTTATTACTTATTTGCAATGAATACAGCAACGCAGAGATAGCTGAAAAACTTTTTTTAAGCATACGTACTGTTGAAGGTCATCGTAATAATCTGTTAGCGAAAACAAACTGCCGAAACACCGCTGGCCTGGTGCTATTTGCAATAAAATACAACTTGCTCGACGTGCCGTTATAATAGGTGTACTTGTTCTTAAACCAAGAAAAACGCGACACAATTACATATCAATTGCTCAACATCGTGGGTAAATACTGGGCGTTGATACATTGAGGAAATAGATTTATCTGTCAAACGTTATAACCATTTTTTAAAGCTGAACGTACAAATGGTTAAACTCCGTAGATATTGTATTTGCGTAAGCTTAAATGTAAGGCTCAAATGGACATCGTTTACATCAGCAATCAGGTAAAGTACGACGTACTTTCTGTCAGCGGGCAATCTGCTGCAAGAGCCTATAATTTGATGACCAATACTCCGCTTTATGCAATTGGTTACGACAACAATGATGAACTATGCAGGACGCTTGAAGTTAAACTGAGGCTTATTGCGGAAGAGTACCAGACCGGTAAAGACATAATGCCGGGAGCTGTTTCAAAAGATCTTACCGTTCGGCAGTGCATTCAACTGGTTATTCTTTAAGATCTCTTGTTATATCACCGCAGACAAAGAAAATAGAACTAGAATTTGAAAAGCACAACTACTATCTGGAGGACTATGTTACCATAAACGCCGGCTAGTACGTCGTCCATCATCACTCCGGTTCCGCCGGGCAGGGCTTCCATGCGTCGTATATATAGAGGTTTTAAGATGTCGAAAAACCGAAACAACACCAATCCTCCTAGTAGCAAGTACAAGTTTGCAGGTATAAAAAGCATAGTGACCATCATACCGGCTACCTCGTCGATCACAACCCTATAACTATCTTTACCCCATTCCGGTTCTACCTTATCGCCGACATAAATACCTAATAGAGTAATCACTATAGTAGCGATAAGTAGTGTCCAGGAAATGTTAAGCTGCCATATAGCCCAGATAAGCGGGCAGGTAACAATAGCGGCAAGGGTGCCCCCACCTTTAATGTATCCTATGCCGAATATAGATGCAATTATCTTGTTCACGCTACAATATTAGCTTTTATCCAAAACATCTTCGGCAGCTTCGGCAACTTCTGGCTCAATAGTGTGCTTCTTAGGAAAGTTGAATATTACAGATGTGATCACCGGTATCAGGAATATCGCCACAGTAAATACCGAAACAATAATGTCCGCAGTCTCTCCTTCCATAAACTTAGCAACAGGGCTTTCCGGCGAGAAGTGCGTGTAAAGAGATGCGGTAAGTTTAATACCGAGCACACCTATTACAATAAAGGCCACCGTTTCCAAAAAGGTAAACTTTTCCATTAGTTTAACAAAGGCTTGTGCAACAAAGCGCATTGCTAATATACCGATGAAAACGCCGGTGTAAATAAGAAACACATGGTCTGTAAAGGCCACGGCTGCAAATACGTTGTCTATGGAGAAGGCCAGGTCCATCAACTCCACCAGTGCAACGGTCGCCCAAAAGGTACCAAAGGTGCCTACTGTAGCTTTATAAAGCCAATTCTTGCTCTTATCTATTTCCTCCTCTTCGCCTGCTGCCTTATCTGCCTTTCCTTTGAAATAATCGAAAGCCAGATAGATAAGGTATAAACCGCCCAACGGTTTAAGCCACCATATCTTTACCAGCCATGCTGCTAAAAAGAGGCATACGCCCCTTAGTACATATGCGCCTACAATACCATACTTAAGCGCCCTGCTTCGTTGTTCCTTAGGGAGATCGATCACCATTGTTGCCAGAACTGCCGCGTTGTCTACAGACAGCAGGCTTTCTATAACGATCAGGTTTAATATAACCAGTAACCCGGCTTTGATGTCCTCTCCCAATAGGGTATGTAAAATATCCATAACAGTTGCACTTGTTGTACCTGCAATTATAACAGAAAATCCCTGATACAGTTGTCGGCAGTTGTATTTCTTTGATTAATAATATGGCCGTATGTTACAATCAGCGTTACTCCGGAAGTGGTTTAAATAATATCTGTGTTCAACATTGCCTTAAGGATGTTGGCTTGCACATCAAAATTATTCATGTGCTGCAGAAAGTCAACGTCGCTTATTTTCTTGTAATCTTCTTCCAATAGTTGTAGTATTTCTGTAGGTAAATGGCTTTTTATAACGCCTGCACTGCTTTGCAGTCGAACGTTTTTATCCAGCAGTTCCTGCATTATACGCTCCTTTTTAGAAAGGGTGCTTTCCACCGCAATATTGCCTATTTTACCTAAATCGCAAAACAAGAAAATGTTATTTGCCGGAGAATACAAAAAATGTTGGTCTATCGCCGCGAACTTGTAAACTTCCAGCGTGATGTCGGCTGTGCGTAAACCTGCAAAAAACTCAATTTTAAAGTCATACTTGCATAGGCGGCCCATCAGCTTTCGCTGTATAGTGGCGTATTTATTAGCGTACAGCTCTGCAGGGTTGTATTGTAGAAGTTCCGCCAAGATTCCAGGAGGTATCTCGGCGAAGTAATCCGCGGCGTAGCGGGAACTAAACAAGTTTATGTTTTTGGCAAATGGATAGTTATCCAGATTATTGGATAGCGCTTCGTACAAGCTGCGTAACGACTGGCTAATTTTAAGTGCCTGCCGTTGCTTGTCGTTCTTAAAGCTGCTTTCGGTGAATGCCGTATCGCCCATCTGGTTGATCAGCTCATTATTAAGCTGAACCTCATCCATTAGCAGATCGGCATTCACCTCGTTGTGCTTCTTTACCCTTTTTAATAGCTCAATAAGCGAAGCTGTAAACTGTACGTGAAACAGTTCCAGCTTGTTAATATCCAATTCAGGGTTGGTTGCAAATAGCTGATGTATAACTTGGGTGCGCAGGTAAATTTTATAAATGATATCGTTATTAAAGAATACGGTAAGCAATTGCAGCTTGCTTATTACCCGGGTCGATTCATTTAAAATATTTACTCTGCTCTCATCCATCATTCACTTAACGCGTATTCGTCACATTTTTCTTTAACTCCGTTTCTAACGTTTGTAGCTCGGTGTTAAGAGTGCGTCGGTTTTGCGTACCCTCGTCATGTATACGCTTCACTTCTGTAAGTGTTTCTATTAGCGACTGCGTGGTACGTTTTAAAGTTTCTATCGAAACTACGGTTTTTTCGTTTTCGCGTGCTACATCAATGCTGTTTTGTTTAAGCAATTCCGCATTTTTTTGCAGGATGGTGTTAGTGGTTTCAGATATTTTCTTCTGCATTTCCACATTTTCCTTTTGCCTGTGCAACGCTACTGCAATGGTAAGTTGGTTTTTCCAAACCGGTATTGTAGTAGTAACAATAGACTGCGCTTTTTCAGCGATAGTTGTGTTGTTGTTCTGTACTACACGTATCTGTGCCAGCGATTGCAGCATGATAAATCTTACCACTTTCAGGTCTGCAAGGCGTTTATCCAAACGGTTTACAAAGTCGCGCAGGTCGGCAATTTCATAATCCTGGTAGTCGTCCGGCTTGCCATCCATTACAGCCAGCTGTTCGTTAAGCTCATTGTATTTAAGCTGACCCGAAATGATAAGCTCCTCCATCTGGTGGATGTAAGTAACGTTGCTATCGAACATGGTTTGCAACGAAGCATTATCCTTAAGAGAGTTTACTCGCCCGGCTTTTATCTTGGTAGTGATTTTATCAATGTTGTTTACCACCGTATCGTACTTGGCAAACAACTTTTTGGTATCCATCACTATCTTTTTCAGGAACGGGATACTTGATATAAAACGGGTGAACCCATTTTGGTTCAGCTCGTCTACATCAATATAGTTCAGCTCGTTGAGCAGATCAGTTATCAGTACACCAACCTCGCCTGAATTGTAAGTACGTACTGATGTGAGGAAGGTATTGCTATACCGCTCCATTGATGCCTGCACCTCGGTACCAAAATTAAGTACCGAGTTTACATCCTTAGGGTCGATAGCCTTAGCTATCTCCTTAAATTTCTGCTCCTCTTCAGGCTTTATATTTGTAAGGTCAACATTGCCCTGCTTATCTAATTTAACGGGAGCTGTATTGCTTACCTCAGGTACATTGGCCGTAATATCCGGAGAGTTAAGGCTCAATTCGTTATTGCTTGGGTTGGTTTCCATTGCTTTGTTGTTTTGTAACTATTAAAGATAGTTTTGTGTAACCGTACGCACGGTCTCCTCGAGTCTTCGGTCCTTGGTAGGCTCTCCAATCGCGTTAAACTTCCACTCGCCGTTCTTTTTATAGAATACGCCCATAACCATGCTTACGTGTCCCGCAAAGCCTGCACCATGTGCAATGTCGTACTTTGCAAATACTTCGTTCACGCGTTTAGGTGTCCCTTCGTAGATGCGTATAGAAGCAAACGGGATAGCGCCAAAATCCTGCCCGCGAAAGCTGTTTAACATAAAGGCTACATAGTTTATTGATGGGTTGAGTCTTGCAAGATCAACGGTAATCACTTCATTATCCAATCCGTCGTCACCGCCCATATCGCCGGTAAGGTCATCACCGCTATGGCGTACTGATTGATCCTTGGACTTGAGATTACCGAAATATACAACTTCCACCAGTTTTTTGTCCTGATCGTATAACGCGCAGCTCGCGTCAAGGTCCACCGCTTCTTTACTTCCGCCAAATCCGAAAAGGCCTTTCTTTTCGATAGCGCCCCAGTTAATGCCTACGCAAATATTTTGGAGCTTACTGCCATTTTCCTTTTCCAGGCTAATGCGTTGTCCTTTTTGAAGATTAATTGCCATTGTGTATAGTTTTAGTTGTATTTGTTTAAGTAATCCTGTAAACCACCCTTCATACCCGCACCTACTGCTTCAAATTTCCATTTACCATCACGTTTGTAGATACGACCAAATTCCACAGCGGTCTCAATTGAAAAATCTTCTTCCAACTCGTATTTAAGCAGATCGGCACCTGTACCGCTATCAAATATGCGGATGAAAGAATTACGAACCTGCCCAAAGTTCTGGCGGCGGTTCTCGGCTTCATGAATAGTAACCACTACGGTAAGCTCAGTTACGCGCGAGTCGATCTTAGACAGGTCGATCTTTATCTGCTCGTCGTCTCCGTCACCGGCACCAGTAAGGTTATCGCCCGTATGTTCAACAGCACCATCAGGAGATACTGTATTGTTGTAAAACACAAAAAATTCATCAGCTACCAGTTTGCGATTGTCGCCCATTACAAAAACAGACGCGTCAAGGTCAAATGCCGCACCTGTTGATGATGAGTTGGTGTCCCAACCTAAGCCTATAGTAAATTTAGGTGCGTCGATTGCTTCGCGCTGCCCTTTTTGAAGATTAATTGCCATATTGTATAAGTTTGTAATTGTCTAAAAATAGAAGTTGTTTAATAAAGTTGAGGTTTCGCTGATAAGCCGGAATGGTATGATATCCGTTTCCTAAAGCCATGTTATACAATACCTCTATAAAACTTCCCGGCTGCCCCTCAATAAATATGCAGAACTCGTCATGGTCGTAATTTAGTATGTATTTCACCAGCCTAGTATTAATACAAAACGCTGCGCTTTGTACAATATCCTCCAAGCTAAAAATGTTTTTTACAAAGTGGTAGTTAAGAAAATTCTCTACATTAGGATGGATAGTTTTGTTAACCAGTTCGGCAAAGTAAAGCATGTAGATCTCGTTATCTAAACCGTACTCTCCTACCATCTTCATGATCATCCGCTCGTGGCTACCTGTGATTTTGATGTCGTCTAAAAATATGAGCGTTTTCCCGGTTAGGAATTGCTTGTCGATGTGAAACTGGTCATTTCCAATAAGCTTCATCCGCTGTTCGGCATCCAGTTCGCCATAATCTTCTTTGTAAGTAATTGTACGGTGTACCTTGGCCTCTTGCACCACGGGTAAATTATTGTCAGCCAGCCATTGGTTTACACGATACACAAACCAGGTTTTCATAGCAAGGGTAGCGGTGGGTATAAAAGAGTAAGGACTGGAAATAACTACAATTTGTTGATTGATATGTCTGTTGCGTAAGTGTTCTTTTATAAAGCCGTCGGCAAGCTGAGTGCCGAATGTTCTGGAAACACTGCCGTCGCCGAATTTAAACCGGCTATAGTCGTCAGCACTAAAGCCAAACGCCGCAGTATTGCTAATGTGGTGTAACGAATAGGTGGTTGTCATATCAGCTAAGCAGGTTTAGGATTGTTTTGTTATTTGAGTTGATGAGCAGGCTTTTAATACCAAGCAAATCAGCAGGCTTTACGTCGTTCTTGGGGTTATCCCCGATGTGAATTATACCTGTTAACGGCACCGACTTTCCGGCATTGCATATGTCAATATTCTTGAGCATCACAGTAAAAAACTCCGGATTTGGTTTCGAGAGTCCCGCCTCATCCGAGTACAACTGAAAGTCAAAAAAATCATTTAACCCGTACAAAGCCAATACTTTTCTCAATGTTTTACCGGTGATGTAACCTGTGTTGCTGAGCAAACTAAAAGTTGCCCCGCTATTTTGTTTTAGATGCGACAATGTATCAAATGTTACATCTGAATACATCACGGGCGGATGGCTGAACAGCAGATCGTCCATATCGGCCAGGACCTTTAACAGGTCGATATCATCCAGATCCAACTTGCCGTCGTTAATAAAATTGATAACCATAAGATACATCTCGTCGGCATCAACGTTTTTCCCGGTCTTCTCGTTTACAGCGTTACACATCAGGTCCACCTGACGGAAGATGCCGGCTATTTCCTCCTCAGATTTATTATAACTATTGTAATGCTGATGAAAATACCTTGCTCGGGCTGGTTTAAAAGCAGGGTTAGATTTGATAAGGGTAAGCCACAAATCAAAAGAATAATGCTGAAAATAAGGCATTAGTAATTAGTTGTTAATAGTTACGATGTGATGGTAAAGTACTAACAAATAAGCAGAAAACGCCTTTAAGAGTGTTATTTAGAGATGAAGATATTGCAACCTGGCAGTTAAGCCTTTTTGCTGCTGCAGCTTGGGCACAAGCCGGAAGCGTAAAGCGTAAAGCCCTCTGCCCGGAAACCCGCAGGCAATTTGATGTTGGGCAAGCTCATATCATTTAAGCAGAACACACTTTTGCAAACTTTGCAGTTAAAGTGCAAGTGCTCGTCGTGGTGATGATGTTCTTCACATCCTGATGAGCAAACAGCGTAATTTGCTGTTCCGTTCAGGTCAAAAACTTTGTGAATAATGCCTTTTTCTTCGAACACATTAAGAATACGGTAAAGCGTTACGCGATCGATGTCCTGCAGAACGCTTTCAAGCTCTGGTTGAGATGTAGCAGATTTCTTCCCATACATAGTGGACAGCACGTTCAGGCGGGCAGTTGTCTTCTTAAGCTGGTGCTTCTCCAGTAACTCTTCGAAGCGTTTTGTAGTACTTTGGGCTACCATTAATGTGTATGTTTAACGTGAAGAAAGCTATCACTTGCTTGGCAGGTACCCGCATACTTATAATTGATAAAGTGGGCAACTGCAATTGTAATTCCTCCCAGGGGTACAATAATAGCCTCCAGCGTACTCTTTGTAAAAAGATGCCCTAAAATAATGATAACGAAGCCGGCAATTAACAATAAGACAGGAAGAATTTTATGATGTGAGCGGGAATAAGAACCGCCAATTGCCCATACACCCACTACCAATGCAAGCAAGATCATAGTCCATTCTACAACCGGATTAGCTAAGAACTCCATACCCATCAACGGTAAACTGGTAAATAGTACCGGTACAGCAGCACAATGTATAGCGCAGAGTGTAGAAGCAGTCATCCCGATATGGTCGAGCTTACGGGAGGGTTTTGGCGAATTCATGAAACAAATATACAGTTAATGCAACTTTATTGCATTTAAGAAATGTAAAATAAACTCTTATTTGATAAGTTTAAATGCATCCTCTTCATTAATCCGGCTAAGAACCTCAAATTTCTTACCAGCCTGATCGTTATAGTTTTTAAAAAAATGCTCAATCTGATTCATAACTGCTTCAGACAAATGAAGAATGGATGTAACCTCTGCGAATAGCTGTGACACTACTGGTACAGCCAAAAAACGATCGTTCCGTGTGGTTTTTCCGTCGCGTTCAGTCTGCTCTGCTTTAAGCGCGCCAATAATGCGGCAATCCATAGCACAACCCGGGAACCCGGTTATCTCAGATATCACAACAACATCAAGCGGATCACCGTCGCCACCTTTGGTGCCCGGGATAAATCCAAAATCAAACGGAAACACCATGCCGGCAGGCAAAATTTTCGCCAGCTTAAACCGATTTTCTTTTGGCTCGTAATTAAATTTATGATTAGCGCCTCTCGGGCTTTCTACTATAACGGTAACTGGTTCCATTTTCTTAGCTTAATTTTTCTAGTAATAGCGTTGCAACTCTATCTACTGTTTGTAACACGATATCTTCCTGGCTTCCCTGATAAAGCTCCCGCAACGCGTAAGGTTGTCCATTTACAACAGCATGTATAAACATGGTACCTACCGGCTTCTCGTCGGTTTCGCTACCTCCCGGCATAGTAAGGCCGGTCACTCCTACCGTAACATCTACATCAAATAACTTTGGTAAACGCTCAGCTAGTTCTTTCGTAACTTCGGCCGACTCGGGAGTAAACTGCTCTACTACATTAGCAGGTACGCCTAACACCTTTTGCTTTATATCCGCATCATAACACACGAGTCCTCCCTTTAGCATTTTTCCACAATCAGGCACCAGTGAAAACTCGGCAGATAAGCGCCCCGCGGTTGCGCTCTCTGCAAAAGCCATAGTAAGGCCTTTTTCTAACAATAATTTACTGCATTTAACTACAACGTCTGATGGCATATGTATAAGTTAATTAGTTTTACCCTTATTGTCCCAATGGTCTTTTACTACTTCCCCACTTGAATTAAACACTAATCTTCTTGCAAAACGATCGCCCTTTATTTTACCGTTCTCATCCATTTTGCCAATAAACAACAGTATAGGCCGCCCGGCATTATCTGTTTTAAATCCAAGATCGTATCTTTTAAAAGAGGTTTGTACAAAGGTGTCCGGCTCGTAGTTTTTATTGAGGATTTTAAGTAATTGTTCACCTAATATCATGTCTCTGGTCGCATTGATATTTATACAACCTACACATTCTATTTTTGTTTAAGATAAAAATATATCTTATAATTTAATCCTAAAGGCTAACCTTGGCTCCGTTTAAAATAGGTGAACACAAAAAAAGCCGGAAATGACTTTCCGGCTTTTCGTTTGCGTTTGTAAAAATTAAAGCTGACTTGGGGCAAGCTCCAAGTGAAATTTCACGAGGTTATCTATAGGAGAACGAATGATGTTGCCTACAGTCATGCCATTTTCGGTAACTACCTCTTCTAGTACATTACGGAAATTGTAGCCAACAGAACCAATACAGTTGAAGGTGTACTTTTTATAATCCGGGTAATGCGTAACCAGATTTTTGAAGAAGTCTTCGAAAGATGTACGAACCAAGTTGCGTGAATACTCTATGTTTACGTTATTATCATAAACAAACTTACTAAAGCTTGCGCAGAAGCGGTTTGCACGTGGTTGTGTATAAACAATTTCGTTGATATCATCAGGAGTGTATTTAAACTCTTCCCAAAACGCCTTACGTACAGCTTCGGGCATATATCCGCGCAGATAATCGATCAATAACTTTTTACCGATATAGCAACCGCTACCTTCGTCACCTAAAATGTAGGCGCCAGAGTCAATATTGTTGATTACCTCTTTACCATCATAAAGGCAAGTATTAGTGCCAGTGCCTAAAATAGCAGCAAAGCCTTCGGTGTTGCCAAGCAGTGCACGCGCAGCTGCAAGCAAATCATGGCCGATGTTAACTTTAGACTTGGTGAATACAGCTTCCATCGCCTCTTTAACCAGCTGTCGCATTTCATCTGTACTGCAACCTGCACCGTAATAGTTAACTTCGGTTATTTTATCTTTCTCCAGGTCTGTCGGCAAGCTTTCCTTTAAAGATTGTATTATGTAGTCTTTAGGGGCGAAATACGGATTGTAACCTTCGGTGTTGAAATACACTTTCTTACCATCTTCAGTAACCAGGCACCAATTTGTTTTAGTTGAGCCGCCGTCAGCAATTATGATCATATTTTTTTGTGAGATTTTAAAATTGGTTAAAAGTAGGATTAACTTATTGTAAAAAAAACACTTTGAAGTTCCAACCTTCTTTTTTGCAAATCAAATAGCAAAAGATGATTTTAAATATGAGAACCAAAATATTTTCCGACTTTTTATAAGATTTTCAAATCTGCAGTGTAGCAGTTTTTACTCACCTTTAATCAAGCAACTGCTTAAGCTCCTTAGGGAAACTAACACTACAATTATAAATAATTATTTTCAAGATATTAGCTGGGCATTACCGCAGCATAAAGTTTATTGTACTTGATAAAAAACTGTTGGCGCTAAAACCTTATTTCCTATATTTGCGACGCAATTTATAAATGGTCTCATAGCTCAGCTGGATAGAGCAACAGATTTCTAATCTGTCGGTCTCAGGTTCGAATCCTGATGAGATCACCTTTCAATAGACGGCCTTTGGTATTTTTATCAAAGGCTTTTTGTATTTAAAGAGCTTTTAAGACGGATAAGCGCAGATTTGATAAAATAGTTAATTAATATTCCTCTACAGCATCATTGGAATGCTTTATCAAATTTAACTAATTGCACGATCAGCTCAAACTTTTGGCGCAGTTTTGGCGCAGTTTTGGCGCAGTTTTTCGTCTGCTTCGTATTGATTGTTTAAAGTGAATAATGAATTATGGTGACCATACAGGCGTATGGATTAACTAAATGCAAGGAGGAACGGAATAAATGAAGGGCAGTGATTAGGGGAGTGTTTATGCCGTAGTTCCTTGCCTTGTGTCATATCCTCTTGCCTAACTTTGCTACATAATTCATTACATCACTCACTCCCATTGCTTTCATCTTCGTTACCATTTAAATGAACAGACCGAAATGGAAAAATCAATATTTCAATTTGCTACAGACAGACTATAAATAGGGGTTTTTAACACCCCTAAAAATAACTGTAGCAAACGTACTAAATAGCACAAAGTGGCAATAGCATTCTTTACTATGACTTATGACCGCCATTCCACATGCAAAGCCACCAATGGTCATTTAGCCTAATTCAGAAAAAGTGAAAATCCTTGTTTTAAGAGGTTGTCAAAATTCTGAATTGAAGATTTTGTATTTGGATGTTTTAGAACAAGGTTTTCCTGACTTCTTAAAAGGTAACCAAAGTGTATAAACTATAGATAATAGAATCAGTAACCTTATATAAAGCGCTAAAAATTTAACACACAATAGCATTAGCAAAAAAATGCACATAAATTTCTCCGCAATTCGCCTTGGGCTTCTATTTTGTTTCCCGTACTACCGTGTATGTACCGTTTTTGAAATTCAATTGCTATCGGGGTTATGATAGGCCGAGCCCAACCTAATTGAAAGGTTTGATGATTGCAATTTAGATAGTTCATTTTGAATTCAAGCCAGTGTCCTCGCACTTATATTGCACTATTACACCTGAGCATCGATTTGCAGAATTTTATTTAGAAAGTAATAACAATTTCTTATGCTACAATGGTTAAAACTAATGCTTCTGAAAAGTATTTTAAAATTATAACTAGAACTACACAAATTGTATTTACAAGATATTATTTATTCCAGCTACTTCGTAACGCGTAGCAATTTTACCGCATTTAACAATTGCAAATCCTTCAAAGAACTCGGCAGAATGAATTCGCCTCTTTTGGTAATACAACTCTAAGGTGTAATTGTGACCTGTAAAGGTTTCAGCTGTAGATCCATCAATTGATTGCTTTATCCTTTTTAAATCAAGTATAACTTCTTTTCCATTTATTCTGATAATGGCAGCATAAGCAGATCGATCTTCAATTGTATCAATCGTTCCAGTCTGTATAAGAAATTCATTTAATTCCACAATTGACTTTCTGGTGCCAGCAAAGACTTTGTCGCAGTTTAGGAGTTCTGACGTTTCGTGGCTAACTTCCAGCTTAATATATCTTTCGCAACTCGTTAATACTCCCAAAAAAAAACATAAAAGAGTTAATATTTTCAAAAATGTTGTTTTCATTAATTAACGATTAGTTTAACGAATTTAAACTTTCACGAAGTAAATATAGTAATATCCAAATACAACAATGTGTTACTCACGTCAACCAAGTTTGTCAATAAAACTTATTACGGCAACAGAGGGGCAAAATACAATCACTTTAATTGAAAATTATGGAGTATTTTTTTTAAGAGTATGTAAATGATTTGAATTTTTTATCTTTATGTTAATCTATAACCATTATTTAATTTCTTTAACTTGATACGATCTTTAATCCTGTTATTGTTTGTATTTTTTTCGATATTACCAAGCTACTCATCAGCTCAAAATGAGGTATTAAAAGTTAAACGGCAAGTTAGTGGAATAATTGTAGATTCATTAGGTACGCCAATTAGCAACGTTACAATAGTTTTAAAATCGAAGCAGGATAGCTTAACAACTTCATCTGATCAAGATGGTATATATATATTTCCGAATGTCGTGCAAACCACTTTTACTTTAAGCGTCACAAGTGTTGAATTCGTAGCAATCGTAAAGAAATACATCTTCAATGTCAACGCAACAAAGATAGTGGTTCCACCCATTACGATGAATAAAGGAACACTTGTTTTGAAAGAAGTCAAAGTAAATGGCACTCCGACTATTGTTTACAAGACAGACACAGTTGAATATAGAGCAAATGATTACAGCGTTTCACGTGACGCTAATGTTGGTGAGTTGCTTCGAAAAATGGAGGGTATAGAGGTTAGCAAAGATGGGGTTGTCACTCATAATGGGCAACAAATTACAAAAGCAAAGCTCAATGGTAAAACGTTTGCAGGGGGTGACGTAGCACAGGCAATAAAGAACTTGCCTGCCTTGATTGTTGATAAGATACAAATAGTTGACGATTATGGTGAACAAGCAAATAGAACTGGAATTAAAGATGGAGAAGCACAAAAGGTAATAAATATAACAACGAGAGCTGATAAATCTATCGGCAACTTTGGACATTTACTAAGTGAATATGGCTCTAACAACAGATACAATTCAAATGTGTTTGCTCAAAGAATTAACGCCAACCAAGAAATCGGTGTTATTACTGAATTCAAACGAACGATTGACGGCATAGCTAATACTACATCAACCACTTCAGCGTCTAACAACTCCTCTAACAGTGAAAATTTTAACAATCAGGTAACTAGCCCAGGCGTGACATTAAACTTTTCACCAACTTTAACATATAGAGATAATTTATCAGGAAGGACAGAACTTGTAGCCAATTACAGCTACAAATTAAAAAAAAATGACTATTCAACGTCAAGATACGGGTACCTAAATTATGAAAGTGGCATAAGTGATTTCAAAAATAACAACCTCGGGAATGGCACTGTTAACAACCATAACCTTTCTATAGAAATCAATTATTATATTGATAAATTTAATTTCCTGCAATTGTCGCCGTCATTGACGACTTATAATTCGATTTTTTTTAATAAAGATGAAAGTAATTATATTAACAATTTCACCAGCGGTTTTGAACATCAACGTATCTATAGTAGCAACAACAACAAAAACGAAAACTTGAACCTAAACGCAACGGCTTTGTTTGTTCACACTTTTCTAAATCCTCGGAAAGCTCTTTCTATTCAGGCAGGAGTCGGTAGGCAACGAAATACCATTTACAATGACGTATCTGCATTTTACCAGTATTTTGGCGATACAACAGAAAACGAGTTAATCAACGATTCTACAAGTCACATACGAGCATTTAGAACAAACGATGTCAAGACCTATCAAGGGTTAATAACATTTGGTCAGCCTTTATCCAAATCGTTGATGTTTGATTATATCGCTCAAATTAAAGCGTCGGAGAATGAAAACACTGCCGAGGCTGATAATGTATTAGATGCTGAAACTTCACAAGTGACGCCTTACCTTAAGAGTAACTATAATTACACTTATATTGACGATAAGTTTACATTGGATATGCGGTGGCTGAAGGGAAGATCGGCTCTTACGCTTGGCATATCTTTTTTGAATGCACGACTTTTTGGCAGTGGGAAACAAGATCAGCAATTGTATAGGACTAATAGGAATGCTACTAAATTGTCTCCTATAATAAGATATTCATACACTTGGTCTAAATTGGAAAAACTGTCATTAACTTATAATGGAAACTATATTCAGCCAGAATTCCAATTACTTCAGCCATTTACGGATCGAATGGATCCAAATTACCAGGTTGTTGGTAACCCATCACTTAAGGTTGGATTTGTTCACTTAATAAGGGCGGCCTACAATAAATACATTCCTAATAGTAAAATTAATCTCTCCCTCAATTCAACATCTAGGATATATGAAAACCGAGCTGCGGTAAACTCTACACAGCTTTTAATTCCGCTTAATGACAATGCAACGAAAACTGTAAACATAACTCAATATACAAATTTAAGTGGTGATGTAAGTTCTTCGACCTTTTACTCTGTTACAAAACAATTGAATGATAGAAAATATTCGTTGTCCCTTAATGGCTCATTCTTATTCAATCAGACTAATGCTTTAAGCAATGGTTCTAAATACAATATCCAAGATTTCCGTTCCAATCAACGTTTTGGACCTAAAATTAACCCAAGTGAAAAGTTGGAATTATATCCTTTTTTAGGATATGAAATTGCTAAGACGCAAAGCAGTTTTGCAAATGCTAAACAGACGAGTATTAACACAGTTAGGATTGCAATAGATGGCAAACTGCGAATTAACGAAGCGTGGAACGTAACAGGTTTTATCAGTAAAAATTATGTCAAAGGTCTCACTAATTACAATAAAAACCCGTTTGTAATAAATGTGGGATTAGATAAAAAAGTAACGACTAAAAATAACATCGTAGTAATGTTTAATGCGTTTGACATTCTACACCAAAACGATTTTCTTCAACAAACCGTTGGTCCAATGGGAACAACATATACGTCATCTTCAGATAAGAGTAGATATTTTCTAATAGGTGTCAAATTTGCGTTTCAACGTTGGGGAGGAACCCCAATGAAGGATGGAAAGCCAATGAAACGTCGCGGAGATGGCAGTTTTATCCCTTAACTGTATTTTAATGACTACTTATCTTTTTCCTAAACCAAAATTCTCAATAATCTGTGCTAATAGTGGGCGGTCTGATAAGGTTATTAATGCGTCGGCAAGCACACCATCCTCGATGGTAGAGCTAAATTCCTTCCTTAATTTTAATACTTCTACTTCAGCTATCTTCTTTTGAGGATTAAGTCTGTCATGTGTTACATACGTTATTACACCACTACCTATATCTTCCGAACCATCCAATGATTTGAAAATAACTTTTTGTCCAGGACTTACTTCATCCATTCGTTGATCCGGAACTTCAAGTTCACCGTAATAACTTGTATTAGGATGAAGATCAAAAATAAGTTGTGACGAATCTATTAACGCCCCTTCATGTACAATCCCAGCGTAGAAAACGCGACCGTTTATAGATGAAAATACTGAGTCTTTTCGTCCACGATGTTCCACGACTGCAAGTAATTGCTTATTATTTACCACTTGTCCATTCACGACCAAGATTTGTGTTACTACACTTGAGTCTGGTATACGGACATTTACCAAAGATTTAACGCCATGAAATTTGATTCTAGACATCAAAAATGAGGGGAAATGTATAAAAGCTGAGAGACACAAACAAGTTAATATAACAATCATAATAGAAGTTATACCCCATCGGTAAATAAACCTCGGTGGAGTATATATGATATCCTCTATATCATCACTATGTCTTTGTTCTTGATTCATTTATAAACCCAGTTCAAGTTGATTTCTAACAAGTTCATAGTAAGAACCCTTCAAAGTCACAAGCTCTAAATGAGTGCCACTTTCTACTAAATTTCCTTTGTTAAGAACAACAATGTTATCTGCATTCATAACTGTGCTTAGTCTATGTGCGACAATTAAAACCGTGCGACCAGAAAAGAAGTAGTTTAGTTTTTCCATAATTTCTCTCTCGTTATTAGCATCTAGCGCATTAGTGGCTTCATCAAAGAACAAATATGGAGGATTTTTATAAACTGCCCGGGCGATCAATAAGCGTTGTTTTTGTCCTTGACTTAAGTTATGACCTTTAGGGTCAATTTTTGTATAAAGACCAAATGGCAATTCTGAAACAAAATCAGAAAGATTCGCAACATTTAAAGCTTCCTCTACGTCGTCTATTTTGGGATTTTCGTCTCCTAAAGTAATATTTGCGAGCAATGTGTCGTTGAAGATATAACCATCCTGTGAAACTACACCAATACTCTGCCGCCAAATTCGGTAACCAAGACTACTTAGACGTACTTTTCCTATTTTAATTTCTCCATTTTTCATTTCGTACACGCGAAGAAGCAATTTCATAAGCGTCGTTTTTCCACTACCACTCATTCCAACAATCGCAGTAATTTTCCCTTCAGGGATGACTAAGTTTATGTTTTTTAAAACTAATGGATTGTCTACTCCAGGATAAGAAAAATTAAGATTTTGAATTTGAATTGTTCGCTTTAGAGGCAAATCTTGTATGTAATATCCGCTTGATAACTCCTCATCTTTTTGGTCATGTACTTCGTTAAGCCTTTCCAAGCTGATTTTTGCATCTTGGTAAGCCTGAATAAAACTTACTAATTGTTCAATAGGATTACTTACCTGGCCTACCAAATACTGTATTGCCATCATACCTCCAAGTGTCATTTCTCCAGCGATCACAGATCTAACACTTATAAAAGTTATTAGAATATTTTTAGTTTGGTTTATAAAGGCTGATCCCGCTTGTTGATACTGATTAAGCGTCAAATTATCGACTTTAAATTTAAATAGTTTTGCCTGAATTTGTTCCCAATCCCATCTTTTACGTTTTTCGGAGTTGTTGAGTTTAATTTCACCTATTCCGGAAAACAATTCCATCAGGGATGTCTGGTTTTGTGCTGAAAGATCAAATTGTTTATTGTTCAGAGATCTTCGTCTTTTTAAAAAAGCTGTAATCCATAGGGTGTAAAGACCACTTGCAACGATCGATATAAAAAAAATCAATAGATTATAATGAACCAAGAGCAATGTGAATACAAATAAATTCAATATAGAAAATAAAGTATTTAATGTAGTATTGGTTAAAAAATTTTCTATTTTTTGCTGATCTGTTATCCGCTGCATAATGTCGCCTATGGTTTTCCGTTCAAAATAGCTAAGAGGCAGCTTCATCAATTTAATCAAAAAATCTGTAAGTATGGACAAGTTAATACGGACACTAATATTCAAGAGAATCCATGATCTTATAAAATTAATACTTATGCTTCCGATAAATAAAGCAATCTGAGCCATTAGAATTATCGTTACAAAGCTTAAATTTTTTGTATAGATACCTACATCTACTATAGACTGTGTTAGTAGCGGCGCAAACAACTGAATGATCGTACCTGCAATTAGGCCTAATATCAGTTGTAAGAATAACTGTTTGTATGCTAAAAAGTAGGAAAAAAGGTGAGACCAAGTAATAGTGTTAGATTTATCTTCATTGATATCTAAAAAATTGGGAGTTGTTGAAATTAGAAGACAAATTCCGTTATGCAATTCTGAATGACTAAACCAATTCTCTTTAAATTCCTTTTCACTTAATGTTAGTAACCCGATCGAGGGATCTGCGATGCTATATTTGTTGTTTTTTATTTTGTAAAGAATAACAAAATGATTTTGACGCCAATGCAAAATACATGGCAAAGTAACGCCATCAAGTTTGTCAAAGTATAATTTAACACCTTGAGTTCTAAATCCGATCTTTTCTGCAGCATCGCTTATCCCTAACAAAGTAGAGCCATTTTTATCAGTAAACGAAAAGTCTCGAAGCCTTTGGATTGAATAAGATTTGCCGTAATACTTGGCTAACATTCGTAAGCAAGTTGGTCCACAATCCTGCAAATCCTGTTGTTTAAAAAAAGGGAATTTCAACGGATTTTATTTTACTAATGTATAAACTCCTTTAAAATCCGTAGTCGACATCATTATTGGCAATGTTGACGGTGGCATTGCTCCAGGTCCAATTGTTAAAACCTTTCGGGCGTTTGTTCCAGGCTTTGGAGTGTCAAAAGATATCCCGTTTAATGACATCATTGTCGCTCCGTTGGAAGTTACTTTATATTCAAATTTGTCAGCGGTGTTCGCACTAAAACCCAAATGTCTCAATTGAATTGATAATTCAATTGTATAATTCATCTGATTATCAAACCTTTGCGCTGCTTTTATTCCTTCTCTATTGTAAACTGACATTAAGGTATCTAGTTCCTTAATACCTGAAACCTTGATCCAACGGGACTTTTCAAATAATTTTTGATTGTTGGCAGTCATAAAAGAATCAGCTTTAATTTTAGATGCTTTAGAAGAATCGATTTTAGGGGTATTCTTAACATCTATTTGAGGTTTATTATTTACGTCAAAATACGGGTAAGTAATCGATTGTACATCGTTTAAATTCCCGTTCTTTTTAATAGATAAAGTTATGCCGGCACTAATTACTTTATTAATAATCACCGGATCATTGATTTGTATAACTAAGTACAAATTATTTACATCGTTTGCTAAAGTATAATTTAAACCTGTAGCGCGATTGTGAGCTTGTAATTTCTTAGACCATTCCTTTGAAATTCCATCTATTTTAACGTCCCCTGGAGCTTTCATAGCAGCTTCTTGAATGTTGGGCATTTTTTGGCTGAATACTACAATTGAAATAAAAATAAATCCGATAGTTAATAGAGCTTGTTTCATGTAGTTTATATATTAAATTACATGAAGTTACGATGTAACTTCATGTAATAATAATGATTTAGCAGTCGACGTCAGTGCAGCAATCGTCTTGAGCACAAGTATAGTCTAAATAACCTTGACAGTAATCTCTGCTACCGTCACATGGTACATAAGAATAGCCGGGGGATCCTGCGCCACCACAAGCGGGATTAGTTTTATCATACTCGTAATAGCATAAACCTGCAGGTGGAAGCTTTCCACCGGTAATTTTTCTCATTTGATCACGAGACAATGCTTCGTTTGACATTTGTAAGTTTTCCATTTTTGTTTTATAAATTTAGTTTTTAAGAAGCGTGAGGAGCTGTAGATTGATTGCAATCGACCCCATCACAGCAATCATCTCGTTGACATTCAGCATCGTAATAGCCTTGACAATAATCTAGAGTATCTGATTTACACTCCCAGCCGCCATATTGCAAACCAAAAGGTTGGCACCCAGGACCCGATGCATTAGTCTGTGAGCACCAGAAAGCATATTGTTGTAGCTTTCCACCGTTAATCTTTCTCATTTCTTCTCTGGTAAGGACTACGCCTTGTTCGAAAGAACTGGGTAATGTTAAATTTTCCATAAAAATGTGTAGTTTGATTTTTTTGCCTCAAATTAAGGGTTTCAGCATTCCCTCCTGTTTTTACCATAAGACAGGTACTTAATACCTTGATCTGTCTAATATATATAAGCTAAATCTGTCGCATGATAAACAGGCGATAAACGCCTTCCATTAAAAAAAATGGTCGGCGTTGTATCAATGCCTACAAAACCGCACCACTCACGTTGGCGCTCAACGATTCTATCTAAGTCCTTTGTTTCTTGAATTGGATATTTTTCGGCCCATTTTTTATAATCTTTTTTTTCTTGATTATACCAATCAAATAACGAGCTTTTTAACAAAGCTTCAGAACAATTGTGCTTTAATGAAAAAAGATGCGCAGCCACAATTGAATCATTTTTTCGACTGTAAATTCGCGGCACAAAAACTATTTGCAGCTGTATTGTGGAATTCTTTTCAACTACTTCTTCTAGCTCACGATGAGTTACCGAACAAGCCTTACAGAACGGATTAGAAACCATTGTGATAACATTTTTAGCATGGGGATTACCAATTACGATTGAATCTTCTGAAGGTAGAATTGCATACGCAGGTTCGGTACTTAACAATGTATGAAAAACATCGGTGTTCCTTTTGAATAAGCCAAGTTGCTCTTTTAAAGGCTTGACCAACATTGATTGTTGCAATAAATGTTTACTGAATGACCAAAAGGTAATAGGAGCAAGTATACTCAGGAAAATTATTGTTAAATCCTCAACTGATAATTTTTGCAAGGTTAAAGAATTACTCCATAAAGCCGTTGCAAATTCAAGCCAAAGCAACACTAACACTGCGCAACATAATACACACCATTGTTTTGCTATTCTCCATTGATAAAAAAGTGAATATAGGGTGTATGGAATGCATACAATATTAGCAAAGGCGCAAAAATGGATTAACCTTAGGTTGTTCATGCCACAAATTGTCGTTAGGGCAGTACTTGAAAAGTAGAAAAACCCAATTTCAGACCAAGTCAGAAACGAGGTTACCTTCGCTGCCCTAGAGTTTAGAATTGCTTGGCAATTTTTCTTTTCATCGGTGCCACACAATTTTTGAATTATTGGGTTATTTGCATTAATACTTTGAAGTAATAATATTACAGATACAATAAGTCCCGCTGCCTTTAGCATTAAAAATACTAATGCTACACGTTCACTACTGGGAGAAATATTCAAAAAAGCAACAATTGCAAAAATCAAAATCGATGACAAAACCAAAAACGGTTGCCGGATTGCTTTTAAAATTTCAATCTGACGTTTCGTTTTATAATCAAATTCTTCAAAGTCCTTTGATTTATTTAAGACTAATAGAACGTTTTGGAACTTATCTTTGAGTTCATCAAGAGATATCATGCTTCTTTGGTGTCCATTATTGATTATGATATTTTCACTTTTGACTTCTTCAACTAGATAAAACCCTTCAACTTTAGAACAGATAACACAGGGTGCCGATTTTTTGAGGTGCTTTGTTGTAAACTCAGGCACTTTAAAAGCTTCGTTCGAAATATTCCATACGTTTAGAATATCACTAATAGTCAAAAGGCTTGGATAATCGGGATGTCTGAGCATCTCCAATTCAATGGATTGCTTCGTAATTAAAACATTAAGCTTGTGGGCAATTAACGTTAAAATTTTGTAGGAGTTTTCGTTTTGAGGCATAGGTAAAAAAAAACGAATTATAACTTGAAAGCAAAGTTTAATTTATACGAATATAATAAATTTTATTTCTGAATTCATAATTAATATAATTCAACTTTTTTTAATATTTTTAATCGACATGAACAGATTAGATTTACAATATAGACTTGATTACAGTTAAGCAAAACTATTCTATTAAGGTAAGCCGCCTTTTGACAAAGAATCATTAACTATTGGAGCATATTTCTTGAAAATCGCAAAACCATCGTGCAAATCTGTTTTACCAGAAACCTTGTCGGCTTTTTGGAAAATAAGGTTATCAGTTATAATGAATTGGATCGACGAGCATCCATAACGCAATATTTCAATTCGGTACTTACGATCTCCATCAAGATGTGCGCGAAAGGGCGTAGTTGGCCCTTTCTGTCAGTACGTTGCCGATAAATGGGTTGATAATGGGTATGAAGTCTTGTAAAATCGTATAAAGCCCATCTGGGCTTCTCCTATTTAAGCTGTTTCATATTCAACTGATAGGATATAGTCAGCAGTCTTTTGAGCCTGTGCAGCCGCTTTAATTACAAGTGTTTTATCATTTCTCAAAGCTTTAAGCCAGCTTTCGATGTAGGCTGCACTATTGTCAATTGTTGATTGTGCAATGCCAGTTACTGCACTTAGGAATGCAGCAGTCATTTCAGCTGTAAGTTCTTCCTTTGCATAAGCAGTACTGCCGAAGCCATCATCGCTTAACAGCTCTTTACGATTCAGCCTGCTCACATGTCCGGTGCTGTGTGCCAGTTCATGGAATAATGTGCTATAATACGCTTCGCTCGATTTGCATCTTTTTAGGCTTGGTACAACAACCGTGTCTGTAGATGGCTGGTAGTAAGCACTTGTACCATTCTTGCGAATAGTGGGCCTGTTAGGCATATTGTCAACAACAATCTCGCAGTTAGCAATCTTTTCACGTTCGCTTGGTGTGCCTACTTCAAAGTATGGAAACTCAATCCCTTCAGTTTGGGCGATGTTAAAGACGGTGTAAGTCTTAGGCACCATTATTTTCTTAGGCTTATCAGTTTTATCAGCCGGTTGCTGTGTAGTTGCATCAGCTTGTTGGTTCTTGAGTTCTACCTCTGCCCAGTAGATGATCCTTACACCTTTCTCACCTTTCTTTATAGAGCCCTTAAGATGATTAGCCTGTTTGTAGGTGATGTAGTAAGGCGTTGGATAGCCTTTGATCATTGTGTGGAAGTTGAGTAGAAACAGGTTCCATCCTCGATAATTTACATCAGAGGTGATGTTCTTTGGTAAGCCAGCCTGATTCCATGGACATTGCCAGATAATTGTACCTTCTTCAAGTATTTTAATAACTGCATTTGTTACCTCCTGGTAGGTGTCAACGAATGTGTTTGTTGTGGTTGGTTGTGCTGTAGTAACCATAATGTTTAATGATTTAAAGTGATTAAATGAATTAATTATGGCAGCTATACAGCCTGTAAGACGGAATAAGGTCAAGGTGGAGAGCAAAGAACTTGACGAGTCATGGAATAAATGGGATTGAGCATAGGCATAGCGGGTTTATGCCGTGAAAGTGTATGTTATGGAGATGTTGACCACCTGATTCCGGGCCAAACTGACCAGGCAATTAGCTGACGTGGGGCGTGCAGCAAACGCTATAAAAGCGTGTACAAAAATAGTTATTTAAAAGGTATTTTCATT